>JBCDGJ010000080.1:0-20607 GCA_038757945.1 Pseudomonadota bacterium
AGCGCTTCGGGGCCGAAGCGTTGCGCCTGGTTGCGGTGCTCGATCACCAGCTCGGTGACCGGCCGTTCGTCTGTGGGGACTCTTTCACGATTGCGGATATCGCCCTCTACCCGTGGCTGCGAGGCTGGAAGTGGAGCAAGGTCGACATTACCGGCTGGCCCCGGGTGATGGATTGGATCGATCGGGTGCGCGCCCGCCCGGGGGTGGGGCGAGGTCTTGCGTACGGCGTTCCGGCCGAAGAGGTTGACCAGTGGAGTGCAGCTCGTAAAGCCGGCACCGCGCGCAGCGGCAGCACAATTGCGTCGACCAGGAACATCCGCGATTCCATCGGGCAGGACAAATGATTCGGAGCGAAACATGAGCGTCACCATTGAGCTTGTGGGTGAGATAGCGGTCATCGAGCTGGATGACGGCGGCAAGAACGTCATCAACCACGAGCTGCTCGAGCTGATGGAGGCCGCCTGGGACAAAGCGGAAGCCGAGGCGAAAGCAATCGTGCTCAAGGGCCGCGACGGCTGCTTCTGCGCAGGGTTCGATCTGAAGGTGCTCAACAGCGGTGACGCGGAGGCGTTTAACGCGCTCGGAGCGCGGGGCGGGCGGATGGCGCGGCGCATCTACGACTGCTCAGTGCCGGTGGTGGGCGTGACAGAGGGGCACGCCATGACGATTGGCCTGGTCTGGCTCGCAGGTTGCGATCTGCGTATTGCCGAAGAGGGTCGCTTCAAGTTCGGGATGACGGAAGTTGCGCTCGGCGTCGCGCTGCCCGGATGGGCCGTGGAACCACTGCGGACCCGGCTGCAGCCGGGTTACCTGGAGCCGGCCCTGCTGCACTCGGCCACCTACGATCCCAACGGGGCGCTGGCAGCCGGGTTCATTGATCGCGTCGCGCCAACCGGGGAGGCGCTCGACGCCGCCATGTCTGCTGCCGCCGAGCTTTCGAAGCTGGCCGGACCGGCCTACCGGCGCACCAAGCGGGCGCTGCGGCAACCCGTGCTTGCGCAGTTGGCCGAACACTTCGGCTGAGCCGACGAGTACTTCGGTTGAACCGAATAGGTCTAACCCCCTACTTGTGACGGAGCAGGCGGCTTCATAGACTGACTGTCGCTCAACATCGGCTGGGTGGGGGATTGAAATGTTCAGACGGTTCAATCGCTGGCTGGATTGGCAGATTAAGTATCATAACGACAAGAAAGTTGCGCCGGAAATCCTGGCGCGCATCCGGCGGGAGCGTGGGCTGCCGCCGGAGGGAAAGACCCCGCTGCAGACCTCCCGCACCAATGAGCAGGCCAACAGTGGGGTTGTCCTGTTGTTCGCCGAGGCGCGCCGCCGCCGTTCCGAAACGCCCTTTCCGAGCTGACCCCGTCGGGCGTTCGTAAGCGGACACCAGACCAGCGACCACAAAAAAGGGCGCCGCGGCTGGAACCGGGGCGCCCTGCTGGTGTGCGTTAGCCTGAGATCAGTTCAGGCTGACACCCGCCGTCAGACCAAACAGCCGCGGCTCCACGAAGAACCCGTTGGTAAAGTTCCCCGAAGACTGGTCGGTGCTGTAGATGCCGACGATGTTGTCTTCATCCGCGATGTTCTGGATGAAGGCCCGGACGAACCAGTTCCCTTCGTTGCTCGTGTAGGTCATTTGAGCGTTCCAGATATCCCATGAATCGACACGATCCTGGCGGCGGTCGAAGATCCGTGCTGAGTACTCGTCCTGCCAGTAGTAGTCGATGCGACCGGAAAGGGACGCGCCGCCACCGAAGTAGTGCGTGTACTGAGCGCCGAGCGAGACCTGGAACTCCGGGCTGTTCGGCAGCGGGTTGCCGGTCAGATCCTGCTCCACGCCATCGACGTAGCCATAGCCGAACAACGGCGCAATGGCTTGCAGGCCGGCACAGGAACTGAAAGCGGAGTCAGAGACGCCGGGTGTTTCCGGGATGCCGGTCGCTGCTCCGGTCGGGATGTAAGGTACGCCGTTGTCCGCGAGGGTCGTCTGCAGCGCTACATTGGTGCTGGCAGCACCCTGGCCGTTGTGCAGCAGTACACAGTTTGATGCTTCCAAGTCCTTGATCAGCGAAGCGTCCTGGCGGCCCTGGGTCGGATCCCGCGGATCGATGGTCGCGAAGTCACCCAGCTCCGTGTTCAGGTAAGCGAGGTTGGCGTTGAACAACCAGTTCTCCGTTGGCGCCAGAATGAACTCGCCCTCGAAGCCCCAGACATCGGCGTCGATGTTTTCGTTAACCGAGGTCCGGTTGACGATCTTCGACACCTGCAGGCCCGTGTAGTCGTAGTAGAACAGGGAGATGTTGGCCTGCAGCCGGTTGTCCCAGAGCTGGCTCTTGGTGCCGACTTCGAAGGCGTTGATGTCCTCCGGCTCGAACGTGACCGGCGTACCTGGGAACAGCGTGGTGTCGATCGCCGGGTTGATGCCGCCAGCCTTGTAACCGCGGGAGTACGAAGCGTAGACCAGCGTTTCGTCGGTGAAGCTGACCGACGGAAACCAGTCGAAGACGATGCGACCGGTCCACTCGCGGAAGGTGACTTCCTGTTCGCGGAACAGCTGTGCGCCAGCGACGTTCGGGTTCGCGTCATAGAGACCGGCTGCAGTACCGGCGGCCATCAGCTCGTTGAAGTTCGAGACCGGCGTGCCGAGAAAGCTGGTTGCGCCAGTCGCAACGTCCACGGTCAGCGGCAGGTTCAGGAGCACCTGACGGTCCTGCACAAACTTCTCGTCGACGTTATAGCGCAGGCCAACGGTCAGCTTCATGGTGTCGCTGAACTCGTAGTAGCCTTCGCCGAAGATGCCCCAGGAGTCGAGCTCGAATACCGGCGTCTCGTTGTTGAAGAACCCGGGTGCGAGCACCGTGAAGGTGTCCGCCGGTGTCGCCGTCGGTCCAGCGCCGGCGAGGGAGAAGTAATCGAGCCCGGCGGAGCGGACGAAGTAGTCGGTGCTGGTTTCGAACTCGAACCAGGAACCGGCGACCATGAAGTTAAAGGGGCCGTCGAAGCTCGAGTTGAAGCGCAGCTCTACGCTGCTCTGCTCGGACTCAGCAAACGAGGTGTCCTGCGCGCCGAAGTTTTCCGACAGCACAAAGTCGCCGGTACCGAGGCCGAGGGAGCTATCCACGTTCGGAACCGTTGACACCGGTATACCGCTGCCGGGTGTGATCCCGTAGAACGCCGCAGCGCCGGGATAGACGCCGACGAACGAGGCCGGGGCCAGGGTCGGTGACGGGTTGGTGGTGCCGTTGTAATCCTGTTCGGAGTTGACGAAGGTCTCCTGGTAGGCGGCGATGAAGGTCATTTCCATCGTGTCCGAGAGCACCTGTTTCCACTCGACCATGAAGAAGTCTTCCTCGGCCTCGTAGTCCGGATCGAAGAACGAATTGACTTCGCGCAGATCGCTTGGGTTACCGGCGTTGACCGGCGGGTTGGCAATCGGATCGAAGAGGCCGAGCGGGCCAGAGATGATCGTCGACGGCAGCAGGTAGCCGAGCGTCGAGAACGGGTTCAGCGCGTCCGTCTCGAGCGTCGTCGGCAGGCAGCCGAGCACTCCGCTCGGGTCAAAGTCGCAGAACTGCTTCTGGCTGCGGGTGCGCGAGCTGGACTCGTCGAAGGTGTAGGCAATTACGTCGACCAACGTGTTGTCGTTCGGCTCGAAACGGAACGAAGCGCGAACCGAGTACTGGCTGCGATCGTCGATGTCGTTGCCGGTAAAGTTATTGTCCGTGTAGCCATCGCGGCTCAGCCAGACGCCGGCAATACGCGCGGCCATGACGTCATTGATCGGAATGTTCAGAGCGCCTTTGACGCGCTGGTTGTCGTAGTTACCGAGCTGGGCTTCTATGTCGCCATACCATTCGCCGATGTCCGGGCGTTTGGTCTTCATGTTGATGGCGCCGGCCGTTGCGTTCCGACCAAACAGCGTACCCTGTGGGCCGCGCAGGACTTCGAGCTGCTCGATGTCGTAGTACTCGGTCTCGAACAGGCGTGGGCTCTGCAGGTACACGTCGTTGACGTGCACGCCAACGCCCGAGTCGGCTGAGGTGCCAACGGCGACGGTGCCAAGACCGCGGATGGCAAAGTTGTTGCCGGAGAAGTTGCCCTTGGCGTAGGACACGTTCGGAACGTTGAACTGCAGGTCGCCAAAGGTATCGATCTGCTTGGAATCCAGGGCGTCAGCATCGAAGGCCGATACGGCGATCGGTACGTCCTGCACGCTCTCTTCGCGCTTCTGCGCGGTGACGACGATCTCCTCGATCGCGGCATGCACGACAGGGGCACTGGTCATGACCAGTGCCGCCAGAATAGCCGTAGCAGATGCGCGCCATCGAGCAGGGTATTGCTTACCCATACTCTCTCTCCAGTGATAGCGTTGTGGTTACGGCCGGTGGTGCATCTCTCAGCTGGTGCGCTCACAGACCAGTGCCAGCATGATAGCGGCGGCGACGCGTAACGCCAGTGGTAACGGGCAATTAAAAGGGCAATTAGAAGAAAAAGATGGGACCGATGGACCGTAGAGCAACGAATTACCTGTACGTACTTTTACCTATGTGCTTACCGATGCTCCTGATTGGCGCGAGTTTCACGCTCGTCGCTCGCGCCGACACCGGTTGGGATGACGCGGCCCGCACCGTGCCACGAGTGTCCGCTCAGGCGCCGGATTACCGAAGCATCCGCGAGCTTAAGGCGGCTCTTGCCAGCGCCGAAGAAACCGCCAGGAGCCTGGCGGATGGCGTACGGCTCCGGGTTGCTGCGCTGGACGACCGCGGCCCGACTCTCAATGCAGTGCTGGATCTGCTGCCCGGTCCGGCCGCTGAACCTCCGGCAGGTCCGCTCACGGGCCTGCCCGTGCTGCTGAAAGCCAACATCGATACGGCTGATGGCCTGCCGACCCATGCGGGCTCGCTTGCCCTGTTGAGCCACCGAGCCGCGACAGATGCGCCGCTGGTCACCGCGCTGCGGAATGCCGGAGCCGTGATTCTCGGCAAGACCAACCTCAGCGAGTGGGCCAACTTTCGCGGCAACCGCAGTTCCAGCGGCTGGAGCAGCGTGGGTGGCCAGACCCGCAACCCGCATGTGTTGGACCGCAGCCCCTGCGGTTCTTCCAGCGGCTCGGCGGTTGCCGTGGCGGCGGGCATGGTACCGGCAGCAATCGGCACGGAAACCAATGGGTCCATTGTCTGTCCGGCGGCGGTGAACGGCATTGTTGGCTACAAGCCGAGCATCGACCGGGTCGATATGCGGGGCGTCATCCCGATCGCCTCGGCCCAGGACGTCGCAGGACCATTTGCGCGATCGGTTTACGGCGCTGCACTGGTAGGTGCGGCCATGCTCACCGACGGAGCGCCGTTGGCGGCTGGCCTCGATCGCGCGACGATCGATGGCCTCAGGAACAAACGGATCGGGGTCTGGCGCCAGCATGCGGGCGCGGGTTCGGACGAGCGTCTCGAGCGGATCCTGGATTCGGCGTTGGAAGCACTGGCGACGGGCGGTGCGAGCGTCATTGATCCGCTCGGCTACGCGTTGGACTCGGCGATCAACGAGGCCTCTTATCAGGTCATGCTCAAGCAGTTCGCGACCGAGCTGCCGGCCTATCTCCGCGGTACGGTGAATCAGCCGCAGTCCCTGGCTGCTGTCATGCAATTCAACCGCAGGAACGCCGATCAGGTCATGCCGTGGTTCGGTCAGGAGCTGTTTGCCGAAGCGCTTGCGGCTGACAAGACGATGGATGCGCAAGCACTTGCAGCGGCGCTGACGGCCGGGCGCGACCGTCTGCGTGAGGAACTCGAGGCGCTGTTTGAGGAGCACTCCCTTGACGCTGTCATTGCGTTGACCGACGGCCTTGCCTGGCCAATTGATGTGACCGGTGGCGACCGGTTTGAGATCGGCTCGTCGAGCCTCGCGGCAATCTCTGGCTGGCCGACGCTGACGCTGCCCGCCGGTGCCGTCCACGGGCTACCGGTTGGTGTATCGCTGGTGACGCCGCTGAATCAAGATGCTGCGTTGTTCCGCATCGCCGCGGCGCTGGAAGCCCGGCTGCCGCCGCCGGTGCGCCCGCAGTTCGTGCCGACCTTGATTCCCTGAAGCCGCAGCGACCGCGTGTATCAGGTGCCGATTACCGGCGCTCGAGGTGTTCCGGCACCGAGCTCCCGTTCGAACAGTGCCAGGAGCCGGGTCCAGGCGCGATCGGCCTGCACCTGGTCGTAAACGGCTGAATCCGGCGGACACCAGCCATGCTGGGTGCCGGCGTAGACTTCGATCTCTGCTTCGATACTCGCGCTGTCGAAGGCCTCCCGCAGCAGGACTTTTTCCTCTGGCTTACGCGCATCGTCGTTTTCGGCGATGGCAATCAGGAACCCTGCTTTCATCTGCGGAGCCAGAAGGTGGGGACTGTCCTTGGCGTCGGTGGCCAGCCCGCCACCGTGAAATGAGCCGCCGGCACCGATGCGATCCGGCATGGCTGCGGCCAGCCGCATGACGTAGGAACCGGTCATGCAGTAGCCGGTGGTGCCGATCCTGCGGCTGGTATCGACAGCGGGTTGCTGATCGAGCCACTCGACGTAGGCCCGGCCGTCGGTCACGCAGGTGGTTGGTGACAGCGAACGGGCGTGCGGCATCAGCAGGTCACGAATGCCCGGATCGCGAAACGTTTTGCCGTCCGGCACGATCTGGCCCCGCGCCGTTCGGTAGTAGGGATTTACGACCAGCACCGCATAGCCGGACTCGGCGAGCCGTTTGCCCATGGCCCGGAACGCGGGGCGGATGCTGACGATGTCGGGCCAGACGATGACCGCGGCATGAGCGCCCTCGGTGGGATGGACGAAATAGCAGTCCGCTTCGCCGTCCGGCGTCGGCACCATCACATCCTGTTCGGTCACCGCCGCTGCGTTGGCAACGGCAGGGAGCAGCGTCGCCAGCATGGCGCTGGATCCGGTCAGAACGAAGGTGCGCCGGGAGGGCCCGGCCGCCTCGAGGAATGCGTCCGCTTCGCGGGCGGTGATGTCATCGCACATTGGGGCTCTCCTTGCGGGTCAGGGGGGACGCTCGGGGCGGCTGCTACAGTGAGTACCGGTGACTAAAGCACAACGTCATCACGCTGCTCTGCGTCGTAGGCAATGCCGGCCCGATACACGGTGATCGGCTTCAGCACCACGCTGATGTCTTCGAGCGGATTTGCTGGCAGCACGACAAAGTCGGCCGCGGCGCCGGCCTTCAGCTCGCCCACCTCATCCTTCAGCCCCAGCAGCTCAGCTGCATGAATCGTCGCTGCCTGCAGCGCCTGTGAGGGCGTCATGCCGAACTTCACCATGCGCGAGAGCTGCTTCAGGTTGTCGCCATGCGGATAAACACCGGCATCGGTGCCGAACACCATGCGGACGCCCGCCTCGAGCGCTTTGCGGAAGTTGTCGCGCTGAATCTGTCCGGTGCGGCGTTCTTTCGCCAGCGATTCCTCGAGAATGCCGGCGGCCTCGCCTTCACCGAGGATGTACTCGGTGACGTAGATGTCCATAACCAGGGCTGCGTTGTTGGCCTTCGCCAGCTGGATACCCTCATCGTCGATGAAGCTGGCATGCTCGACCGAATCGACCCCGGCCTTGAGCGCGTTCTTGATACCTGTGGTGCCGTGCGCGTGGGATGCGACCTTCATGCCGTGGCTGTGCGCCTCTTCCACGAGCGCGGTCAGCTCCTCAATCGTACCCTGCGGCGCACCGACCTCGGTGCCTTTCGAAAGGACGCCGCCGGTCGAGCAGGTTTTGATCAGATCGGCCCCGAACTTGCGGTTCTGGCGGACGAGACGCCGCGCGTCCCAGGGGCTGTCGGCGACCGAGTGGCCGCCCGGGTTGGCCTCCCAGGGCAGCAGGTTGTTGTCGCCGCAGTGGCCGCCAGTAATGCCGATAGCCATGCCCGCGGTAAGGATGCGCGGACCGATCAGGTCGCCGTCGTTGATCGCATCCCGCAGCGCGACGCCGCCGTAGCCCGGGGCACCCACCATCCGTACGGTGGTGACGCCGGCGCGCAGGGTCGTCGCGGCGTTCCGGGCCCCGATCAGCGTGCGTCTGGGCAGGCTGGTGCCGAGCCGGCGGTAGCCATGCAGGTTGGCGTCGCTCAGCAGGTGCACGTGCGCGTCGATGAAGCCGGGAGTCAGATACACGTCGCCGAGGTCGGTGACCGGCCCCTGCGCCCTGGCTTCGTTGATGGCGGCCGTGCCGACGTCGACATGGTGGATCCGACCATCGACCACGTGCATCAGCACCGGCCCGCGGACCTCGCCGCTCGCGGCATCGAAGTAGCCTGCCGCGGTGACTTTGTAGCCTGCCGGTTTTTCAGCGCCGCCTTCGTGGTGGTTGGCGTACAGGCAGCCCGGGAGCGGGAGGCTCAGGATGAATGCAATGCGGAGCAGGAGGCGGATGCGCATGGAGACGTCCTAGGATTGTGCTGATCGGTCGTTCTTGTCGGCACCTTCGAGGCCCGGCCGCGACAGTGGGCGGGTTCGTTTGCGTTCGTACTTCTTGGCGGGCGTGTTGATGATCTCGATGAGCTGCGGCGCGGCTTCACCGGCCTGAATTCGCTCGACCGGCGCGTCGCCGTACAGGGTCGTGCGCTGGTGCGGTACCCGGCCCGCGGCGCGGATCATGGCCTGCATCTGTTCCGGCGAGGTCTCCTGCCCGTGATCCGTGCCCGCTGCGCGGCTGATGCTCTCGTTCATGAGCGTGCCGCCCAGGTCGTTGCAGCCGGCGTTGAGGCAGGCGACCACGCCCTGGTGCCCCATCTTGACCCAGCTCGCCTGAATGTTGTCGATCAGCCCGTGCAGCACCAGCCGCGCCACCGAATGCATGAGGATAGCCTCGCGGAAGGTCGGCCCTTTGCGGGCCTTCCCCTTCAGATACATGGGTGCTTCCATATGGACGAAGGGCAGCGGGACAAATTCGGTGAAGCCACCGGTCTTGGCCTGCAGGTCGCGGATGCGCAGCAGGTGCCTGGCCCAGTTCAGCGGCGACTCCACATGCCCGTACATGATCGTTGCCGTGGTTCGGAAGCCGACCCGATGGGCGGTCTCCATGACCTCGAGCCACTGCGCGGTATTGATCTTGTCCGCGCAGATGATCTGCCGGACCTCGTCGTCGAGGATTTCCGCGGCCGTTCCCGGCAGCGTATTCAATCCGACGTCCTTGAGCTTGCGCAGATAGGTTTCGAGGTCGATGCCGAGCGTATCGGCGCCTTGCCAGACCTCGAGCGGCGAGAAGGCATGCACGTGCATGTCCGGTTGCGCGGCCTTTACCGTTCTGACTATATCGACGTAGGTGTCACCGGTGTATTCAGGGTGAATGCCGCCCTGCATGCACACCTCGGTGGCGCCGCGTTCCCAGGCTTCGCTCACCCGGCGCTGGATTTCTTCCGGATCGAGATCGTACGGCCGACCGCGCAGGTTCTCGGATAGCTTGCCCTTGCTGAAGGCGCAGAACTGGCACTTGAAGTAGCAGATGTTGGTGTAGTTGATGTTCCGGTTGACGACGAAGCTCACCGTGTCGCCGTTAACGTTCGCGCGTAGACGGTCGGCGGCCTGGGTGACGGCCGTAAACTCCGATCCCCGGGCTGCAAACAGGCGCTGAATCTGCGCTTCGTCGAGCCGTTCGCCCTGTTCAGCCTGCTCAAGGATCGCTTCCAGCGCCGGGTCGATCGCGCCTGCTGGCGCACCGATCGCATCGAGCAGATGCTGCGGCGGTGGGGTGAGATCACCCGGCGCCCAGCGGTCGGAACGGCCGTAGCCTTCGGAATCAGCCTGGGCCAGCACGGCATCGTGCAGATCCGCGTGCACCCAGCGCTCGAGGTCGGCAATGTAGCTCGGATACACGGTCAGCCGCTGCTCGAGGATTTTGCCGGCCTGCGCGGTTTCCCGGCGCAGGTTGTCGAGGTGCGGCCAGGGCGCTTCCGGGTTGACGAAATCCGGTGTCAGCGGCGAGACGCCGCCCCAGTCGTTGATGCCCGAAGCAACGATCTGCGGCAGCACACCGGGGCTGAGATTCGGGGGCGCCTGGACGCTCATGCGTGACCCGAAAATGAGCCGCGCCATGGCGATGGTCCACAGCAGCTCGTTCAGATCCGGTTCCGGCGCGTTGGCCATCTTGGTTTCCGGCTTGGCGCGGAAGTTCTGAACGATGATTTCCTGAATATGACCATGCTGCTGGTGCACCGCCCGGATGGCGAGCAGCGACTCGATGCGCTCCTGCCGCGTTTCGCCGATGCCGATCAGAATACCGGTGGTGAAGGGCACCGCGGCGGCGCCGGCGTCGGCCAGCGTCTGCAGGCGCACGGCCGGCACCTTGTCCGGTGACCCGTAGTGGGGCATCCCCTTTTCGCACAGGCGGTCGGACAGTGACTCGAGCATGATGCCCATGGACGGCGCGACCGGCTTCAGCCACTCGAGCTCGTCGGGCGTGAGGTTGCCGGGATTCAGGTGCGGCAGCAGGCCGGTCTCCTCATAAACCCGTTCCGCGCAGTGGCGCAGGTAGTGCAGGGTCGATTCGAACCCCATTTCGGCCAGGGCTTCGCGCGCAGCGCTGTAGCGCAGCTCGGGCTTCTCGCCAAGGGTGAACAGCGCTTCCTGGCACCCCTGCTCGGCACCGTCGCGTGCGACGGCGAGGACTTCGTCGACCGTCATGTAGGGCGCTTTGATCTTGCGCGGGACCTGCGCAAAGGTGCAGTAGTGACAGACATCCCGGCACAGGTGGGTCAGCGGAATGAACACCTTGCGGGAAAAGGTCACCAGAGTGCCGAAGCCGCGGTCACGCAGGCGCGCCGCCCCGGCGGCGAGCACGTCGGTCGCTTCGATCCCGGCCAACTTCAGCAGTTCGGCGTCGCTCAGGGTGCCGTCGGCCATCACAGCGGCGGCTACTGCGGCTTCTGCGTGGCTGCCGGTCAGGGTGCCGGTCTGAGAGCTCTCGGTCGTCGTCATAGGCGGGTACTCCCGTTGGTGCAGCCATTATCCAGACTCCCGGGCAAGAGACTAGGTAAATGTCTTATAAGCTCAGAGGGTTCCGGACGGCCAGCGTTGACCAGAGGCCGTGAAATCGGGGAAGTTGTGGCCTGGGGAATACAGCTCAGAAACGACAACTCTTTGAGGGGGAAACATGGCGGATGAGCAGAATGCACTGCAGCAGGTGCTCGATCGGCAGGCGCTGCAGGACGTCATGCTGCGTTATGCAGCAGGCGTCGACGAGCGCGATCGCGACCTCTATCGCAGCTGCTTTGCCGAAGATGTCGAGGTCCTCGACTTCGGCTCGGCGCCCGTGCACGGCATCGATGCCTGGGTCGACTTCGTCTGGGAGGCGCTCAAGGCCTACGGGCCAACCCAGCACATGCTCGGACCGCAGTATGCCGAGATCGATGGCGACCACGCCCGCACCCGCAGCGACGTCCAGGCCCTGCACTACATGGCCGATGCGCCGCAGCGAACGCTGACGCTGTGGGCAACCTACGAGACGGAAATGCGGCGGACCGCCGACGGCTGGAAGATCTCCCGCCACCGGCTGGTACCGCGTGGTACCCGAATTCAGGACGATTGATCCGCGGCGGCTGCCGGCCGCCACAGCGGGCATCGGTACGGGTTGCTCAGCTCCGGGCGGCCCGCAGCTCGCGCAGGCACCGTCCGGCATGGCTGTTCGGGCGTACTTCGAGCAGGGCCTCCAGGTCCCCCGGGGTATCGATGTCGAGACCGAAGTTGCCGAGCCGCAGCGTCTGTACCAGCAGGCCGTGACGGATCGCCGCCCTGAGGTGTGGGCGGTAACTCTGGCCGTCAAAGATCAGCTGCATTGCATCGGCCGGCGTCAGCGCCAGGGCGTTGGTGCCGATCAGCGCCGCGTCGGCAACCAGCGTGCAGGCCGGTCCCTGAGCCGCCAGCGCCTGGTGCGCGTCGAGGATGCAGTCGATGTCGAGGGCTGTGAGCAACGGCAGGTCCGCGGGCAGCACCAGGATGCCGCCGGCGCGCTGCGCGGCCGGCAGGTCAGCAATGGCCGCATGCAGCGCACCCGGCAGATTGCAGGTGGCAGGCTCGACGAAGCGCTGACCGCCGAAATGCTCGGTCAGGGCATCTGCCTCCGGATTGCGCGAGATCAGGGTCCAGCTGCCGGCGCTGCGACTGCCGGCGACGGCGCTCAGCACGTCTGCCGCCATGGCCAGGGTCATTGCCCGCCGCTCCGCTGCACTCAGGCTGCCACCCAGTCGCTGCTTGGCGTCTTCGAGCAGTTTCAGCGGGACCAGAACGTGCATCAGATAAGTCGGTTGATACGGTGAGTAGCTAAATAGGTTTTCAAAGAATGAGGTGATCTGGCAGTCAGGTGCTGAGTAGCCGCGCCACGGGTTTACTGCGGGTCCGGCGGCCGGCCGACGGCAGCAAGCACGACGCGGGCGAGCTGCTCTCGATCTTCCAGCGTGCGCATAACCGTCTGTGCGACCAGAGTCTGCACCGGCAGCTGCCCGTCGAGGAACTTGTCGAGCTCGTCGAGCACGAACAGATCGATCAGCTCACCGTAGTGATTGGCAATCTCGTCGGCCATGGTCGCCAGGTTGAGCTCATGCATGATCTTGGCCGTAGGGCCCTTGACGGCCGTGCCGCCAACGATCGGCGACACCGCAACGACCGGCGCAGGCGTGTCGAGCAGAGCCTGTCGAACCCCAGGTACCGACAGCACCGGATCTACGGATAGAAACGGATTCGAGGGGCAGATGATGATGGCATCGCAGGAGGCGATGGCCTCCAGCAGGCCGGGTGCCGGCCGCGCAGTCGCAGCGCCTTCGAACTCAATCTGCTCGACCCTCGGTTTGCACTGTTCCCGGACGAAGTAGTGCTGGAAGGACAGCCGGCCCTGATTGCTATGCACGATCGTGCGCACCGGATCGTCTGACATCGGCAGGATTCGGGGTTCGATTCCGAGCTGTTGACTCAACACCGCCGTCACCTCGGTCAACGTGTGGCCGGCACGCAGCAGCGCTGTGCGCCGCAGGTGCAGGGCCAGGTCACGATCGCCGAGCTGAAACCACGTCTCGCCGCCAAGCTGGCCAAGGGTGTCGAGACAGTTCCAGCTCTCGTCGCCGCGACCCCACCCCAGCTCAGCGTTGGCAAGCCCCGACAGTGTGTACGTCAGCGTGTCGATGTCCGGCGCGATGTGCAGCCCCAGGTGCTCGAAGTCATCGCCCGTGTTTACGACCAGCGTCAGTTCTTCCGGGGGCAGGACGCGGGTCAGGCCCAGCGCCAGCTTGGCACCGCCAACGCCGCCGGTGAGGGCGAGATAGTGGCTCATGGGTGCGATCTCGACATGGCGGCGTTGTCCTTGCTCATCAGTTCAGCGGCCGGGAACCCTCAGCGGAACAGGTCTTCGGCCGGTGGCCGGACGATCGTGGTCGCCGGCGCTGGTGCCGTCTCCGGCCCGAGGCCACGCACGACGGCAACCGGCAGCTGCTCGGTGGTCTCACCCATGAGCAGGGTGGCGATGCTGGCGATCGCATCTGCCCGGTTGATGAGCGTGACCTTGAGCTCGCGGCCGTACAGATCCGTACCACCGCGGTGATCGTCCAGCGGTGCCAGTCCGGCGCACCCAATGCAGGCGCCAACGGTACCAAGGCGCCAGGGACGGTTGTGGCTGTCGGTAATCATTACTGCAAGTCGGCAGCCATGGCTGGCTTCGAGGTCCGCACGGATGGACGCCGCAGACCCGTCCGGATCGATGGGCAGCAGCAGCGCTTCTTCCGCCTCACCATGATCAATGTTGGACTGATCGATGCCGGCGTTGGCGCCGACGATGCCCAGCCGGTGGCGGACGATCAGGACGCCCGGCTTATGGCGCAGAACCTCTGTACTCTCGTCGAGAATGAGCTGAACCAGTCGAGGATCCTTGTCGACAGCCTGCGCGAGTTCGCAGGCCTCAGCCCCCGGCTCCACGCTGGCGAGCGCAACCTGCCGGTTTTCGGCCTTGGAGACGATCTTCTGCGCGATGCAGACGACGTCTCCGTCGGCGAGCGTCTGCCCGTTGCGCTCAAGCGCTTCGTTAATCAGCGTCGCGACGTTGGCCTCGGGCTGCACCATCGGCAGCCCGGGTACGGCGAACGCCTCGAGGCGCGGCGCCATCAGTGGTCGGGCTGGCCGACGATGCGGATACCCGCGTGGGAAATGTCGTACTTGCGGTTGATCTGAATCAGGATCGAGGTCAGCGCTTCCGCAGCGGCCGAGTTTTCGATCGGCCCAGCGTGCCAGCCGCGCATGCCCGCCTCTTCGATGAGCTCGATGACGGTGTCCCGGGCCGCCTTCTTGTTGCCGGCAACCAGCACGTCGCATTCAATCTCGACGTCGGTCTGCAGCAGGTGGGCGGCGATGTTCTGGAATGCCGTGACCACCATGACGTCCTCGCCGAGCAGATCCTGGGCGCGTTTGCCGGCGCTGCCTTCCGGCGGCAGCTGCACGGTGCCGACCTTCGGTGGCTTCAGTGGCACCGTGACGTCGATCAGGATCTTGCCGGTCAGCGATTCCCGGACCCCTTCGAGCGTGCTCAGCTGATGGTCGGCGGGAACGGTCAGCACAACGAGATCGGCTGCGGCAGCGGCGCCGGGATTTTCCATCGCGACCGCGTCGGTGGCAGGGCTGATTTCCTTCAGCGCGGCAACGGCAGCGTCGGCCTTTTCCTGGGTCCTCGATCCAATCACAATCTTGTGGCCGGACTTTGCCCAACGGATTGCAAGGCCGGTGCCCAGGTCGCCGGTACCGCCAAGTATGGCGATGGTTTTTGAGTCGCTCATCGTCGTGCTCAATCTCTTCAGAGGTTCTGGTCAGAAAGGAGTTCGAGCGCCCCCGTGTTCGGGCCGACGGACCCCCCGTCGAAACCGCCGGATTGCATTCGCCGGCAGCATGGAGGACTGTAAGACAGTCCGCAACTCACGGAAGTGAAGGCCTGCCGTGCACGGCAGGAAGCGGCTGTGCAGAGTTTAGAGCAGCCGCGGCAGCGGCGAGTTGCGCTGCGCCGTGCGATCACAGCTACGGTAGCAGGCTGCAGTAGCAGGCTTATGGTGCGGTACCCGCTAAGGCGCGACAGGGTAGCAGCGTCCGGACCGGAGCGAATCTCTGCGGCCGTAGCGGGACGGAAGCGTTGGTAACGGAACAGGGGAGCATAGCTATGCGTATCGGCGTCATGATCGGGGCCGACGGCACCCGGCAAACCTTCGACGATCTGGTTAAAGGGGCGCGGCGGGCGCGCAAGCTCGGAATCAACGATCTCTGGCTGGCGAACATTTTCTCCTTCGACGCGGTCAATGCGCTGACCGTGATCGGGCGCGCGGTACCAGAGCTCGGGCTCGGCACCGCGGTGACGCCGACCTACCCACGGCATCCGACCGCGCTCGCGCAACAGGCGCTGACCGCTGCCGCGGCAACGGATAACCGGTTTGTACTTGGTATCGGCCTGTCCCACAAAGTGGTGATCGAGGACATGCTGGGCATGAGCTATGACCGTCCGGCGCGCCACATGCGCGAGTATCTGGCGATCCTCGGTCCGCTGCTCCGCGGTGAACCGGTGTCGATCACCGGTGAACAGCTCACCGCGCGGGGCGTGCAGATCGACGTTCCCGGGGCCAGGCCGGTGCCGCTGGTGATCGGCGGTCTCGGACCGGTGATGCTGCGGCTGGCCGGCGAGATGGCCGATGGCACCAACACCTGGATGGTCGGGCCGCGCACTATGGCCGACCATATCGTGCCGCGCCTGACGACCGCCGCCGAGAGCGCCGGGCGGCCGTCGCCGTGCGTGGTGGGCGGGTTCCCGATCGTACTGACGAACAACGTTGACGCCGCGCGCGAGCACATCGCGCAGTCGCTGACCATTTATGGCCAGCTCCCAAGCTACCGCGCGATGCTCGACCGCGAAGGTGTTGCCGGACCGGCAGACGTGGCGATTGTCGGTGACGAAAAGGTGCTGCGGAAAGCCCTGCGGCAGCTCAAGGCGGCCGGTGTGACCCACTTCAACGCTGCGATCGCCGACACCGAAAAGGGCGCCTACAAGCGCACGCTCGAGTTTCTTGGTGACTTTGCGCCGAAGCGCCCTGCAAAGACGACTGCCGAGCGTGTCCGCAGCGGCTGAAGGCCCGGCTCCCCAAGACGGCGGAATGCGCCCAGCCTATCGGGTCGCTGCGGACATCGGGGCGACCTGGGCGCGGTTTCGCCTGCTCGACGCCGGTGGCCGGTCCCTGGGTCAGCGCCGGCTGCCGACCCGGTCCTTCGGGGCAGGCGCACGGTTCGTGCAGCAGGTCGACGCACTCTGCGCTGAGATTGGCCCGAGCGCCGGGCGGCTCGCAGGGGTGGTGCTGGCGGTAGCGGGGCCGGTGCAGGAGGGGCGGGCGCAGATGACCAACGGCGAGCTGCTGCTGGACCAGCCGCAGCTTGCCAGGGGCTTCGATTGTCCGGTACGGATCTGCAACGACTTCTACGCGCTGGCGCATGGTCTGAACGCATTCGAGCAGCTGCGGCCGCTTGGAACGGCGCAGGTTGATCCGAGCGCCGTCCGGGTGCTGCTGGGGCCCGGCAGCGGGCTCGGCATGGCGCTGTGCGTGCCGGTGGCCGGGACCAGGGGTTTTCAGGTCCTACCGTCCGAGGGCGGCCATGCGCCGCTGGCGGTACGCACGCCCTTGGAGCATGAGGTACTGCGCACGCTGCAGTCGCAGTCTGGTGCAGTACCGATCTGGGAAACCGTGCTGTCCGGGCCTGGCCTGCTGCGGCTGTACCGGGCACTTGCCGAGGTGCGTGATGAGCCCCCGATCCACGGCACGCCAGAGGCTGTGAGCGCAGCAGCCCTCGACGGGTCCGATGAGCTGGCAACGGCGACGATTGAACAGTTCGGGGCCTGGCTTGGTGATTGCGCGGCGAGCCTGGCGTTTACCGCCTGCGCCGAAGGCGGCGTCTATCTCGTGGGCGATCTCGCGCGGGCCATTGCCGAGCCGCTGGCGACGGGACCGCTGCGCAACCGCTTCGATGCACGGGACGTGATGACCGATTATGCGCGCCGAATTGCGATCAACCTGGTGCTCGACCCGGATCCCGGATTGCTGGGCGTCAGCGTACTCGCCGCGGCTCAGGACGACTGATCGCGCTCGGGTTGCTCAACTTCGCTGCGGCTGGCTTCCCGGCGGCCAGATTCCCGGCGGCCAGATTCCTGGCGACCCCGCTGCTGGATGCTGCGGCGGCGTGCGGCGACCTGTTCCTCCGGGCGATGGCGGGCACCGTGGGCCGCAGAGGCCTCGCGCTCGAGGGCCAGTCCCTCAGCAAGGGGCAGCGTCCAGCCAAGATCCATGATGCGTTTCATTTCCGTACGGGTTGCGCGATCCGTGGACAGAATGTCCTGAGCCAGCTGCAGGCAGACCTCCAGCAGCTCCTCCCGCGGCACGACCCGGTTGACCAGGCCCCAGCGGCAGGCGGTCTCGGCATCCAGGTAGTTGCCGGTGAGCGACAGTTCCCGGGCGCGGTTAATGCCGATCAGCCGCGGCAGGCGCTGCGAGAGCCCCCAGCCGGGGACAACCCCGACCCGCGCGTGCGTATCGGCAAACTGCGCTTCCGGGGCGGCGATGAGGAAATCGCACAGCAGCGCCAGCTCAAAGCCGCCGGTGATGGCGTAGCCGTTGATCGCGCCGATGACCGGCTGCGGCAGCGCGTCCATGATCGCTGCCAGATCGCGGCGATCGAGCGGTTCCGCAGCTTCGTGCTCGCGACCGAGCTCCTTCAGATCGAGACCCACGGTGAATGCGCGTCCGGCTCCGGTTAAGATGACAACCTCGATCTCGTCGTCCGTCGCGAGCTGAGAAAAGGTGCTGAGCAGGGCATTGCGCAGGCGCGCCGACAGCGCGTTCAGGGCATCTGGCCGATTCAGCGTAACGAGCGCGACACCGGGCAGCGGACGGTCCAGCAGCAGGGGTGGTTCAGTCGACATGCAATTTCTCCTCAACGACGACGGTTCGCGGCTCGGGGTGCGTACCATCGTCGCGCAGGCGCTGGAGCGCAACAGTCGGTTGCTGACGCAGCTTGCCGGGCGTCGCGGCGTTACCCCGGTTGAAAACCTGGTGCCGGAGCTGCAGCAGCAAGGGGCGCTGTGGCGCCTGTTCCTTAACTCCCCACAACAGTCCCGCGCCGAGGATGCCGGCGAGCGGCTGCAACAGATACAGCAAACGCTGGACGCTGCGGTGCTGGGACTGGCGGAAGCGCGGCGGATGCAGGATGCCCTGACCAACGAGGATGCAGCCGAGGCCATACACGCGCTGAACCTCGTCGCGCAGCAGCTCGAGCGCCGGCTGGAGCAGGATCAGCCGCGCCGCGCGCTGGAGCAGCTGCTGTTCGTCGATGCGGCGGCGCTGCGCGAGCTCGCGGCCGATACGCTCGATCCCGGCCCGCAGGACGGTTTCGAAACAGCGCTTGCGGCGAACATGACTGCGGAGGCCCGGAACGCGGAGCGCGCCTGCGGGCGGTTGCTGCGCGAGGATGCCGGCCCGGATCTGCGTCTGCGCGCGCGCCGTCGGCTGCAGGCGCATCTGGCACAGGTGGAACTTTTCGCAGGCTCGCTGTCAGAAGAGGCGCGGCGTCATTTGTGGTATCGAAACCGGCTGCTGCGTGTGCTGGAACGTTATGCGGGCATCGACGTGCTGCTGGCCGGTCTCGAAGAACTGGTGCTGACGCGTCAGCTCACGTCGCGGGAACAGCGGCTGCTCGCGGCGCAGCTGGTCGCGCGGCAGGCGAGCCTCGCCCCGCGCGCCGAACGGCTGTACCGGCACGGGTTTCCGCTGCAGCCGCAAGCGCCCGCGCTCGGCGCGGCCGGGCAGCTGCCGGCGGCAAACGCCGATCGGCTGGATGAACCGACGGAACTCAAGCTGCGGGGTACCGCGCTCCCTTAGCTCGGAGCAAGTCGGAACGCTCAGGAAGCGAGCTGGAAAGGTGCCGGGAAAGAGCCGGGAAACAGACGTGTTGTACAACATTCATGAACGCTGCTCCCTGTCCGTCGCGCTGCCTGCGAGCGGCGGCGGCATGCTGCGCGTGCTGCTGCTCGTGCTGGCGCTGTGCTGCAGCCTGCCGGCCAGCACAGACGCGCAGGCGGCTGCGGCCGGAAGCACCACAGACGTCCGCTATGCGGACAGCTGGGGTCCCGAGGTCGGCACGCCGGTACCGCTCCTCGCGGCCAACGATCAGTCCGGCCGGCCCCGCGCGCTGGGCGACCTCACTGGCGAGCGCGGGCTGCTGCTGTTTCTCGTGCGATCGGCGGATTGGTGTCCGTTCTGCAAGCGGCAGCTGTTACAGCTGAAGGACTACACCGCCGAATTTGCAGCGCTTGGCGTCAACGTGGCCGCCATGAGCTATGACTCGCTCGAGATTCTCGATGGCTTCTACCGCTCCTACGAGCTGCCTTACCCGTTGCTACGCGATGTTGATCAGCAGCACGTGAAGGCTTACGGCGTGCTCAACGAACGCTACAAGCCAGGCCATCGGGCCTATGGCATACCCCACCCGGGCGCGTTGCTGATCGAACCCGATGGTCGCCTCAAGGCCAAGTTCGCCGTCCCCGGCTTCCGCCAACGACCGCCGTTTGATGCGATGCTTGCGACGCTGACTGAACTGATGGCGATGCCCTAGCAGATTGCCGCGTGTAGCTCGGCCTTCGAGACGGCATCTGGAGCCCTGTTTCGAACGTGGCACAACCACCCACAGCAGCCGCTTCTCAGTAAGGATTCACGTGATCTCGACAACCCAAGCCACCGGTACCCACAACCGCTGCGTCGGGCGACCGACACCGGCAACAGCCGTTGCGCTGGCCATCAGTGTCCTGTTGCTGTCCGGCTGCGCCAGCCTGCTGTCGTCGGTCACCAGCGGCATTGCCGGTGATCTGACTGACTCGATACTGAACTCGCAGGACGTCGAAACCGTCCGCCAGGGTGCACCGGCGTATCTGATCCTGATCGATGGCCTGGTCGGCGAGGACTCGACCAATGCCACGCTGCTGAGCCAGGCTGCGCAGCTCAACTCCGCATACGCAGGGGCGTTCGTCACTGATCCCGAGCGACAGAAACTGCTCGCCAGCAAATCGTTGCGTCTGGCGGAGCGGGCTGCCTGCAAGGGCCTGAAGAACGCCTGTGAGCTGCGCTCCCGTGATTTCGCTGACTACGAGCTCTGGCTGTCCCGGCTGCGTGTGCGGGACGTGCCGCTCGCCTTTTCGCTGGCGGGCAGCTGGGCAGGCTGGTTGCAGGCGCATGCCGACGAGTTGGGTGCTATCGCCGAGCTGAGCCGGCTGAAGGCGCTCGTCAGCCGGCTGGTCGAGCTCGAGCCCGGCTATGAAAACTCGAGCCCGCACCTGTACCTCGGTGTTCTCGAGTCACTCTACCCGCCGGCGGTCGGCGGGCGCCCGGAGCTTGCCCGCGAACACTTCGAGGCGGTCCTGGATGCGACCGCTGGCCGGCACCTCATGGCCAAGGTCCTCTACGCTTCCCAATATGGGCGCAGCACTTTCGACCGTGAGCTGCACGATCGGCTGCTGCGCGAGGTTCTGATCATTTCGACATAGTCTTCGGCCACCTCCCGCTGATGCGCGGATCTCACTGCCTCAA
>JBCDGJ010000081.1:0-20604 GCA_038757945.1 Pseudomonadota bacterium
CTGCCACTTGCCGTGTTCGATCCCGATGATGATCTTTTGTCGATCGCGGGCCATGGTTGCGCAAAACTCGTGTCGGTCGGCACGGGAAACCGAACCCGGCCCTAGAACCTGAGGTTCGTCTGGGGGCATTGGCGGACTGTCCCCTTGCTCTGCACGAGCTGCCAACGAGGCTACAGAAGCGAGCACAACTGCCGCGATGACCCGGCGGAGCACCGTCAAGGTGTTGCAGCGGTGCCTTTGCGCTCGTCCGGTGTCTCGCGTTCGCTTCGGTCTGCAGACCTTGGTCACCGTTTCCTCCTCACGTTCATCGGTTCCAACGAGTTAGGCAGGGGTAACGATACGGTGATTGTTGCCTGGGGGTCGAACGCGGATGAGAGGACCCAGGGTCTACGAACGTAGTCTCTGCTTGTCCCGTGACCGCCGGGACGTCCAGCTTGAGCCCACGCAGCCAGCTTCAGGCGAGATCCCGTTCCAACCGTTCGATGATGCGGTTCAGCCGGCTGCGCATGAACGGCACATCGAGGCCGATCAGGCACAGGCCGAGCGGAAACATCCAGAATCCGAGTACCGGCAGAAAGCCGAACACGCCGCCGACGCAGAACAGCAGCCCGAGGATGCTGCGGATGCCGGGCGGCAGGCGATCGCGGGCCCAGACCAGCGTCCGCCAGCAGAAGCGCTTGATCTGTTTGACCAGGTTCTCACCGGTGCCCTTTGTTGACGGATCGGGCGCGGGCGGCCTACCGGATCCGGTGTCGCGGGGTGGCGGTCTGGGACTCACGGTCTGGGACTCACAGTCTGGGACTCACAGTCTGGGACTCACAGTCTGGGACTCACCGGGCAGGGCTCAACACCTGGTGCAGCAGTTGATCCCGCAGGAGCGTGCGGTTGCGCGCGGGTGTTGCAGCCGCTGGGTTTCCCGTTTTCGGGCCGGCCGTTACTCTGAGCCTTCTGATCGAACAATGAGGATCGTCATGGGTCTGTGGAATCGCTATGTCATGCCCGCGCTGGTGTCCTGCGGCTGTGCTTCGCCGGCGATGCGCTACTACCGCAAGCGCGTCGTGCCGCAGGCGACCGGACGGGTACTGGAGCTTGGCTGTGGCTCCGGCCTGAATTTCAGCTTCTATGATCCGGCACGGGTGACGGCGCTCACGGCGGTCGAGCCCGACCCGCGCATGCTCGGCTGGGCAGCTGAGCGGCGGGACGAGCTGAGTGGTATTCCTGTCGACCTGATCGAGAGTGGCATCGAAGATGCGGGCATCGCTGATGAATCCGTGGATACGGCGGTGGTTACCTTCGTGCTGTGCACAATCCCGGACTGGCGCAGTTCGCTCAACGAGCTGCGGCGGGTGCTGAAACCTGGTGGGCAGATCCTGTTCTGCGAACACGGCCTTGCCCCGGATGCCGACGTGGCGCGATGGCAGCGGCGTATCGAACCGATCTGGAAGCGGCTCGCCGGCGGCTGCCATCTCACCCGTAGCGTCAGCGATCAGCTCGACGAAGGCGGGTTTGAGGTTCCGGCCCTGGAAGCCGGCTATACGCCGAAGACGCCGCGGGTGGCCGGCTACGTGAGCTGGGGGCGCGCTGCACTGCGGCACTGACCCGGTCACCGGTCGCACGACCGATTGCTCATCCGATGGCAGGGGTCGCGCCGAGCTGGTGGCGGCACTCACTCGTGCAGCGGACTCTGATCGAACGCGCTGTCGTCGTGCGCAGCGCCTACGCTGCGGAACCGGAAGCGGTCATCCTCACCCAGCTCCCGCGTCAACCGGTTGCGGTGCATGAGCAGGTGCGCGTGCGCGATGGCTTCACCCATCGCCATCATCGACTGACGCGGATCGAGCTTGCGCTTGAACAGCACCGGCAACAGCTCGAAGGCGGTGTGCGGTTCCTGACAGGCGTGGGTGATCGTCGCCATGCGCTCCTCATGGTGGTCTATCAGATCCCGAAGTCGGCTGCGCACGCCCCGGAACGGCAGGTTGTGTGCGGGTAGCACCAGCAGGTCCTCCGGCAGGTCGAGCAGACGATCGAGCGAGTCCATCCAGTCCTTCAGCGGGTTCGCCTCCGGCTCGCTGGCGTGGACGCTGACGTTGCTGGTGATCACCGGCAGGATCTGATCGCCGGACAGCAGCAGACCGGCTTGGTAGCTGAGCAGACAGGCGTGCTCGGGCGAATGCCCGGAACCAACGACGACCCGCCAGCGGAGCTGACCAATGCGCAGTTCATCGCCGTGGCGCAGCCGCACGTACCCCTCCGGCAGCTTCGGCATCTGCATGCCGTCATTGCGGCGCTGTGTCCAGGCCTGCCGCATGCCAAGCAGTACTTCGGTCGACATGCCGGCGCGACGGAAGAACTGCTCGCTCTGCCAGGCATTGGAATCGCTGCCGGGGCCACTGCCGGCAAAGGCCCGGGCCTGGTAGTACTCCCCGTGGGTCATGTAGAGCGGCACCCGAAAGCGATCCGAGATCATTCGGGCCTGCCCGATGTGATCGGGGTGAAAGTGGGTGCAGAGCACGGCCTTGATCGACTTGCCGCCCAGCTCGGTCTGAAACACCTGGTCCCAGAGTGCCGCGACCTCATCGAGGCTGAGCCCGGTATCCACGACCCACCAGCCGTCGGTGTCCTCGAGCAGATACAGGTTGATGTGGTTCAGCGAGCCGCCGCCCATGGGCATCGTCAGCCAGCGCACGCCCGGATGGATCTCCCGCGTGGTGCCGGCGGCCGGATGGTCGGCGTAGGGATACTCAAGGTCGCTCATGAAGCGGTCGCTCTGTAAAACCGCCAGTATAGCGGACGCCCGTGAGCACCCTGCGCCGGTTGGCTCGCCACGCAGCGGCGTGGATTCAGGGGTTAATCTCGGCCGCCTGCCAGGCACCGTCCTGCAGCAGGTAGTGTCGCCGCCGCTGTGGGCTGGGGCGCAAATCCAGATGATCGACTTCCGTAACGGCCATTGTCAGCACCAGAAACCAGGGTGGCGGTGCTTCGATGGGTGGCTGCCCCGTCGGCGGCGCCTGGGCTGCCAGCGGCGTGCCGGGCTCGGGCCAGAAATACTGGCTGCGCGCCGCGGGCGACAGGCTGTTCCACTTCCGCTGGCAGTCGGCGAGCGCTGCGGCGCCGTCGGTGGGTAACACGCAAGTTACGGTGCCAGTGAGCCGGAACTGCTCCCGTGTTTTCGAGAAGTACCAGGCGATAGCGGCCCGAGGTTCCGCGCGCAGCTCGGCGGGCTTGGCGCTGCGCTCGTCGCTCACCATGTACAGCGCGCCGCTGTGCGCCTCGAAGCCGCGGAATACGAGGGTGCGGTTGGCCGGGACGCCGTCCGCTCTGACGGTGGCCAGCTGCAGATAGCGGCTACCGGGGTCGGCGCGGTTGCGATGCAGGGCGGCGGCCAGATCCTGGCGCCAGGCGGGCAGGCTGGGCCCGGTGCCGCTCGGACGCGGGCTGGTTTCGGTCATGCCGTCGAGGATACGCGCCGGCGCCACAGGCGGCCGTCGATCAGCGACAGGCCGAGGGCGATGATGGTGATACCGAGCAGCTGGTAGGGCTCCACCGTCTCGCCCAGCAGCCCGATGCCCAGCAACGTAGCGCTCACCGGCACCAGCAGCGTGACCAGCACGGTGTTGGTCGCCCCCGCTTCGGCCAGCAGGCGAAAGAACAGCAGGTAGGCGATGGCCGTGCTGACGACGCCGAGGCCGCCGATGGCGAGCGCGGTCTTCAGGCTGATGGTGTAGAGCGCCTGCGGCCCTTCGACCCCGAGCGCAACCGGCAGCAGCAGCGCGCTGGAGCCGAGCAGCTGCCCAAGCGCGATGACCACCGGGTCCAGGCCCATGGCGGTAAAGCGGCGACCGTACACGGTGCCGAAGGCATAGCTTACGGTCGCAGTGAGCACGGCGAGCTGCGGCAGCAGCGCCGAGCTGCCGAAGCTCATGGCGCTCGGACCGATCATGGTGCCGACGCCGATGGCCCCGATCAGCGCGCCGAGCACCCGCAGCAGGGTGAACCGTTCATCCGCCAGCAGCAGGCCGGCGACGATCATGGTGAAGATCGGCGTGGCCGCGTTCAGCATCGAGGCCAGGCCGGCGGTAATGCTCATCTGCCCCCAGGCGATGAGCGTGAACGGCAGCGCATTGCTCAGGAACCCCATGATCACGAAAGCGCCGAACAGCCTGGGCGTCAGCCCCATGGTACGGCCGCTGAGCAGCAGGTAGGCGGTGATGACGAGGGCCGCAAAAACCACCCGGAGCGTTACCGTCCACAGCGGGCTCAGCTCGGCGACGGCTACGTTTACGAAGAAGAAGGAGCCCCCCCATAGCAGGGACAGCGACAGCAGCATCAGCCACTGGCGGGGACCCATCTGCAGTTGAATGGTCGGGTTGATCACGGGAGCTGCTGAATCTCAAGTCCGGTTACGGGCGCCGCATGCTGCGCGAATCGGGGCCGAAAAGCTCGCCATTTTCGGCCCTTCATGCGGCAGCTGCCCCGGCGCAGGATCAACCGGCACTGGCCGGGGAGGTCAGCGGGACGGCCTCCCGGGCCACGGTGCGGGAGGCGAGATACAGATGCAGCGCCGCCAGCAGGTAGGCGCAGCAGTTGATCGTCAGCGCCTGCCGCAGTCCGCTGGCGGCGGCTTCCGGGGTGGGATTTGCGCCGGCAAGGTAATCGGATAGGAAGCCGACGATCGTCGGTCCGAGCCCGAGGCCGATCATGCTGGAGATCAGCAGGTAGATGGCGACGGCGATGGCCCGTGTCTCGCTGCGCGCCTGGCTCTGCAGGGCCGAGAAAGTTGGACCAAAGTAGAACGTCGCCGCAAAGGTGGGTACCGCGAAGCCGAGGAAGGACCAGTTGGGGTTTTCCGCGTAGAGCCCGCCAATGACCGCCGGTACGGCCGCAATGAAAAACAGCATTGTGACCTTCAGCGGCAGACCCATGGAACGGCGCACCAGACGGTCGCCGATCTGCCCACCGAGGTACGACCCGACCGCGCCGGAGATGCCGACCATGAGCATCAGCTTGAAGCCGAGCTCGGAATAGCTCATGCCGTGCAGGCGATTGAAGAAGCTGCCGAAGAAGGCTGCCAGACCATAGGCTGCGAACTGGATCATCGCGCCGCCAAGCACCAGATTCCAGAAGGTCCATTTGCGCGACAGCTCGCCAAGGGCTTCGGAAAAGCTGATCCGCGCTGGATCCGTTTTGAACAGCCCGCGCAACGGCACCGGCGTCCGGGGATCGCGAACCGTCAGCAGGGTGACCGCAGCAACGAAGAGGCCCGGCAGCCCGGCGGCAAAGAGCGCCGTGCGCCAGCCGGCGTTGTCTACCACCCAGCCGCCGAGGCCGTAGGCGATCATCGAGCCGATGGGCACGGCCATGCCGAAGATGCCGAGGGCCGACGCCCGCTTTTCTGGCGGAAACAGATCGGTGATCAGCGAGTGGGATGGTGGGCTGGCGCCGGCTTCGCCGATGCCGACGCCGACCCGCGCCAGGAACAGCTGCACGAAGTTCGTCGCCATGCCGCAGGCGATGGTCATGACCGACCAGACGGCCAATGCGATTGCAATAATCCGGCCGCGGTGCCAGCGGTCGGCCAGCGCCGCGATGGGGATGCCGAGCGTGGTGTAGAAGATGGCGAACGATAGGCCGCTCATCATGCCGAGCTGGCCGTCTGAGAGCCCGAGATCCTGCTTGATGGGCTCGGCAATGATCACAATCACCTGACGATCGAGAAAGTTGAGCACCATGACCGCGAACAGAACGCCGAGCGCATAATTCGCATAGCTGCTGGAAACGGGTGCCGTGGCGGTGCCGGATCCGGCGGTGCTGTTTGGTCGACTGTCGATGGTTGCGTCCCCACCTCGCACGCTTGAGGGTTCCCGCGCGGGGGCGCAGGGTGCCGTTGGCATGGTACAGGGAAACCGCGGCGGCAACCGCAGCCGCCCCGCGGCCCGCAGCGGGTGGCTGCTTTACGCCCCCGTTGCGATCTGGGATAAACGAAGCCCGACCTCAAGTCACAGGAAAGCCTTGGCTGCTGTACCGCTTCGTCGTTCGAGCATCTGGATCTACGGTTCCCTCGGCTTTCCGCTGGCGCTGCTCGGGTATCCGCTCGGGATCTGGTTGCCGCGGGCCTACGACAGCTACATCGGTATCGATACCTTTGCCGTTGGCTCCATCATCACCATTGCCGCGCTGTTCGACGCGATTACCGATCCCCTCATGGGATACGCCTCCGACCGCTTTCGCAGCCGTTGGGGGCGGCGCCGCGCCTGGGTGCTGGTCGGAGCACCGTTTCTCGCGCTGGCGCTCTACTTTCTGCTGAATCCCGAGCGCGGCAGCACCGTGCTTTACCTTGGCGCCTGGTTCGTGTTTCTGCGCATCGGCACCACGATGGTCCTCGTACCCTATGCGGCCTGGGGTATGGAGCTGTCCGGCGAGTACGACACCCGTACGCGCATTCAGGCGGCACGGGAGATCTTCGTACTGCTTGGCCTCATCGGTGCGGCCCTGGTGCCCGCGCTGGTGGAGGCGGCCTACGGTAACGACGCTACCGCAGTGATGGTGCTCAACGCCTATACCTGGCTGGCGGTACCGCTGCTGCTGGGGATTACGGTGCTGGTCGTCGCCCGCGTGCCGGAGCCACCGCCGCGGGCGCGGGAAGGACAGGTGTCGTTTCTCCGTTCGCTCCGCCTCATGTCGCGCAACGGACTGTTTCTGCGCGTGCTCGCCATCGAACTGCTCATCGGCGGTGGTGAAGCCTTCCGCAACGCGCTGTCGCTCTACTTCATGCAGGACTACATCGGCGCACCGCGGGCGGGCACGCTGTACCTGGTCTACTTCTCGTTTGGCCTGGCGGCCATTCCGGCCTGGAACCTGCTGGCCCGCCGTTTCGGCAAACACCGCTCGCTGTCGGCGGCGATCATTCTCGTCGGCATTGTCAGCCTGGCGATCTTCACCCTCGATCATGGCGACGTTCAGGCGTTCTACGTCCTGTTTGCCATTAAGGGCTTCTGCTTCGGGTCTTTTGCCTATCTGCCCCGAGCCATGCTGGCGGACGTCATCGACCTCGACACGCTGCGTACCGGCGATGCCCGCACGGGCAGCTACTTCTCGATTTTTGCCTTCATGACCAAAACCGCGCAGTCCATTGGCGGTACGTCGCTCATGGCGCTAGCGGTGGTCGGCTACGACACGGCGATCGGTGCCAGCAACGGTGCGGAGGAACTGCTCTGGCTCGGCGTGCTCTACGCGATCTGGCCAACGGTGCTGTTCGGTTTTGCGCTGTACCTGTGCTGGACCTGGCCGCTCACGGCGCCGCGGCACGCGCGGCTGCAGCGGCTGCTCGAGCGCAAGGAGGCGCGACAAGCGGCTGCCGGGCCCTAGCTTCAGGGTGAACGCGGCAGCTGAAAGCGTATCGTGAGCCGTTCCCGTTTGTCGGCGCTGGAGTCGTGCACGATCGCATCACCGCCACGCATTTCCTGCCGCAGGATGTCGCAGCACAGGGCCATGCGGTCATGGGGCTCCGGGTAGGTGCGCAGACGCCGGTAGAGCCGGCCCGCGTTGATCTCAACGGCCGTAAAGTCTGCGTCTTCAGCCTGCTTCAGCAACATTCGAAGTTCATTGACGAAGTCGTCCGCGTGCAGGTTCATGGTCGCGCCTCACTCCCCGATCGCGGCAGGCTCGCCTGCGCCGGGTGCCGTGTCAACGCTCGCCCCGAGCGTTACCGCCCCTTTAGGGAACGTGGTGGGTGCTCATGCCGTACGGGTGGCGCTCGGCGAGGAAGCTGTGACGAACGTCCTGGACATCGGCCATTACGCCCTCGCTCCGCTCGATGGCCATTTCGGTGGACGCCTGAATACCGTATTTTCTACGGTAGACAGCACCCTGGCCTACGTGATGCAAGCGGATCTGGCGGTGGGTGCCGTGCTGGTGCCCGCGGCACGAAGCAACCCGCTCCTGCAGCGCGGGCTGAACGTGCATGATGGCCAGATCACCTTCGAGCCTGGGGCTTAAGCCGCCGGGAAAACCGACATGCCGGCGGAGACAGCGCTCTGCCTCTGAGCGACTGTAGCGATGCGCAACCGATGACAGAGCCGAGTGCCGACAACCCGTTCGCAACCGGTGCTGGTATAGCGGTCTTGAAAGGGCTCGATGCGGATCGTGTCGATCGCCTGATCGGCACCGCGCTCGGTGATTACCGCATCACGGGACTGCTGGCGGAAGGCGGGATGAGCCTGGTGTACCGGGCGGAGCGGGAGGACGGCAGCTTCCAGCGCGCCGTGGCGATCAAAGTAGCCATGCTGGCGTCGCACAGCGAACAGGCTCGACGGCGCTTCGTGCAGGAACAACAGGTGCTGGCAAGCCTGAACCACGTCAACATCACGCAGCTCTACGACGCCTCCATTACTCCGGACGGATTGCCCTACATCGTCATGGAGCTGGTCGATGGAGAATCGATCAGCGACTGGTGTGCGGCGCGGGATCGCTCTGAAGCCGAGGTGCTCCGGCTCATCCTCGAGGTGCTCGATGCGCTGGTCTTCGCGCATCAGCACCTGATCGTGCATCGGGACATCAAGCCTTCCAACGTGCTGGTCGATGCCGAGGGCCGGGTGCGGGTGCTCGATTTCGGCATTGCCAAGCTGCTGGAAGGAGACGGCACCACGCAGACCGGCTACAGCCCGCTAACGCCGGAGTATGCGAGCCCGGAGCAGCTGCTCGCGAAGCCGGTGAGCATTGCGGCGGACCTCTATCAGGTCGGGCTGCTGCTGTTTGAACTGCTGACCGGGGTCAAGCTCCTGCAGCAGGCGGATCTGCAGGATGCCATCGCCCGTGCCGCCGCGGAGCACCCGGTGACCGTGGATCGCATCTACCGCACCACGCTGTCGCGCGAGCTGGTGGCGATCATCGAGCAGTGCGTCAGGGCCGATCCCGGGGACCGCTATCCCGATGCCAACGCGCTGCGCGCCGACATCGAACGCTATCGTGCCGGATTCCCGGTGCAGGCGGCCGGGCAGAACCGCGCGTACCGCCTGCGCAAGTTCCTGCGCCGCCACGCGGTGGCCAGCGGCATCGCCGCGGCCGCGGGAACCGCCGTGCTCGGCAGCAGCCTCTGGTACACCGTGTCGCTGCAGGAAGCCCGGACGGCAGCGGAAACGCAGGCAGCCACCTCGTCGCGGTTGCTTCGGGCCATGTCGAGCCTGGTGACCGATACCTTCACCCGCCTCGTCGACGAGCAGGCCGAGCGCCAGACCGGAACCGCGCTGGTGGCGAAGTCCGTGCTCGAAGATACCGTTGCGCTGCTCGACGACGAGCTGGCCCGTGCCCCGTCAGCCGAGCTGTTCCGGGTGCGCGGCACCATCGAGTCCGTGCTCGGCCAGTACCCCGATGCGGTGGATTCCTTCGCGGCCGCCCGTCAGGCCCTGGACGGCACCGAAACGCTTGAACTGAGCGTCGGCCTCAGGCTCGAGCAGGCGCTGCTGCATGCCCGGGAAGGACGGCTACCGCTCGCCAGGGCGTTGCTTGCGGAGGTCGAACCGGAGCTCGAGGCGGATAGTCTGCCGGCGCAGGCCCGGCTCCGGTATCTGCAGCATCTCGCTTTCGTGCATCGTCGCGAAGGTGCTTACGAAGACGCCGTTACCGTCCTGGAAACGGCGGTTGCGGCAGCGCGCGACACGGACGCTGGCGCTGATCGGGAGGCACTGCTGGCCGGACTGTACGAAAACCTGGCCTTTACCCAGCTCCAGCGCGGGAACTGGCCGGCGGCGCTCGACAACGCGGACGCGTCGATCTCCTGGATCGGGCGCCGCGAGTCGGCCACCTCCTACAAGCTCATCGCGCCGCTGCGTTTCGGCGCCTTCTCGCTGGCGCAGCTGGGCGAACTGGCGCCGGCCCAGGAGCGGTTCGAGCGCGCGCTCGACATCGCCCGGCAGAACTTTGGCGATGATCATCCGGATCTGGCGGCGGTCTACAACGGGCTGGGGCTAGTTGCTTACCGGCAGGGCGACACCGCAACGGCCATTGGTTATCTGGAACAGAGCCTCGGTACGCTGCAGGCGTTTTACGCCCCCGGCCACACGAACCTGGTTGGGGCCATGAGCAATCTGAGCCGGCTGCATACTGATGCCGGCAACATGCGCCGGGCAGCAGAGCTGCAGGCCGAAGCGCTGGCTTCGTTGGATGCCAGCCGGCCCGAGAATCGCGCCGATCTCTTCAGCGTGCAGCGGCACCAGGGGCGACGGTTGCTGGCCATCGGCGACTACGCCGGTGCGCGCGATGCCTTCGTTGCCGGGCTTGAGCACTGTCGCGAGCTGCTCGGCACCGCGGCGCTCGAATGTGCGGCAACGGAAGCGGACGTGGCGCAAGCGCTTTACGGTCTGGGTGAGCCTGAAGCTTCGGAACAGTGGTTCGAGCGTTCGCAGGCGAAGTACCGCACCGCGCTGGGGGAATCACACCCGGACTATGTGAGCCGCCGCGACCTGCGCTGGCCCTACGATCTGGCCCGGGGCGACGCCCGCCTGGCGCGGGACCGTCTGCAGCGGGTGCTGCAGCAGGCGCCCGTGGCGGCATCGCCGAATGCGGTGGATTTGCTGCGGCTGCGGCTGGAGCTGGCGGCGCTGAACGTGCAGCTCGGCGATCTGGCGCAGGCGCGCAGTACGCTGAACGGTATTGCTGAAACCCGTGCCGACGACTTTCTGCACCCGCTGGCGTACTACGCGGATCTTATTGAAGCCGAGTACTGGCTCGCCGCCGGGGATGGCGCTCGAGCGGCTCGGTTTGCGCAGCGTGCTCAAGCAGCTTTCACCGAGCGGTTTCCACGCTTCGTCGATCGCGCTGCGCGCGCCAGCCAGGTGCTCGCGCAGGCGGCGCCGCTCAGCTAGCGGGTGTTGCTACCGCGCTCGATGCGTGCCCGCACGCAGGCACCGAGGGCCGTGCGGGCTATCCGCGGTGCCGGGCGCTGTCTTGCTCAAAGTCCGCCCAGGTCGCAGCCGCGCCGCGCCAGAATGGGTTTGAGTTCCCGGTAAGCCGCCGGGGTCAGCGCCAGCGGGATGCGCGGATAGAGGTGATGGATGATGTGGTACTGCATGCCCATGGACACGATGTTGCCGAGGCGGCTGCGGAAGCCCCGGGTGTCGCGGTAGCGACCGGTTTCCTCGGCCGGGTGATGCGGCGCCCAGGACAGGTAGTAGCTGATGTAGATCAACGCCAGGTGTCGCGGCAGCCACCACAATAGGGCGGCTTCCAGGGCGAAGCCACTCCAGGCCAGGGTAAACAGCACCAGGTGGTAAACCACCTCGAACACGACGGCATCGAGGAACAGCTCACCCTGCCCGATGCGTTCCAGCGTCTTGGCATAAGCGTGGGTGTTGGGATCACCGCCGGTGAGCCGGCCACGAATCTGCTGCACAAGAAACTGCCAGCCCGAGGGTGCGTGGACGCCGTAGTCCGGATCCAGCTCCGGTTCATTGGTATGGGCGTGATGCTCCATGTGCGTCGCGCGCAGTACCCGATAGGGGTAGGCCAGCGGCAGGGTCGACATATGGCCGACCAGCTCGTTCAGCCAGCGCAGCGGCCGGCCCTTGCCGGCAATGATGTTGTGCTGAGCTTCGTGCGAGGGCAGATAGGACGCAGCGATGCTGACCGTGGCAAGGACAAATCCGAGCCACAACGGGACGTAGCCGAGGATCGTCACCGGCAGCAGGGTGAAGAAGAAGAGGCAGTTGCCGATGCCCCAGGCCACCGCACCCCAGGGCACCTTGCGCATGTACCTGCTGGCGATCTGGCGCTCGAGCACGTCGAGCTGGGTATCGGTCAGCGCGTCGATGTTGCTCGGGTCGATGGCCGGGTCCCGGGCGACAGGGGTCAGCGCAGCCTGGTCCGTGATTACCTGATCCATAGCCAGCTCCCTCTGAATTGCGCCATGAGCCCCAGCGGAACGGCCACGGCCGCGCCGACGGCGATTGCGGTCCAGCCTGCGGGCACGACCGTGGTTGTGATCAGCAGCTGTGTGATCAGTGGCCACAGAAAGCCCAGCGCAAAGCCAAATGGGGACAGGATGAGTCTGATGATCTGTTGCATAGCCTGCTTCCGCTCAGTAATGTAGGCAACGTCTACTTAGCCATTAGACGGCATGATGTAGACGCTGTCAACTTATAATTCTGGATTTATGACCGCAATCGCAGCGCCCTACCACCACGGCAACCTGGCCGAAGACATCCTCCGCCGGGCGGCAGAGATCATTGACCGCGAGGGTCTGGAGGCGCTGACGCTGCGGGGCATCGCCCGGGATCTGGGCGTGTCCCATGCAGCCCCGAACCGCCACTTCAAGAACAAGGCCGCGCTCCTGGCGGCGCTCGCAACCGACGGCTGGCTGAAGGTTGCGGCTGCCACCCTGGATGCCGCGGAGGCGACCGGCAGCACGGATCCGCACGTTCGGCTGAACGCGATGGGGCGAGGCTTTCTGCGCTGGGGGCTGGCCAACCGCGCGCTGTTCCGGACCGTGCTGCACCCCGACGTCGCCCGCTTTGCCGACGATCGCCTCAAGGCGGCGATCCACGAGTTCAACGGCGTCGTTCAGGCCGAGGTTGAAGCCACTCAAAAGGCAGGTCGGCACCGGGGCGTGGCGTTGCCGATCGTGTCGCTGTACACCAACGCGGTGCCGTTCGGCGCCGCGATGCTGCTGATCAATCCGCTCCTCGGCTCGGACCATCCGGAGCTTGCTGACTTCGATCAGGAGCTGCTCATCGAACAGGTCATCAACCTGGTCGTCCCGCTACCCGCACAGCCTGAGGACGCGCGCTGACGGGTGCCGGGGTGACTTCAGTCCAGGGGTATTGCTGAGCTGCCCGTGATTTCCAGGATGCTGTGGCCGTGATGTTCCTGACCGAAGTCGTCAACGGCGCGTACGGTCACCGTGTAGATGCCAGGCCCGAGATCGTCGGGGAGATCGGCGCGGAACAGGTGTGATGAGGTGATGGCCTCGACCCAGCTCTTTTTCGTATCGCGGTTGCGGGCAAACACCTCGGCCACGTAGGGATCCGCCGCGAGGATGCGCTCGAGACGCAGCGGCGGCCGGTCGCCGATACGCGCCTCGACCACAGATTTCGGCCCGCCATCAAACAGGTTGACGAGCAGATCGGCGGCCGGCACCTGATCGACGCTCATCAGCCCGTCGAGCAGTTCCCCCGGGCGGTAGTCCCGGCGACCATCGGCCTCCAGACCATGGTGCAGCACGTCGTACATGATCCGCATCTGGTAGTCGGCCGGCTTGCCGGCTGCCTTGTAGCGCACGGTCAGATCGACGCCATCCACCGACAGCACGTGATAGCCGCGCGGCGACCCGTCACGCTGCAGGCTGACGGGCATGCCGGCCTCGTCCATGGGACCGCTCCACCAGCTGCCGGAAACGGCGGAGAGCACGTGGTGGTGAAACTCGCCTGGACCGGCAAAACCGTCGTCGGCGTCAAAGTAGTGATGCTCGTTGGTGTGCGTGTGGCCGGCGACGGAATACAGATGCTCCCGGCCGCGCAGGATGCGGAACAGATCGCGCCGGTTCGAGGTGTTGGAGCTTGTGCTCTCCGGGTCGGTCGCGTTCAGGAGCGGTGAGTGCATAGCCAGGAACACCAGCCGGTCGTCCGGAACGAAGGACAGGTCGTTGGTGAGCCAGGTCAGCTGCTGCTCGGTGATCCGGCCCTTGTAGCCGCCGCCGCGGCGCAGGTTCCTGCCGCCTGCCTTGGCGCCCTCGAACTCGATGTTGTCGAGCACCACGAAGTGTACGTCGCCAACGTCGAAGGAGTAGTAACCGGGGCCGTAGTACCGCTTGAAGGTTTCCAGCGCAAACGCATCGGACGCAGCGGCGTAGTTCATCTCGTGATTGCCCGGCACGTTGTACCAGGGGATGCCGAGCTGGGCGATGAGGCTGTTGTAGCGCGGGAACTGCGACAGATCGTCGAAGAGGATGTCGCCCATCGTCATGCCGAAGCGCGCTTCGGTGCCGATGTTTTCGGTGATGAAGCTGTCGCGGACGTAGTCGATCTCGACGTCGGTCATCGGTTGCGGATCGGTAATGAGCAGGGCGCTGAAGCGCCCGGGTTCCTGGGCCGGCACGACGGGAAAGTCGATCCGCTCCGGCAGCGGGCCCGTGGGCTCCACGCCCAGGTAGCGCAGCCCGGCAGGCGAACCTTCGGGTTGATGGATGTAGTAGAACTGCGGCAGCTGGTGGCGATTGACGGGGACGGCGTAGCCTGAGGGTTTGGTGATGAACAGCACCGCCGGCGGATCGAGGGCAATGCGGTAGTTGCCGGCATCGTCCGTACGCACCACGGCCTCACCGTTGGACACCAGCACGCCTGCCACGCCGGGCTCACCGGTATCGCGCTGGCCGTTGCCGTTGGCGTCTTCGTAGACCGTGCCTTTGGCCGTTTCTGCCACTGCGGCTAAGGGCATCAGGCCGTAGAGCAGGCCTGCGACGATGATCAGCTTCCTCAAGTTCGTTCTCCTGTTCGGTGCCGGCTCATCCGGACCCTAGCGGCCGATGATGACTGGCTCGTGACGGCGCCGCCAGGGTTCTCTGCGCCCTCGAGCGGCGCGGTGCTCGCGGTGTGCCGGTCTGCAGCCCCGCGGCAACCTGCGCTGGTCAGCCGGCATCGGTCCGGCATCGGTCCGGCGTCTTCAGCCTGTTGCCAGGAGCGTCAGAAAACCGTCGCCGGATCGCGCGCTTGCCGTCGGCGGTAGTCCCGTGCGGTGTGCGTCCGTCACCCTCCGATCATGCATTCGTCACCTTCTGCCCATGCGCCTGTGGTGCGCGCTAACAAGGTGTCCGACATCACATTGATGCTGGGAGCAGCTTGTTAGCTTGGTGCTCCCCCTCGTTTACATCGCAAGATGGGAGTATGCATGATGCGCACCCCTGGTCTCTGTCTGCTTGCAGCAGCCATCACTACGCTTGTCGGCTGCAGCTCGGGTTCCGATTCGGATACTCCGCCGCCGCCGGTTTCAGAAAGCGCTGCCGCACCAACGGTAGTGCTGACGGGATTTGTCACGGATAACCCGATTCAGGATGCAACGGTCACGGCAACGGTAGCCGGTCAGACCTTTACTTCCGACCAGCCCTCCGCTTCTGATGGCTCCTACCAGATCGAGATCAGCAGCACAGATCCTGATGCGCTGGTCCGGCTGGAGGCGGTCGACCTCTCCGGTACGACCCGCCTGTCGGCGATCGTAGATTCCTTCGAAGCGATCGAGGAGGCGGTGGAAGACACCTCGGAAGACGAAGACTTCAACATTACGAACATCACCACCGCGCAGGAAGTGCTGGCGACGCGGTTGACCGAAGACGGCAGCATCGACAGCAAAGAAGAGCTGGTCGAAACCGTAGCTCGCGTCGAAACGGAAGACCTGCTGGAAGTTTCGGCCGCAATCAAGCTGGTTGTGGACGGTATTGACGGCGTCGTGCTGCCGACCGGTGTGGAAGACACCCTGGACCTGGCGGAAGCCATCGTCAGCGGGGAGTCGACCTTCCTCGACGATGTCGAGGAAGATGCGCCGGGCGCGCTCGATAGTGCTGTGGACCTGGTCCTCTCCGATGGCAACGCAACCGTTGCTTTCGAAACCGCCAGCGTGCCTGGCGTGTACATCGCGGAAGACAGCTTCTCGATCTTTGCGTTCTTCGCCGGCGGCTTCGGTTTTGCCCAGCCTGAGGGCGAAGGCTCGGCTGGGGGCTTTGACTGGCAGCTGACGGAAGCCGGTGTGCTGAATCTCTTCCTCGGCGGGCCCAATCCCGGCACTGAACAAGTGACGCTCCTGAGCCGGACCGACGATATCGTCAACGTCGTCGTGCGCGAAGATGGCGACAGCGGTGCGGGCGACCCGTCGACCGCGCGCTACTACGCCTTTGGCGACGGCTTTACCCCCGAGAGCGTGCCGGGCAGCTATTCCACCATCAATGATCCCGGTGTACTCACGGTCTTCGAAGAGGGCGGTACGGGCTATGACATGAATGCGCTCACGGGCGTTGCCGAGGGAGACTTCAACTGGGCGGTGGACAGCGCCGGCGTGCTGACCATTACGGACGCCGACGGCGCCACGAGCACGGTGTATCGCCTCGCCGGGTCGACCGACGACAACCTGCTGCTCTTCGTTGTCGAGCGGGACGCGGCCGGTTCTCTGGCCTACGTTGGCTTTGCCGACGTGCTGCGCACTGACGCTGAGCTTGGCAGCGATGCGGCGAACGGGCTGCTGCTTGCCGGCAGTACCTATGCCATGACCGAACCGACGGAGAAGGGGCTGTTCAGCTTCGGCACCGATGGTTCGTTCCAGGAGATACTGCAGCGTCAGGAAGACGACGGCAGCTGGATCGTCGGCGAAGACACCGGCAGCTGGAGTGTCGATGCAACGGGCGAGATCACGATCCTGTTCCCCGGCGAGACGCAGTCGGACGGCGCGCAGATTGTTCAGGGCCTTGGCCAGGACTTCATGGTGGTAGAGCCCGGGGACGACTCATCAGGGGTGATCCAGGTGATGCGGGTTCGGCCGCTGGAACTCGATCTGATCGCCGGCCGGTTCATGATCCAGGATGAGGTCACCGGCGTGGCTGCCGAGACGGTCAGCTTCAACCCGGACTTCACCGGCATCTACATCGGCGCCGACGGCGTTGGAGAGGAGTTCACCTGGGGCCTGAGCGAAGGCCGCCTGGTGTTGCAGAGCTCCGGTGACAACTCGTTCGACGATGAAACCGCCACCTTTTACCTGTTGCCCGAAAGCAACGGTGATCTGCTCCGTTTCCTGGTCGTGCGGCGCGTGAATGGCGTCCTCGAGGCCTTCGATCCGAGCACCGGCGAAGTGCCAGACACGCTGATGCTCCTGAGCCTGATCCGCAACCTCCCCTGAGGGGTTGCATGGGCTTCAACAGGCCGCCTGCGGGCGGCCTTGGTGTTTCTGGATGCTGCTGCTCGAGTGGCGCAGCCGGTGCCCGCGACCAGCGGCGCCGTATCCGGTGCCGGTAACCTACGCGCTGCTGGGCAGTCGCCACGCAGCGATCGCAACGGCAGTCAGGGGCAGCAGTCCGGCCAGATCAGCCCGCGCGATCGACTGCAGCTGTCCGGCCGGCATACCCGCCCGCAGGTAGACCAGCAGAAAGCTGATCATGCTGATGGCGGTTACCAGGGTCGCCAGCCGCCGGACGCTCGGATCGACGATCGCATAGGCGGCGACGACGACGACCGTCGCAAACAGTGCTGCTCGATGCACCAGCAGCACGCCCAGTTCCCCGGCAGGGTCAACGCCATAGAGCCGCTGCACCAGCTGCGGCGCGAACAGCACCAGGGCAGGCATAACGTGCAGCGCGCCGAGCAAGCCCCAGCTGCAACGGATCAGCAGTTCCATGGGACACCGGTGTGGTCGGGCAGACACATAGGCGGACCTCCAGTTTCGGCTCAGATCGCGCGTTGGTATTTGATGAAGGGCGTGAGTTCACCGATCCGGTCATACAGCCTGCGCGCGACGGCGTTGTTGTCCTCCGTCGTCCAGTAGACGCGCGGGCAATCGGCGGCGTCTGCCGCGGCGTACACCGCCTCAATCAGCGCACGCCCGACGCCAGTGCCTCGCGCCGAGGGTGCTGCGTACAGATCCTGCAGATACACGACCTGCTCCGCGTACCAGCCATGCCGTTGAAAGTAGTAGTGCGCCAACCCCACCGGCGCCCCGTCCGCACGGGCGATGAGCCCGTGGCCGTCGCCCGGTTCGGATCCAAGCAGCCGCTCCCAGAGCAGGTCGTAGATGTCCGGGGGTCGCTCGGTGCGATAGAAGTCGAGGTAGCCCCGCCAGAGCGACGACCAGGCCTCACGGTCCGAGGGCTGCAGGGGGCGGACGTCAATGGTTGGCACGGTGGCCTCCTGACCTGGGTGCGGGTTGGTCAACGGACCAGGCGTTGATCGGTCTCATTGGATGAGGCTTCTTCTTGGCATTTTTATAACATGTCAGTAATATGCCACGAGACAAGTGTGTTGAGCAATAGCTGTTCGGCGCGCAGAACCATTCCCAAACCGCAGCACCGGCGCCCTCGTTGGCCTGCCCGGCGGGGCAGCTGACGGGTTCGAAGCAGCGGCGTCGCGGTGGAGACCACATGCCCCGACAGAGTGATGACGCCTACGCCCGGCTCAAAGCGGACATCGTGCTGGGCAGGCTGGCCCCGGGATCCGAGCACACTGAGCTTGAGCTCGCCGAAGCCTATGGACTGGGCCGCGCGGCCGTTCGTGTAGCCCTGACGCGGCTCGGAGAGATCCGGCTGGTTGCAGCGGTCCCGCGCCGCGGCTTCGTTATTGCGCCGGTGACGGCGAAGTCCATTCGTGATCTGTTCGAAACGCGCCTGATCGTTGAGCCACCGGTGGCGCGGCTGGCGGCCGGCCGCGTTGACGGGGCCGAGCTCAGAAGGATCGATCAGGCGGTTCCCGTCAGGGCGACGGCGGCGGAGCGCCTCGAATTCCTTAACGCAAACCATGCCTTCCACCTGCGGATCGCCGAAGCGACCGGGAATGCGCGTCTGGCCGAGATCATCGAGGGCCTGCTCGACGAAATGTGTCGGCTCATCAACCTCGGACTGTTTGGTGCGGAAGACGGGTCCAGTGAAGATCCCGCAGGCCAGCGCCGGCAGCAGCACCAGCACGCGGCCCTGATCAGCGCGCTGGAGGAGGGCGATGGAGAGGCGGCGGAGCGGATCGCGCGAGCCCACATCGAAAGCAGCTACCTGATGGCTCGCGAGCAGCTCCTGGAGCGGTCGCTGCAGATCGATTTCCAAGACCTGCCGGGGCGCTGAGGCCCCGGCACGTCAAGCCGCCACCTTGCGGCGTGCGGCGATTCGACAACGCTATGGCCGCCGTGTGCTTACTCGAAAAACTCTTTTGCGAAGCTCACCAGGACGTCGATCGGCACATCATTCGATTCGAAGTTGGTGGACCCACCTTCCTGGTTGGCGACGTTCAGGACGGCCTTGTTGCCCTGCGACATGTCGACGCCCGTCTGGCCGGCAATCCGATACTTACGGCCGCTGCCAGCCATCTGTGCCATCGATGCGATTGCTGCAAATGGGTTGGCCTCTGAGGTCGTTGTGATCTGCTGAACGCGTATCGTGCGGTTGCCTGCCCGGTAAGAGCGATCGATGGTGACCATGCCCATGGCCCGGTTCTGCTGCACCTGCTGCCCGACGAAGTCACCAACCTCGTCCTTGAACCGGTTGGCCATCGCATCCTGTTTCGCCTGCTCGAGCTGCTCGACGCACCAGGTGGCATCCCGCAGCGCCTGCTCGGCATCCGGCCAGGCGTCGAACGCATCCTTGCAGGCCTGGGTCGGGTTTTCCTCAGCGGCCTGGACGAGGGGAACGAAGCAGAGCGCGACGGCAACCGTTCCGGCCCCGACAGCTGTCTTCAGCGAACGACCAGCGGCGTTCAGCAGCAATTGGCGAATCATCAGCATTCCCTTATCTGGCTCTTGTTGTTTCAAAGACACCACGCGCTGAGCAGGGCGTCAACGGTATAGATGATCCTTACTGGCCGGAATGCTCGAAGTAGGGGCACGCGAAGCCCTCTAAAGATTGACTGTTCGGCGTCGATTGCTGCAAGCGCAGGACTCCCGCGGACAACCTGCCCCGGACACGGCTCAAGAAGCCGCAACTGGGCTGCAATTCCGGCGTCAGCGCCACCATGGCACCGCAATTTTGCTCGACCGACGTCGAAATCAATCAGCGCCCCGCCAGCCCACCGTCGGCGGACGATCGTCTGGCTGTCAGTTTTTCCGCGCCCTGATTTAAGTGACTGAATCAGAAAGGATTACATCCTTTAACAGCCCTTTGGCCGCGCTGGCCCCGCGCTTGCACTTTCTTCGGCGAAGACGAAAACGAGCGTGCTCGACGAGGAGCCAGCGATGACCAGGACACTCACCACCAACTTTGCCCGCCGCCTGACCGGCGCCGCCGTCGCTTCCGCGATTGTCGTCACCGGCTTCAGCGCCGGTAGCGAGAGCGTTTCAACCGTCGCTGCAACTGACGCCGCGCCACAACTTCAGCAATCGCCGATTGCGCAGAGCGTGCGCTACATCGTGCAGGCGCGCTCGACGGCAGCTGCTGCAGCCGCGGTGGAAGCCGCCGGCGGCACGGTGCTGCGCGAGCTCGGCATCATCAACGCCGTGGCGGCCTCGCTGACGCCGGCGTCTTACACCCTGCTCTCAGCGAACGACGCGGTGCGGCGGCTGACTGAGGACCGCAATGTTGTGTCGCTGGCGAAAAAGAAGGACAAGAAGAACAAGCACAGCGTCGAGGCTGAAGAAGACGAAGCGCCCAGCGTTGATCTGGCGAGCAGCGACTCCTCTCAGGACGACGATGATGATGACGCTGCAGCGCAGGCACCGCAGATCGCCGACACGGTGTACGCCCATGCGCCATCGCTTGCCAACGCCAATGGGCTACATGCGGCCGGCATCGACGGCTACGGTGTCACCATTGCCGTGATCGACAGCGGCCTCTGGGAGAAGCAGGAGCTGAAGAAGGACACCTATAACCGCAAGCGGGTGCCCGGCAGCTATGACGCCATCCTCGACAAAGAAAACAAGGTCAAGAAAGACCCTAGTGGCCACGGC
>JBCDGJ010000082.1:0-20595 GCA_038757945.1 Pseudomonadota bacterium
GCGCCGCCGCCCAGGCAGTCAGCGCGTAGATGACCGTCCAGGCCGGACCGAACAGCCAGTCTGGCGGGTTCCAGCTCGGCTTGGCGAGGTTGCGGTACCAGGGGCCAACGTCAGTAGCGAGGCCGCCCACAAGGGCAACCGCCACGGCCACGCTGCCGGCAATCCAGTATGCGTTCATAGCGTGTTTGTCCCAGCGGGCTGGCGATTGCGCCTGCTCCGCGGTTGATCCCTAGCTGAAGAGGAATCGCTAGCCTAGCAGGTGCCTACAGGGAAAGCCGCGAATGGACCTGCCGCCCCGGAGACGGCACGCGGGTCTGTTGGCAGATGCAGCGCTCCTGGCGCGAGTCAGGCGGGCGCAAGCCCGGTCAGGTGGCCCACGTTCTTGAAGAAGATCCGTGCATGAGCCACAGGCTTGGCGCGGACCAGCCGCTTGTTCATGTAGGCAGTCCACGTGAGCTGCTGCACATCGCGGTCACGGCAGATTTTCACAAAGCGTTCGCGGCGCTCGTCTGAGCGGTACCAGAAGCGTTGCATCATCGCGAGCATGCGGAAGGTCTGACCATGGCTGCGCATGAACTGTTTGCGTGCATCGCGCAGGGCCAGAGGGTTATCGGTCTTGAGCGCTTCAGACACGGCTTCCCCGGCGAGGTGCCCGCTGGCCATGGCGTAGTAGATCCCTTCCCCGGAAGAAGGCGCGACCACGCCCACGGCATCTCCGACCGCGATGATATTGCGGCCGTTGTCCCAGCGCTTGAGTGGGTGCAGCGGAATCGGTGAGCCCTCCGTGCGAATGGTCCGGGCATTTGCGAGCCCGGCTCGCAGACGCAGCTCAGCGACGGCCTCGCGCAGCTGGAAGCGCCGCTGCGCCGTGCCGGCGCCGATGCTCAGCTTGTTTCCGTGCGGAAAGACCCAGCCGTAGAAGTCCGGGGACAATTCACCGTCGTAGTAGACGTCGCAGCGTTTCGCCGCGTCGAATCCCGGCGGCGTTTCGACGATCTCGTGGTACGCCACCACATGATGCATGGGGTTTTCGCCGGGAACGTAGCGCAGCGTCTCCGCGCGATCCGTGACCAGCGACAGGCGCGATTTTCGATAGAGTCCCTGGCTGACGACAGTTGAGTTGGCCCCGTCTGCCCCGATGACGATTCGGGCCTCGACGTGTCGCATCGTGCGCTGAGCCGCGTCAAGATCCTGATACTCAATCCGGACACAGTCAGCACCTTCGAACAGATTCTGAAACGCGCCCCGGCGGCGGCTGACCGTTGGATGTTCGCAGGCGCGATTCAACAGCCAGGGATCAAAGGTCTCGCGATCGACCATGCCGACGAATCCACCGTCGATGGGCATATCGACGAACCGTTCGCTGGGCGCCACGATGCGCGCTTCATTGATGCGTGCACACAGAATGTCATCTGGAATCTGGAAATCCCGGATCAGTCGCGGCGGGATTGCGCCGCCGCAGGGCTTGATCCGCGTGTCCCGCTCCAGCACCAGTACGGAGTGACCCTGGCGACCGAGCGTTTCTGCTGCGGTTGCCCCGGCGGGCCCGCCGCCCACGACGATCACGTCGAATCGCTCTACTCGATCTACGGTGTTCATGAGGTCAGTCTCCAGCGGTTATTGGCGGCCAGGGCGGTTTTGACGTCGACCACGGCCGAATCTGTGTCGGGTTCTGCCGAGCCGGTGCGGTTCGGATGGACAATGCGTGCGGCCAGTGCGGCAGCGGCCAGGAAGATGACGGCTTCTATCAGGAAGATGCAGGCATAGGCATGAGCTGGTGCCAGCGCCAGTGCGCGCAGCAGATCCAGTAGCGCGGTGCCGAGGAACCCGCCGATCGCGAATGCGATCGCCTGCGCTGCGCCCCAAAGGCCCATGCGTACGCCTTCTCGGCCGCGCTGTCCCTGCCCGGCAAGCGCCATCATCGTGGCAATGGCGGCCACGGCAAAGCAGCCGTTGGCGACGCCCAGGACGAACACGGACGCCTGCAGCGGCCAGGGCGGACCGCTGATCCCGGCGAGTGTGAGATTGACCAGCGCAAGGGCCGAGCCGACGCAGCCGGTCACCGTCCACAATTTGAGGGAACCCAGCGCCGAGCGGGCGAACAGGGTGCCCAGCGCTGCGACCAGCAGCATTCCGAGCAGGACGCCAGCGTTCTGCAGTCCAGCCTGCTGGGTCGACTCGCCGGGAGTGAGCCCGAAGACCGTGCCGGCGAACGGTTCAAGGAGTAAATCCTGGGTGCTGTAGGCGAGCATAGATACGAAGACGAAGATCGTGAACTGCCGCGCGCGCGCCTCGTCCCAGATCTCGCCGAGGACCGCGCGAAACGGCAATGCGGGTGCGGTGGCGGTCGGTTGCCGCCGTGGCGTTGCCATCGGCGCTTCGATGCCGGCCGTTGCGAGCATCGTGGTCAACAGGGCGATACCGGCGACCGTGGCCGTGACCAACACCAGACGGGTGCCGCTGAACGGGTCCAGAAACTGACCGGCGATACCAGCGGTCAGGACGAAACCCAGGATCATCATGATCCAGACCATGCTGCCCGCGGCAGCGCGGCGGTGATCGGGCACGAGGCTTGCCAGCAGAGCGAGCAGCGAGGTTCCCGAGGCCCCCACACCCAGTCCGATGAGCGAAAACGCAATCACCGCCAGCGTCGTGCCGAACCATCGCTCCTGGCCCATGATGGCGGTTGCCACCGCTGCGAGCACCCCGCCGATCGCGAGCACCAGCATGCCCAGGCGAATCAGCGGGGTTCTACGGCCGGTGAGGTCGCTTGCATGACCAAGCCGGGGGCGTGAGAGCTGAATCAGATAGTGCAGGGCCACTAAAGCACCGGGCAACATGGCGGGTAGCAGATGCTCGACCACCATCACGCGATTCATGGTGCTGGTGGTCAGGACAACGATGGCGCCCAGGCTGGTCTGCACCAGCCCCAGGCGAAAAATGCCAAACCAACCCAGGTCCGCGCGAGCCACCTAGAACCCCGCCGGCATCGCTTGGAGCCCGGCGCCGCTACGCAGCGCATGGGCGGCAACCAGCATGGTCAGGACGAACAGGGTTGTGCCGGTGGCGTTGTACCAGGCGGCCTGATTTGCAGGATTGGTGAGCAGGCGGCGCATCAGGACGAGCTGCACTGCGAGTGCCGTACCGATGGCCAGGGCGTGGCCGCCAAAGCCCCAGTACAGTAGCAGTGCGATCACGATGACCTGCGGCAGCAACATGGTAAAGCAGGCCAGCAGGGCTGCACGGCTGATGCCGAGCTGAACCGGCAGGCTGTCGATGCCCATGCGACGGTCACCGGCGACAGACTTGAAGTCATTCAGCGTCATGATGCCGTGAGCGCCGAGGCTGTACAGCAGCGCCACGGTTGTGGTCCGCCAGTCCGGTAGAATGGCGGCAACGACCATCGCGCCGGTGAGCCAGGGTAAACCTTCGTAGCACAGAGCGCAGGCCGTGTTCCCCCACCAGCCGTTGCGTTTGAGGCGCAGCGGTGGTGCGGAGTAGATCCAGGCCATGACCAGACCGAAGGCGGCGGCGAACAACACTGGCCAGCCGAGCCAGGCGGCCACAGCCAGGGACAGGCAGGTCCACAGCACTCCGATGTACAGTCCCCAGCGACCGGGAACGCGGCCGGAAGGGACCGGCCGGTCGGGCTGGTTGATCGCATCAACGTCGCGGTCAAACCAGTCATTGACAGCCTGGCTGGTACCGCACACGAGCGGGCCGGCCAGGATCGCGCCAAGTGCCACAGCCAGCCAGGGCGCATCGCCCGAGGCAGCGAAGCCCGCCGAGACGACACCGCACATGAAGGCCCACATGGGCGCGAACCAGGTGACCGGTTTCAGCAGCTCCAGCACGGCTTGCGGGGTGGGATGGGACATTCCCCGACGCTAAGCCGTTTACTGGAGGGTGTCAATTAAAACTGACACCTTGATCGCGCAACAGAGATTGACAGCCAGTGCCAGCCCGCGAGGCTTCCGCGCGGTCCCGAGCTACCCGCTGGAACTGCGCTTGTCGGCGATATCGTAGCGCCGCATTTTGACGTACAGACTCTGCCGGCTGAGCCCCAGCATATCCGCTGCCGCAGCGCGGTTGTTGCCCGTTAGTTTCAGCGCCGCCTCAATGCTGAATCGTTCAATGAGGTCTGAGGACTCGCGGACAAGCTCCTTCAGGGGGACACGCCCAACCAGTTCCGTGAGCTCTTCGATGGATCGGCTGCTCGCCGTCTCTGTCGCGCCGGCACCGTTGCGGCCGCTGGCATCTCGAATGACGAAGCCGTAGCTCTCCTGTTCACTGTGAACACCAAGGCGCGCAGCGCTGACATTCACCTCCGCCCGCAGGTCATGCGTCGCGCGCAGCAGGGTGCTGAAGAAGCGCACGCGACCGTGGTCCTTGAGGTTGCCCAGCAGCACATTCAGGTCCACTTCCGTTCGTCCCAGCCATTGACTCAGCGCGGAACCGTTGGCCTGTTCCCGGTTCGGCAGCGCCGCAAGGTCCGCGAAGGCGGCATTGCAGAAGCGTACGGAACCTGTGTCGTCAGTGATCACGAAGGCGTCAGGCATGGCATCGAAAAACTCTGCGGCCTGCTCTCCGGCCTGACCCTGGGGGTGTGTCGTCTCGCCGGCGGTGCGCAGCTGGATGATGTAGGAAGCGCGGTTGCCCTGGCGCAACAGTGTGGCCGTTGCGTTCAGCGGGGCCTGGACCTGCTTGAGCCGCAGCGCTGCCTGCGCGGCGTTGCCGCTGCTGGCGGCCGCGCTGAGCAGCGCTCGAGCTTCCCCTTCTGCTTGTTTGGTGAACAGCGACCAGAAGCTGCGATTGTCCGGTGCGCGCCCCCAGCCAAACAGCTGTTGCGCGACGGCATTCGCCTCTTCGATCAGCATCCGTTCGGCGTCGAGTACCAGCACGGCTTCCACAGTGCTCTGAAACAGCATGCGGTACTTCGACTCGGCCTGGCGCAGCTGCCAGTAGTCCTGCTCCGCGGCGCGTTGGGCGGCCATCAGCTGTTGCTGCAGGCTCGCCAGCGGGGTCAGATCGCGTCCAAGCCCCAGTAAGCGATTGCCGCGCCCAAGGGCGAAGGTGCGATAGCGGATCGGTACGTCGATTTCGCCGTCTCCCGCCGGATGATTGACCTGTCGCCACTGCTGCGCCGGTGCTTCGCCGTTGGCGAGGAGCTCATCGATCTTCTCCTGGCTTTCGCGGCTGACCGTCTCGTGCCAGCGCTTGCCGCGCCAGCTTTTGTCCATGTGGCTGCGGAGACTGTCTGTGTGGACGCTGATGTCGACGATGGTGCCATCCGCTTCGAGCAGCAGGGCAACATCGCTGCCCGCTTCGATCAGCGCCTCGCGCGCCACATTGCGCAGGGTTTTATCGCTCAGTGCTTCCATGATCGGTCCGTAGGGTACAGCAGCGTGACGGATCAGACGCGCCGTGACATCGCTTGCTTTGCGACAAGATCGGCCGCCAGCCGGAGGGTTGCGGGGGCGTCAACGGCGGAGGCGTCAGCGCCCACATCGTGGGCGAGCGCGGGTAGCTTCTGCAGCAGTGGACCACCGACCAGAATGATGAGCTCTGGGTTCGCGCTGCGTGCGCGCGCCTCGCGGATGGTGTCTCGCAGTCCCGCCAGCCAGCGATGATCGGAAATGGTGAAGCCGGCGATATCAAAAAACTGTTCTGCCAGCGCCGTGAGCGTGGCCTGCCGGTCCTGCCCGGTTCCTCCGGCAACGTCCCAGCCCGCGCGGATCAGAAAGTCACCGAGCATGCACAGGCCAAAGGTATGGTCTTCACCTTCCGCCGGGGCCAGGAAGATTCGGTGATGATGACCGCTGTGGTGTTCCATATCGTTCGCGTGCCGGGACAGGTCGCGCATGATGTGCTGCAGCTGCATGACTCCGAAGGTGACCTGATTGAAGTCGCACAGGTCGCGCTCCCACAGCAATCCCAGGAGTCTCGCGGCCGGCGCCAGGATTTCCAGATTGATGGTGGCTTCAGGCAGCGGGATCTGTTCCTGAACGGCAACAAAGGCGCGGGCGTCGGTCGTCCTCTGGGACAGCAGCAGCTGGGTCAGTGTCAAAACGACCTGGGGATGACTCGATTCCAGGGTCGCCATCAGGGTTTGAAGCGTTTCCGTCGCGCTGTGCGGGAACAGTTCGCGTTCCGAGGAGAGCTTCGGAATCACTTCTCGACTGAGCACATCCAGCAGCTGGCTGGCATAGGGGGAGGGGGCCCGGGGTCGCATGGCCAGCGAGTCGATCGCGTCGCTGAGAAAGCCTGTGTAGGACATGCGTCCCCCCTGTTGTGCCGATGTTCGGCGACGGGGGCGGTGTTTCAATGATCCTGGCGTTCGCGTCTTGCTCGCTTGGCCCGGGTCTGTAGAAGCAACGCCTGCAGTCGACTCCAGTGCCCACTGCTGCGACACCAACCACCACCAGTGCATCGCTCAGCGGATTCGGACGCCTTTCCCGCCACTGCACAACGTTGTGCGCTGCAGAGAAATTGACACGCCTTTCACGGAACGGTCCGGCTGTCAGTAAGCGCCTTTGCTCCCGTCAGGTCAAGTTAGGGTCATCCTCGTGCGATGTCAATAAACACCAACAAATTAGCGTAAACTTCTGTTGACACCTTTCCGGATCGCGGACCAATATAGGGCACGGGTCCCGGCGCTGGTTCCGGAGTCGGCCGCAGCGCCTGATCTTCCGCTGATCGCGGGTGAGAGGCCGCGGCGCGAGCGGTGCAGGGTGCCTAACGGGAGGCTTATGACGGGTTCGGCGACATGACGAAGCAGCCACAGAAACTGCTCTATACGCCGGCGCAGCGGCAGCGTCGTGATGCAACACGCTGGACCCTGGTGCAGGGTGTTCTGGCACCGCTGCAGTTTCTGGTATTTCTCGTGAGCCTGGCTCTGGTGCTGCGATTTCTTGCCACCGGTTCAGGGCATGACGCAGCCGCGCTTTCCGTGCTGGTGAAAACGCTGGTATTGCTGATCATCATGGTAACCGGCGCTTGCTGGGAAAAAGCGGTCTTCGGGCGCTATCTGTTCGCGCCGGCATTTTTCTGGGAAGACGCAGTGAGCAGCATCGTGATTGTGGCGCACCTGGCCTACGTCAGCATGTTCGCAGTGTCGCTGGGTACGCCCATCGAGCAGATGTTGGTGGCCTGCGTGGCCTACGGGCTCTATCTGATCAACGCCGCCCAGTATCTTTGGAAGTTCCGCCGGGCGCGACTTGATACGCCGGCGCCGCTCGTGGCACAGGGGGCTCTGACGTGACTGAGGCAGGTGTGGTGCGCTCGGCTGCGCCAGAACCGGTGGGCGATTGCGACCGATTTATTCTTCGCGAGCGCGGCCAGCGCGAAGTGTTCTGTGGCCTCACCAGCATTGTCTGGCTGCACCGCAAGATTCAGGATGCGTTCTTTCTGGTTGTCGGATCCAGAACCTGCGCCCACCTGGTCCAGTCCGCCGCCGGTGTCATGATTTTTGCCGAGCCGCGCTTCGCGACGGCGATTCTCGATGACCGGGATCTGTCCGGCATGGCGGACTGTCACGACGAGATCGACCGCGTCGTTGGCGAATTACTCGCCCGGCGCCAGGACATTCGCACGCTGTTCCTGGTCGGGTCGTGCCCGTCGGAAGTGATCAAGATCGATCTTGCCAACGCGGCGCAGCGTCTTTCAGCGATGCACGAGGGCCGAGTCCGGGTTTTGCATTACTCCGGCAGCGGTATCGAAACCACCTTCACCGAGGGCGAGGATGCGTGCCTTCAGACCCTCGTGGCACAGCAGGGTCGCGCGGTGCAAACCGTCTCGGCAGAACCGGAGTTGCTGGTGCTTGGCGCGCTGCCGGATGTGGTCGAAGATCAGTTTGCCCGGCTCTTTCAGGCCATGGGTATCGAGCGGTTTCGGTTCTTTCCTGGACGCAGCGGTGCCAGTGGTACGGTGATTGGCCCCCAGAGCCGCGTCCTGGCAGCGCAGCCCTTCCTTGGCGGTACTGTGCGGGCCTGTGAAGGGCTGGGCGCGCAGGTGATCGAAGCGCCCTTTCCCTTCGGCGTCGAAGGTTCGACGGCGTGGTTCCACGCTGCGGGGCAGGCGTTCGGCATCGATCCGGCTCAGATCGATGCAACGCTAGCTCGGCCGCAGGCGCGTGCCAGCGAAGCCGTCTCACGGGTTGCGCAAACGCTCGAGGGTCGCGCCATCACGTTTCTCCCGGACTCGCAGCTCGAGATTCCTCTGGCGCGTTTCCTCAATCGGGAATGCGGTATGCACTTGCACGAGGTCGGTGTGCCTTTTCTCGATCGGCGCCTGCTGGCGCCGGAGTTGGCCTTGCTCCCGGGCAGCGTCCGACTGGCCGAAGGCCAGGATGTGGAAGCGCAGCTTGACCGTGTGCGCCACGACCAGCCGGAACTGGTGGTGTGCGGTATGGGGCTGGCCAATCCTTTAGAGGCAGAGGGTTTTCGGACCAAGTGGTCCATCGAACTCGTGTTCACCCCGGTCCACGGCTTTGATCAGGCGGCGGACCTGGCGGAGCTGTTTGCGCGGCCGCTGCGGCGGGCCGAACTGTTACGGGGCATGCCATGAAACTGACGCTGTGGACCTACGAAGGTCCGACGCACATGGGCGCAATGCGGATCGCCGACTCCATGGAGAACGTGCATTACGTTCTGCATGCGCCGCAAGGCGATACCTACGCCGATCTGCTGTTCACCATGATTGAACGAAGCGACCACCGGCCACCCGTGACCTATACCACCTTCCAGGCCCGCGATCTTGGTGGCGATACGGCCGGCGTGGTGCAAAACGCGGTGCGCGCTGCGGCAGAGCGTTTCAAGCCTGACCTGATGCTTGTTGGAGAGTCCTGCACCGCGGAGCTGATTCAGGACCAGCCTGCGACCCTTGCTCTCGGGCTGGGTCTGTCGCTGCCGATCGTACCCCTGGAGCTGCCTTCTTATTCGCGTAAAGAGAATTTCGGCGCCAGCGAAACGCTCTACCATATTGTCCGTTCGCTGCTGAAGGACCGCGAGGTCTCCGAGCGCACCGAGCGCCCAAGTGTAAACCTGCTCGGACCCAGCAGCCTTGGCTTCCGGTCGCGCGATAATGTGATCGAAGTGGAGCGGCTGCTTGAGTCTGTGGGCATCGCTGTGAATGTTTGCGCGCCGCTCGGTGCATCACCTGCCGATCTTGAGCGTCTGCCGCAGGCGTGGGCCAATCTTTGCCTCTATCCGGAAGTTGCAGAAACGACCGCGCGCTGGCTTAACAAGCAGTTCAAGCAGCCGATGGTGACCAAGGTTCCGATCGGCGTCAGTGCCACGCAGGACTGTCTTAAGGAGTTGTGTGAGTTGCTGTCGCTACCGCCGCCACCGGAGCGCAGCCAGTCACGATTGCCCTGGTACTCACGAAGTGTCGATTCCACCTATCTGACCGGTAAGCGAGTCTTTGTTTTCGGTGATGCAACGCACGCCTGCGCGGCGGCGCGAATCGCGCGCGATGAGCTCGGGTTTGAAGTGGTCGGGCTGGGCACCTATTCGCGCGAGTTCGCCCGCGGCGTTCGTGCACTGGCGAAGGAGATGGGCTTAACGGCGCTGATTACCGAAGACTACCTTGAGGTTGAGCAGGTCGTGACGGAGCTGTCTCCAGAATTGGTGCTTGGCACGCAGATGGAGCGGCACATCGCTAAACGACTTGGCGTTCCCTGTGCGCTGATTTCGGCTCCGTTCCATGTGCAGGACTGTCCCGCGCGCTACAGCCCGACCATGGGTTGGGAGGGCGCAAATGTGCTCTTCGACAGTTGGGTACACCCACTGATGATGGGCCTGGAAGAGCACTTGCTCGGCATGTTCCGGGAGGACTTTGAGTTCGGCAATGGCGCGGTGCCCTCTCACCTGCACAACAGCGCGGCGGCGGATTCTTCGCCACAGGCGGTGGCGATCGCAGATTCCGCTGACGACACGCCTGAGGTCGCCGTCGTGGCCGAGACCGAATCGGTGGTCTGGACCGACGATGCGGTTGGCGAACTCAAGAAAATACCATTTTTCGTTCGCGGCAAGGCGCGCAACAACACCGAACGCTTTGCCGTGGAGCAAGGCGTGGCAAAGATCACGGTAGAGACGCTCTACGATGCCAAAGCCCACTTCAGCCGCTAACGGCGCCCCCGTCCCGCCCAAGCCCGCGGGACCGCACGTTGCTTTTGTGACGCTCGATAGTCATCTGGCATCGACGGTTGCTCGGGCGCAGGCGCGCCTGCGTCGCAAAGTTCCAGGGCTTGTGGTCTCGCTGCATGCGGCCGCCCGCTGGGATCGGGAACCGCAGACCCTGCAGGCGGCGCGCGATGCGATCGCCAGCGCAGACATCGTGATCGTCTGCATGCTCTTTATGGATGATCACATCGACGCGGTGCGCGATGCGCTGCAGGCCCGGCGCGAACACTGTCGCGCTATGGTTTGTCTGCTTTCCGCGCCGGAGGTTTGCCGCTGGACCCGCATGGGAACGCTCGACATGAGCAAGAGCCAGGGCAGCGGCATGGCCTGGTTGAAAAAGCTTCGCGGTTCCGACAGCAGCAACGGCGATACGCCGGCAAAGCCCTCGGGTGACGGCGCCAAGCAGATGGCCGTGCTGCGCCGTCTGCCGCAACTGCTGCGGTTCATCCCCGGCACGGCACAGGATTTGCGTATCTATTTTCTGAGCATGCAGTACTGGCTGCTCGGATCAGAAATGAACGTCACCGCGCTCGTGCAGCAGCTGCTTGCACGCTACGGGGCGGACGCGCTGCCGGAGCGTAGCCGACTCAAAAAAGTCCCGGCGCCCATCCAGTATCCCGATACGGGGCTGTATCACCCGGCGCTGAAGGAACGCATCAGCACCCGGCTTAGCGATCTGCCAGCACCAAAACGGCCGCGTGGAACGCCATTGATCGGCACCGTGGGCTTGATTGTGATGCGCTCCTATGTGCTGGCGGGGAACACAGCGCACTACGACGGCGTGATCGCGGCGCTCGAACAGCGCGGCCTGAGAGTGATTCCTGTGTTCGCCAGTGGTCTTGATGCGCGCCCGGCGGTGGAGACGTTCCTGCGTGATCCGCGCAAGGGCAAGCGGGCCCGCGTTGATGCAATTCTGTCCCTCACTGGATTTTCCTTAGTCGGTGGCCCGGCCTACAACGACGCAGATGCGGCGCAGACGCTGCTCAGCGAACTGGGCGTGCCCTATCTGTCTGCCACTGCTTTAGAGTTTCAGTCTCTGGCGCAGTGGCGAGAGAGTGAGCAGGGCCTCTTGCCGCTGGAGAGCATGATGATGGTTGCCATTCCGGAGCTGGATGGCGCCACCGGTACGGCGGTTTTTGGCGGGCGCGAAAGCGACGCGGACAGTGATCTCGCGTGCGATCTGCCACAGGCTCAAGCGCTAGCGGACCGGGTCTGCCGTATGGTTAAGCTGCGCCGGACGCCGCGGGCGCAGCGCAAGGTTGCCGTGGTGCTCTATGATTTCCCCCCGAACTCCGGCGGTACCGGTACTGCGGCCTATCTTTCGGTGTTCCAGTCCCTGTACAACCTGATCAAAGCCATGGCGCAGGCTGGCTACGCGGTTGATGTCCCGCAGGACTGTGACGCGTTGCGGCAGCAGATCCTTGAAGGCAACAGCACGCAGTTCGGCACGGCAGCGAACGTCTGTGCCCAGCTGAGTACTGATTCCTACGTGGCCGATCATCCGCATCTCGCTGAAATCGAGGCAGCATGGGGGCCGGCACCTGGGAAGCATCTGAGCGACGGGCGCTCGTTGCTAATCCAGGGCGCGCACTTCGGTGATCTGTTCGTGGGCGTTCAGCCCGCCTTCGGCTATGAAGGCGATCCCATGAAGCTGATGTTTCAGCAGGGCCTTGCGCCAACTCATGCGTTCTACGCGTTCTATCGTTACCTGCGGGAAGCGCTTGCTGCAGACGCGGTGCTCCATTTCGGTACCCATGGTGCGCTGGAGTTCATGCCCGGCAAGCAGGTCGGTATGAGCCAAGCGTGCTGGCCGTCGAGGCTGCTTGGCGATCTGCCACACGTGTATCTGTACGCTGCCAACAATCCTTCCGAAGCCAGCATCGCGAAGCGGCGGGCGAACGCGACAACGGTCAGTTATCTGACCCCGACACTGGCTCGCTCAGGCCTCTACCGAGCGTTCGCTGATCTGCGCGGGCTGATCGAGCATTACCGCACCGGCAGCGCCGGCGGCAAGGTCAGCCAATCCACCCTTGCTGGAACCCTTGACGATCTGCGTACGCAGGCGGCGGAGCTGGAACTGCTGTCGGCGGATGATCCAGCGTGGCGGAACCCGGAGGCGGCGGTGCTGCAGGTCCGTGAGGCGCTCCTCGAGATGGAGCAGACGCTGGTTCCGCAGGGACTGCATGTGCTCGGTGAGGTGCCCTCGGAGCAGGAAATCGCCGATCTGATCGTCGCGGTAGCCGCCGGCGCACCGGTGCCCTTGCCGGCGCCGATCGTACAGGCCGCCATCAATAGCGACGGCGCATTGTCTCAGGATACGCTGGGCCTGGCTGTGCTCGCACCGGAGCAGCAGCAGCAAGCGCACGAGTTGGCGCGCATGGCTGGCTGTCTGCGTGAAGACAGTGAGATTCCAGCGCTGCTGCGAGCGCTGGATGGCGATTACATCCGGCCGGTAGCCGGTGGTGATCTGCTTCGGAATCCTGCCATGCTGCCCACCGGGCGGAACCTGCACGGCTTCGACCCAACGCGCATGCCCAGCGCTGTCGCCGTGCGCGAAGGAGCCCAACAGGCAGAGGATTTACTCCTGGCCTGCCAGGCGCAAAGCGGTATCACGCCGCGACGCTTGGCCATGGTCCTTTGGGGCACGGACAACCTGAAAAACGAAGGCGTGGGGATTGGTGAAGCGTTGGCGCTAATGGGGGCCAAACCGCGCTTCGATGCGTACGGGCGTCTTTCCGGCGCGGATCTGATTCCGCTGTCGGTGCTTGGGCGTCCGCGCGTGGATGTGCTCGTCTCAATCTCCGGCATTTTTCGCGACCTGCTGCCTAAGCAGATCGCCCTGCTGGCGGATGCAGCGCGCAAGTGTGCGCTTGCCGATGAGTCCGACGCGGTCAACCCGATCCGCGAGTTGGCACGCCGCTGTGCGGCGAAACTCGACATCAGCCTTGAAGAAGCAGCCCTGCGCGTATTCGGAAACGCAGATAGCGCCTACGGCGCCAACGTTAACCAACTCGTTGAGAACGGGCTATGGCAGTCTGAGGATGAGCTCGGCGCGATGTTCATGCAGCGCCGAAGCTTCGCCTACAGCGGCCAGCACGAGCCCAGCCTGCACAGCGAGCTCTTGGAGCTGATCCTGGCGGAGGTCGATGTGACCTTCCAGAATCTGGACTCCCTCGAGCTGGGCATCACCAGTCTCGACCACTACGTAGACTCTCTGGGCGGTGTCAGCCGCGCCGTGGAAAACGCAAGCGGCAGCGCCGTGCCGACACTTGTTGGTGACTACACCCAAGGCAGCGGCAAGGTACGCACGCTCACGGATCAGGTCGCTTTAGAAAGCCGGACGCGCATGCTCAACCCGCGCTGGTACGAAACCATGCTGGAACATGGCTACGAAGGCGTGCATCAGATCGAGAGCCACTTCACCAACTTTGTTGGCTGGTCTGCGACGACCGGTCAGGTTGACCCCTGGATCTATCGGGAGCTGTCCCGAACCTACATCCTCGACCCTGTCATGCGCGAACGGCTGGCGTCGCTGAATCCTCTCGCGTCCGTGAAGATGGTTCAGCGCATGCTGGAAGCACACGAGCGTGACTACTGGTCCGCAGATCCCGAGACTTTGTCGGCGTTGCAGGACGCTGAAGATGCGCTGGAGGACCGCTACGAAGGCGTTGTCGAAGGCGCGAGTATAGGAGCCTAGCTTTGAGTAACGCGATTCCAGTCAAACAGATCGGTGGTGATGGCGACGGCAGCGTGCAGGTCCATCTGGATCCCGATGTCGCGATCGAAGGCGCTCAGGTGTTTGCGCTCTATGGCAAGGGGGGCATTGGCAAGAGCACAACGTCCTCCAACCTCTCTGTGGCCTTTTCCAAGCTTGGCAAACGCGTGCTACAGATCGGCTGCGACCCTAAGCACGATTCGACGTTTACTCTGACCAAGGCCCTGATGCCGACCGTCATCGACGTGCTCGAGTCGGTCGAGTTCCATGCCGAAGAGTTGCGACCGGAAGACTTTGTCTTTGAAGGCTACAACGGGGTCATGTGTGTCGAGGCTGGCGGACCCCCCGCAGGCACCGGCTGTGGGGGTTATGTGGTCGGGCAGACCGTGAAACTGCTCAAGGAGCACCATCTGTTGGAAGACACGGATGTTGTGATCTTTGATGTGCTGGGCGACGTGGTGTGCGGCGGTTTTGCCAGTCCTTTGCAACATGCGCACAAAGCGCTGGTGGTTGCGGCCAACGATTTTGACTCCATCTTTGCCATGAACCGGATCGTGGCGGCCATCAGCGCCAAATCCAAGAACTACCCGGTGCGACTGGGTGGCGTGATCGCCAATCGCAGCGCAGCGACCGACCAGATCGACGGGTTCCTGGAACAGGTGGGACTCAATCGGGTGGCGCACTTTCCCGACCTCGACATCATCCGACGCAGTCGTCTCAAGAAATCGACACTCTTCGAGATGCCGGCATCGCCGGAACTGGAGGCCGTACAGCAGGAGTACTTGTCCTTGGCGCAGCGACTGCTCGAGGGTGGTGAAGCACCACTGGTCGCGCCTATGAAGGATCGTGAACTCTTCGATTTCCTGGGTTTTGACTGATGGGAGCTAGTGTTTCCAGTCGCTACGAAGTACGTCGGGGCCAGATTGAGACTTACTTTGACCGCACGGCTCTCGATAACTGGGCGCGACTGACGTCCGACGAAAAACTCGGCCGTATCCGTCAGACGGTGCGTGAAGGACGCGAGCAGATGCGTGCCACGTTGCTGGACTGGCTGCCGGTGGAGATGACCGGCCAGCGGGTGTTGGACGCCGGCTGTGGCACCGGCGCCACTGCGCTGGCTCTGGCGCAACGGGGCGCAGACGTCGTTGCGGTCGATCTGTCCGAAAACCTGGTGGGCCTGGCCCGGGAACGCGGAGAGATGGTGCTGGCGCAAGCGCCGGGCGCAGTGACCTTCGCCGCTGGAGACATGCTGAACTCAAGCTTTGGTGAGTTTACCCACATCGTGGCCATGGACAGCCTCATCCACTACGGCATCGACGATATCGTGCAGTCGGTTGAGCAGCTCAAGGCGCGCTGCGGGTCCTCGATTTTGCTCACCATCGCTCCCGCAACACCGCTGCTGCGAGTAATGCACACGCTCGGTCAATGGCTGCCCAGGCAGAACCGCTCACCGGATCTGGTGCCGGTATCGGTGTCGACACTGTGTGAGCGGCTGACTGACGCTCATTGGCTGTGCATTGAGCGTCGCCGCGTCAGCCGGGGTTTTTACACGTCAGAAGCGCTGCGGCTGGTGCGGCGGTGAAGACCGCCACGGCCTTTGCCGCGTTCTGGGCGCGCCTCGGACCTCGGGCGCTGCCTTTCGCAGACGCCGCCAGCCCGGAGCTGCCCCTCCCTCGATTGCTGCGCTTGTCGCTGTTTCAGGTGCCCGTAGCGCTGGCGCTGGTCCTGCTCAATGGCACCTTGAATCGGGTCATGATCGTCGAGCTTTCGGTTCCCGCGTCGCTGGTTGCCCTGGTGATTGCGATCCCGGTGCTGTTTGCGCCGCTGCGTGCACTGATTGGACACCGCAGCGATCAGTACCGATCCTACCTTGGCTGGCGTCGCGTACCTTTTCTCTGGCTTGGCAGCCTGGTGCAGTTTGGTGGCTTCGCGATCATGCCGTTCGCGTTGCTGCTGCTGACGGAGCAGACGCTCGGTCCGGCCTGGGCCGGAGAAGCAGCGACAGTGCTGGCATTTCTGTTGGTGGGCGCGGGCATGCATATGATCCAGACGGCTGGTCTTGCGTTGGCAACAGATCTGGCACCAGAGGTGGATCGGCCACGAGTCATTGCGCTTCTATACGTCACCTTGCTCGTCGGTATGGTGCTCGCCGCCTGGGCTCTTGGAGCGTTGTTGATTGAGTATACGCCCGTCCGTCTGATTCAGGTGGTTCAGGGCGCAGCACTGTTCACGGTGGTAGTGAATCTGATTGCCACCTGGAAACAGGAACCCCGTCAGCCGCAGCTCACCCGTCCGGATCGCCCGCAGATTCCCTTCGGCCGCGCACTTGCCAGTTACCTGGCTGACCCCGGGCTGCGCCGGATCCTCATTGCACTTGCCCTCGGCACCGTTGCGTTCAGCATGCAGGATGTCCTGCTGGAGCCCTATGGTGCCCAGGTGCTGGCACTCGGGGTAGCGCAGACCACACAGCTCACCGGCGTGTTTGCTTTCGGCACGCTCGTCGCCTTTGCAATTGCCGCGCGCCGCCTGCAGCAGGGTAGCAACGAGTTTCGCCTGGCGGGCCTGTCCGTGGTGATTGGAATTGCTGCGTTCAGCCTCGTGATCTTTGCCGCGCCGTTGGGTGCCGGGCTGGCCCAGCCAGACGTTGCCGTGCTCCTGTTTGTGCTCGGAACCCTATTTATCGGCATGGGCGCAGGGCTGTTTTCTCTATCCATGCTATTTGCCGTCATGCATCGCTGCGCGGATTCGGCGCAGGGCTTTGCCCTTGGTGTTTGGGGTGCGGTGCAGGCAACCGCGCTGGGTATCGGGCTTGCCAGTGGCGGTGTCCTGCGCGATGTGGTGTCTCAGCTGACGGCTCAGGGCGTTCTGGGCGATGTTCTGGCGTTGCCTTACATCGGTTACAGCTTTGTTTATCACTGCGAAGTGCTCTTGCTCTTCGCAACCGCCATTGCGATTGGGCCTTTGGTCCGTATCGCCGCTTCCAGACCGTACGACGACAAGTTCGGGCTGGTGGATCTACCGGGTTAGTCTGGAGAAAACTATGCAGGAAACAGGTGCAATTACGGGCTACTTTGATGTCGCCCAGGTCACCCTCTACGTCTTTTGGCTCTTCTTTGCGGGACTGATCTGGTATCTGCTGCGCGAAGGCAAGCGGGAAGGCTATCCCCTCGAGTCGGATCGGCGCGGTCGCGCCAAGATCATCGGCTGGCCGGCGCCGCCACCGAAAAAGACCTACAAGCTCGCGAACGGCCACAAGGTGACTGTCCCACGGGAAGAAGGCCCCCCACCTTTGAACGCAGAGCCTGTGGCGCCTTTCCCCGGCGCGCCGCTGGCGCCGACCGGTGAGCCTCTGCACAGTCGGCTGGGACCGGCGGCGTATCCGGAACGCGATGAGATCTGCGATGTCACCATCGATGGATTGCCGAAGATCGTACCCCTGCGCCTCGCTGAGGGTTTCAAGCTGGCCAAAGGCGATCCTGACCCTCGGGGGATGCCCGTTGAAGGTGCCGATGGTGAAATCGGGGGCACGCTATCGGACATCTGGGTTGATCGCTCTGATCCGCTGGTGCGGTACTACGAAATTACCGTGCCCGCAGCCGAAGGCGATCGAATCGTTCTCATGCCCCATAACTTCGGTCACATCAATACCGGTGATGGCGTTGTCCGTGTGAGCGCTCTGAACGGTGCCCAGCTTGCGCTTGCGCCCAGCCCGGCCAGCCGCGATCAGGTGACGTTCCGAGAAGAGGACGCCTGCGGTGCTTTCTTCGCCGGCGGACTCTTGTTCGCCTCGCCGGATCGCGCTGAACCCCTACTCTGAGGCAGACCATGAGCGATCACATTCCCTACACCGATGAGATGGATATGGAGGCCCAGCCGGGGCTGCCCGAGCCGCTGCCCGATGGCGAGCGGCTGCTCTGGCAAGGGCAGCCCGATACTGGATTGCTCGCCCGTCACGTTTTTCATGTCCGTAAGGTCGGCGCGTATTTCGGCCTTCTGGCGCTGTGGCAACTTGCGACGGGACTGCACGACGGAGTCGCGCATACCCAGGTTGCGATCAATGTGGGTATTCTGGTGCTTGCGGCTGCGGTTGCGATCGGCCTGCTGTGGCTACTCGCGCGAGCGACCGCACATGAGGCCGTCTATTCGCTCACCGATCAGCGTCTGATTATGCGGATCGGCGTGGCGTTTGGGATGAACTTCAACATCCCCTTTGTGCGCATCCAGGGAGCCAGCCTCCGCCCTCTCCAGAAGGGATTCGGCGATATTGCGTTGCAGTTGGAGGCTGGGAATAAGGTCTCTTATGCCATTCTTTGGCCGCATGCCCGCGCCTGGCGTCTGCGCGCACCGGAGCCGACGCTGCGTTGTATTCCGGAAGCGGAGCACGTGGTGCGCCTGATGAGCACGATGCTCAGCGGTACGAGCGTCGATCGCCCCGCAGTGGTCGTCGGTGATGACCTTGCGCGTGCCGGAGTGCCGGTTTGAGTACCGGCACTCTGCCGGCGGCCAGGCCCCTGATCGTGCCCCGCATTGCTGTCTTCGCGGGTGTCGCTGTGCTGTTGCTATTGGGTCTTCTGCAGTCGCCCTTCTTTGGGGAGCCGCAACCTCCCGCGGCGCCTGTGCTACCCGCTCTGGATGACGTCGTCACGCTGCGTATCGTTGCGGTCGACGGTGATGCGATCGAGGTGTCGCTCGTCGAGCAACAGAACGTGCAGTTGCTTCAGCGCTTCGAGCCCGGCGAGAGCGGCTTTCTCAGCGGCCTGGTGCGCGGCCTCGGGCGCGACCGAGCGCTGCGTGATGCTACGATGCTGGCGCCGCTGCGTTTGGGGCGCAATGGGTCAGGTGGGCTCGAGCTCCACGATCCGCTGACGGGGAATCGTCTTGTGCTCCGGGCCTTTGGCACCGTCAACGAAGCAGTGTTGGTCCGTCTGCACGAGCGGGCGCTGGCCGCGCACAGCGGTACAGCGAACGAGGCGGGGTAGCGCGGATGGCGCTATGGGGACTGGCAAGCTATGCGCTTGTGCTCTGGTGGGGCGGGACTGCGCTGGTCTGGCTGCTGGTACGACACCGCGAGCGACCCTGGGCCAGCCTTTGGCTTCTCCCGCTCGCCGGCGGGCTGAGCCTTGGAGTGATCGATGCTGCCGGTGCCGTTCCCAGTGTGGCCGCCAGCATGCTCAGCTTTCTCGGTGCCATCGTGCTTTGGGGTGTGCTGGAAGCGGCACATCTGTACGGCTGGTTGACGGGGCCCGAAAAAGCGCCGTGCCCGCAAAGGGTGACGCATCTCGAGCGATTTCGCCGCGGAATCAATGTGGGGCTGCATCATGATCTGGGCATCCTGGTCGTGGTTGCGCTGTTGTGGACCTTGCTCCATGACACGCCTAATCCCACGGCTGCCTGGGCGTTCACAGTGCTCTGGCTCATGCGCTGGAGTGCCAAGCTAAATCTGTTCTTAGGAGTTGCCAATTTCGATGCAGGGCTGATGCCAGAGCGAATGCGCTATATGGCGAGCTACATGCTGCAGCGAACTGTCAACCCCCTGTACCCATTCTCGATTGCCGCGGGTGTTCTCGGGACCATCTACGGTGCCCTGTTACTGCGCAGCGGTTTGTTATCGGAAGCGCAGTACGCCGGTGTCGCGCTCACGACGTCGCTGCTGGTGCTCGGCCTTTTCGAGCATGTCCTCATGATGCTGCCGCTACGTGACAGCCACCTGTGGCGCTGGGTGCTCGCGCAGACGCGCGAATCACACTGAACGACGAGATTCGCTCATGAGATCGGTTAACGAAGTACTGCAGCGCAAGGGCGATGAGGTCTACTGGATTGATCCGCTGGCCTCTGTGTATGACGCGCTTCGGGAAATGCAGGTCCGCAACTGCGGCGCACTGTGCGTCATGATCGACGGCTATCTGGTGGGGATCGTCTCTGAGCGCGATTATGTGCGCCACGTGATTCTGGACCGCAAAGCATCCCAGCAGACCAAGGTCTCCGAGATCATGACGCGCGACGTGATCAAGGTATCCCGCTCCGACACCATAGACCATTGCCTTGAACTCATGGAGCAGCATCGCTTTCGGCATCTCCCTGTTGTGGAGGAAGGTCGTGTCCTGGGCGTGCTGTCGCTGCGCGATCTGTTCGTCGAGGCGATTGCCGCGCTGAAATCGCCCGATTGAGCATTAACGGTACCGTACCGCCATGGGCGATCTGAACCCGCCCAGCGGAGTGGACAGCGGTTCACCACCAGCGCTTGAGCGATTCGTGGCGCAGTTGCTGCAGGCGCCTGTGCCGGAGTCTAGTATTGATGCATCGACCGCGCGACAGGCCGCAGCGCTTGGGGTCGTGGCGCAGGCTGGCGTCTTCCAATGGCCCCACAGCGTCACGCCCCTCGACGGTGAGCGGCTCCGGCTGGGGGGGCCTGCGGCGGTGCTTCCCGCGGTCGATTCCACCAATCGTTTTCTGTCTGACTGGCTGGGACATGCCAAACCGGCCTGGCAGCTCGTGACCGCCGAGTGCCAGACCGCAGGTCGTGGGCGGCGCGGTCGGCAGTGGCTCAGTCCTCTGGGCAGCGCGATCGCGGTATCTATGGCGATCCCTCTGGCGCTGCCACCGTCCCACGCGGCTGGCTTCAGTCTGGTCGCGGGCCTTGCGGTCCTCGATGTGTTGGATCCGGAACAGCGCGCTGGATTGGGACTGAAATGGCCGAAC
>JBCDGJ010000083.1:0-20582 GCA_038757945.1 Pseudomonadota bacterium
AACACCTTTGCGCTCAGCTTGCGATGGGGCGTAACCAGCTTGACGATGGAGCGCCAGCGTCCGGACGGGGGCTGGAACAGCCAGGTTTCGGTACCAATGGCGACCAGCGTCCCCTCATCAGCAGCTGCCTTCAGGCGATCCTGCATGTTCCGGCTCTGGTAGCCGATCTCGAGGCTGTCGCCGGGCTGCAGAATGATGGCCGTTTGGGACGATTGAATGGTGACGCCGTTCAACGTGATTTCGTCCGCCGCCGTCGCCCCGTGGGCCGCGATCAGCGCGATCAGCAGGACCAGGCAGCCGCGCGGATGACGGGCCAGCCGTTGTCCGCGGGCGATCAGTAAGAGCCACCACCAGTTCATGGGTTTGCGTCGGTGTGCGGCATCCCGGAGCGCGTGGTCGCTGGTCGTCTCAGGCGGCTGTCGGTACGCGGCTTAAGCGTTCAAAGACGGCGCCACCCACTGCACCAGCGGCCATCTGCAGTAGCATCCCCGAGGATTCGCGGACCGCTGCCAGCGGAACGATGCCGCCGAACGCCATCGACAGCAGCGTATGCATGGCGTAAAGCGCGACCGCGCCCGCGAGCGGATAGCCGATCATGCGCCAGGTCGGGCGCTGCGTGACGGGAATAAAGCGCAGGATGAGCCCGGTGATCAGCAGCCCGAGCAGCAGGGCGACGGCGATGGCGACGGGCATCGATCCAACTTCGATGAGCCCGAGCAGGTCGCGCCAGGCCGTTTCGAGCCACAGCGATGGGGAAATCTCTCCGGCGGCTACGGCGAGCGAAGACAGGGCTGCCAGTGCGCCCTGAGTTGCGGCCAGGCTCGCCAGTACCAGGGTCGCCACGGCGGCTGCAAGCCAGGCAAGGGTCAGACGGGGCAGGCGGTGCATGGTCGTTGTCTCGTAGCAGCGGCGAAGGCAGTATCGCTCATCACGGCGCTACACGGCAGCATGGAGCCAGGATTATGAAAAGAAGTTTTGCCTTTCTACTTCGCCGGGCGATCGGCCGTCTGGCCGGGCTGCTGCTATCGACAGCGGTGCTGCTCACGCCGGCTGCGGCTGCTGCAATGGAGACCCTGGCATCCGGGCTCGACTATCCCTGGGCCCTTGCCTTTCTGCCGAACGGCGACGTTCTCATAACGGAACGCAGTGGTCAGCTCAAACGGTTGCAGCCCGACGGCTCGCTCAGCACCGTCGACGGTGTCCCCCCGGTGTACTTCGCCGGCCAGGGTGGGCTGATGGATGTCGTGCTGCATCCGGCCTTCGCGGACAATGGTGAGCTCTATCTGACCCTGGCTCACGGCACCCCCGAGGCCAATGCTACGCGGGTCGTCAGGGCCCGGCTCTCGGGTAATGCGCTCGAGAACGTACGCGCAATATTTACCGCGGCGCCCCTGAAAGATACGCCCGTGCACTACGGCGGCCGGCTGGCCTTTCTCGATGACGGGACCCTGCTGATCACCACCGGCGACGGCTTCAACTACCGGGAGGCCGCGCAGGATCTCACCTCGCTGCTCGGTAAGACGGTGCGTCTGAACGACGACGGTTCCATTCCCGCCGACAACCCGTTCGTCGGCGACGCCACGGCCGAAGATGCCATCTATAGCTTCGGGCATCGGAATCCACAAGGTCTGCTGGTGACGTCGGACGGTCGTATCCTGCTGCACGAGCACGGCCCGCGCGGTGGTGACGAGATCAACCTGCTCAAGCCCGGCGCCAATTACGGCTGGCCCGCTACCACCTATGGCACCGACTACACCGGCGCCGCGGTGTCCCCGTTCAGGGCGCTCGCAGGGGTCAGCGAACCGCACATGGTCTGGGTTCCATCGATCGCGCCTGCCGGCTTCACGATCGTCACCAGCGAACGCTTCGCGGACTGGCGCGGCGACCTGCTGGTGGGCGCGCTTGTTAACCAGCAGGTGCGGCGGGTCGAGCTCGGCGCAGACTGGCAGTCGTCACAGGACCATGCTGCCTTTCCGGAACTCAGTGCCCGGATTCGGGAAGTGCGTGAAGGACCTGAAGGCTGCCTGTACGTGCTGACGGACGGGCCTGGCGGATCACTGGTACGATTCTGTTCCAACGTCGCAAGCTGAACGGCGCTGCTGCGTCTGGCGCTTCATCGTTAAAGCAACAGGCGCTTCGAAAAGTAGACAGCCGCGCAGCAGAAACAGCGAACGTGTCACTGAAGCTGAATAACTGAAGCCGAACAACCAAAGCCGAATAGAGCGGCAGGGGGAGAAATGCTGGGTTCGTTGTATGACTTTGCCAAGGGGATGGGAAAGAAGCTGTTCACGACCGATGCCGAGGCGGGACTGAACATCCTGCAGCACCTGGAAGCGAACAATCCGGGCGTCAAGCCGATCGACGTCAAGTTCGACGATGGCGTCGTCACGCTGTCGGGCGTTGCCAAAACGGCGGTCGCCAAAGAGAAAGCGATCCTGATGGCGGGCAACGTCGAAGGGGTCGAGAAGGTCATCGCCGATGACATCGAAGTTGACGAGCCGATCCCGACAATTGCGCCAGCGGCGACGCCAAGCACGGCCGCCAGCGCCGAAACACCTTCCGTGGAATTCCCGGGCGTGCTGCCTGGCACCCGTTACTACGAGATCCAGAAGGGCGACACGCTCTACGCGATCGCGAAGGAGTTCTACGGCAACGGCATGAAGTATCCGGAGATTTTCGAGGCCAACCGCGAGGTCATTGAGGATCCGGACAAGATCTACCCGGGGCAGAAAATCAGGATCCCGGTGCTCGATTAGCGGTTTGTCCGGGCGGGCTCTCGGGGCCTGCCCGGGTCGTTCCGGAAAGCGGCTTGCTCGGCGCCTATCGGCCCGTCATCGGGCGGCCGGTCGCTATGTGGTAGCCGCCCTTCCTTCTACCGCTCTCCGGCTGCCTGCGCCCTAGCCCACAAAAGCCAGCCGCGCGGGCTTTTCGCTCGGCGTCGCTGCTCCGGTCAGCCACGCAAGAACCGTGTCCGCGTCGGAGACCTCGAAGGGATCGGTAGGACAGTTGTCACCGAAGTCGTCCTCGACGAACAGCTGTTGAATCTCTTTGTTGTCGACCACCATGGCGTAGCGCCAGGAGCGCAGGCCGAAACCGAGGTTGTCTTTGGACACGAGCATGCCCATCTTCCGGGTGAATTCGCCGTTTCCGTCCGGGAGCATCTTTACGTTCTTTGCGCCAATGTGCTTGCCCCACTGGTACATCACGAACGCATCGTTCACCGACAGACAGTAAATGTCGTCTACCCCCTGCGCCTTGAAGGCCTCGTAGAGCGCTTCGTAGCGCGGCAGGTGCGTGCTTGAACAGGTCGGCGTAAAGGCGCCGGGCAGAGCGAAGACGACCACCTTGCGGTTGGCGAAGATTTCGTCGCTGGTCACGTCCTGCCAGCGGAACGGGTTGTCGCCACCGATCGATTCATCGCGGACGCGGGTGCGAAAAGTGGCATCGGGTACAAAACGTTGCATGGGTAACTCCTCAAAAAGCTGGCGCCAGTTTAGGGACTGGGACTTCGAGAGGAAGTAGATTGTTTAGATCGAAAAGATAGACATCATCTATCGATCAGGGGCGGTGACGAACGTCGAGAGCGGTGCGGCAGCAAGCCGCTCTTGTCCGCTTCGACGTAGCGGACGGCGCGCCCGGTCCGACCCTCCCCGCGGGTGGTCAGTTGCTGTTGTACTCGGTCAGCGGAACGAAATCGGACCCGCTTTTCATATGGAGCACGCCATCCAGATAGACGACGCGGCTGCGCTCGGCGTCGCTGAGCCGGTCGAGCAGGGCCTGCTCGGTGTTGGACGGTCCATCGCGTACGGCGATGTTGCTGGTCGACGGCGGTGGCGCGGCAGCACTGCCGTCGAACAGCATCGCCGACTCGCTCAGCGTTGCGATGTAGGCATCCGGATACTCGTCCTGGAGCGTGCTCAACGCATCGGCTGCTGCAGCCCGGCTGTCAAAGCTGCCGACGGACAGCGCCTTGATGCCGTTGCTGCGTTCGGTGACGTAGACCGACGCTACCTGCGCAGCACCGGCGGTAAAGCTCATGCTCGGGTTTCGGAAGGCGCCGATCTGAATCGTGTAGGCCGCGTGGGCGGCGCAGGACAGGAGCACGCCGATGCACGCAACTGCTGCAGATCCGATGACGTGAAGCGGCGGGCGAATTGCCATGACGGTAGTCCCTGTTCCGATAGGTCTAGTGTGGAACAGTTGCTCGCCGGAGTCCAAACGCCAACCGACGGTGTCGCCGCGCCGTTACGACGCTCCGGCTTCCGCCGGGCGCTCGAACAGCTGCAGGTAGGTGCGACGCTTGGCACCGTTCGGCTTGATCAGCGTGGTAACGAGCAGGCTGCCGTCCTGCTGCAGTTCGTAGCGATGCTCTACTTTACGTTGAGTGCTCTGGTAGCGGGTCTTCAGGCCCTTACGGTCCCAGGCGCTGCGCGCGCCGCGGTAGTTGCCGCGGTGCAGGGTTTCGGAGTCGAGCGTGCCGTACTGAAGAACGACCTGCTTTTCGTCGGGTGCGGTGATGGTCAGGGCCTTGATGCGCAGTACTACGGGATCAGTAGCCGATCCTTCGCTGGCCGCAGGCACCTTACCGCCGGTGCGCGGTAGCGGTATGCCGCCGACCGAGACGCTCGTGCTGACGCGACCCGTTGGGAGCCAGTTACGGCTCTCCGGCTGTTCGGGTTGAATAGCCTGGGTGCGCTCCTCGTTCAGCACCCAGTTGCCGATCCAGCCGGGTTGCCGATCGCCCGCTGCCAGCGCCGTAGCGGATATCGAAAGCAGGCCGGCGCAACACAGGAGGACGCTAAGCGTTCGCAGGCCAGTTTCTTTGAGTGTTCCGGTCAGCATGGGAGGTCCTCCGGTTGCAGGTCACTCATAACGTTGACCCTGGTGTTCGACCCAGCCCCCTTCGCGCCACCCTTTTGGATCATGGTGGGTCCAGTGCACAACGCCGCCTTTAGCTGAGTATTCATATTCGCCCTTAAATCTGACGCGATCGCCGGCGCGCAGATTTTCGATGCGCGGGGCCAGTGTCAGATTATGTGCCACAAGGACGGTTAACCGTGGCTGAACCTGGACGATGAAGCGCTGGTGGGGCTTGCCGTCATTGTCCGGCGGCAGCACCTTGATGACCCGCCCGCTGTCGACCAGGATGCGATCGCTGACCCGTTCCGCGAAGGCCTGAGCGACGGCCCCGGAGCTGGGGGTGGTGTCCGACGTCTTCGCTGCCCGCCGCGGGGCGGTTTGTGGTGTGCCGGTAGCGGTCTTGTCGCCGTCGCTGCCGGCCGGATTCCGGAGCGCGTCCAGATCGATGTCGAACAGCGCCGCCAGACCGACGATGGCCAGCGCTGCCAGCGTTGAGAGAATTTTCTTCATAGACGATTGCCCCCAGATTCTGCGTGCTACTTCAGCAGCGAGCCGAGCAGGCCGCGAATGAGCCTCGAGCCCAGCGACCGGCCGACAGAGCGGGCGGCGCTCTTCAACATCGCTTCACCCGCGCTCTGTCGCGATCGTCCGCGGCGCTTGGACTTCGATCGGCCGCGGCTTTCGCGCTCCTCGGCCGCCCGCTCCGCCTGTTCCCGTCGGGCAGCCAGCTCGGCGCGCTGCTGGAGCAGCTCATAGGCCGACTCCCGGTCGAGGGACGTGTCGTAGTGGCTGGATATCGGTGAGCGCTTGCGAATTTCCTTGCGCTGCTTTGCCGGCAGCGGGCCGATCCTGGATTCCGGCGGCCGGATCAGGGTCGCCTCTACCGGGGTGGGCGCGCCGCTCTCGTCGAGTACCGATACCAGCGCTTCGCCGGTGCCGAGCTCCGTGACAACCTGCTGCACGTCGATATCGGGATTAGTGCGAAAGTTGTCGGCGACGGCTTTCACGACCCGCCGGTCGCGCGGCGTAAAGGCTCGCAGCGCATGCTGAATCTTGAGGCCGAGCTGGCCGAGCACGGGATCCGGAACGTCCGTTGGTATCTGGGTGATGAAGTACACCCCAACACCCTTGGAGCGGATCAGCCGGACGACCTGCTCGATCTTCTCCAGCAGGGGTTTGGGCGCGTCCCGGAACAGCAGATGGGCTTCATCGAAGAACAAGGCGAGTACCGGCAGGTCCTCATCGCCGCGCTCCGGCAGCTCCTCGAACAGCTCGGACAGGAGCCAGATGAGGAACGCCGCATAGAGCCGCGGCGCGGTCTGCGTCAGCCGCGTGGCATCGAGCAGATTGATCAGCCCCTTGCCGCTGAAGTCGGTGCGCATGAGGTCTGCGAGGCTGAGCGTCGGCTCGCCGAAGAAGTGCTCCGCCCCCTGTTCCTCGAGGATCAGCAGGCGCCGCTGGATAGCGCCCACGGACGCCGTGGCGATATTGCCGTACTCGGCCGCCAGCGCCTTGCGGTTTTCAGCCATCCAGTTCAGCAGGCTGCGCAGATCCTTCAGATCGAGCAGCAGCAGGCCCTCGTCGTCGGCGATGGCGAAACAGGCATAGAGCACGCCGGTCTGCGTGTCGTTCAGCTCCAGCAGGTTGGCCAGGATCAGCGGTCCGAACTCCGATACGGTAGTGCGCACCGGATGACCGCTCTTCCCGAAGATGTCCCAGAAGACGGCCGGATAACCGGTCTGCTCGTAGGCGAGCGTCGGCATCAGGCCAAGGCGCCGGTTGATCTCCTTATGCGGTTTGCCCGGCGCCGCAATGCCCGATAGATCACCCTTGATGTCCGCCGCAAACACTGGCACGCCGGCCCGGGCGAAGCCCTCGGCAAGGACCTGCAGGGTGACGGTCTTGCCGGTGCCCGTTGCACCGCTGATCAGCCCGTGGCGATTGCTCATGCCGCCAAGCTGTTCGATCAGCGTGCCGGTGCTGTCACCGATGGGGCTGCCTAGGGGGATGGAAGTCACTGCAGTACTCGCTCGGTTGTTAGCGTTTATGGTCTCGACCGCGCGCGAGTGTAGCGCGCCTCTCGCCCCGGCCGAAGTCTTGCGCTTTCTGCGTCGATCCGTGCAAGGCGTGTTCGCGGTAGAAGGCGATCGCGCTCTACCGACGTAAAAAACGCGTAACCCCCTTGCCGAACGCTTGCCCTGCGAACTGGGGCGCGTATGTTTGGCGACCGAACAGTTCGTTTCGTTCGCCGCAGGGGAAAGCACCGTAGATCGCAATCACAAATCTTCCGCAGGCTGTGAGTTGTTTTGTCTGGAAGATTGTCTTGTTGCGGACGCGAAGCGTTCCTCGGGCGTTCCTGTTAAGGAGAGTTGAAGTGGGAAGAGTGATGAACCGATTTTTGGCACCGGCGTTCCTGTCGGCACTGGTCTTTGCCGGGGGCTGCTCTAGTACGGCTACCGATTCGGCAGCGGTAAGCGACAGCACAGCGGCAGCCAGCGCTACGGAGGCGGTCGAGCTGAACCGGGAGATCGATTCGCGCGAAGCGCGGATCCGCGCCCTGGAGCAGGAGCTGTCGAGCCGCGAGTCCCGGATAGCCGCGCTCGAGGACAGCCTGTCTACGGCCCGCAGCGCCGTACCCGCGGAGGATGGTCCGGTAGACGATGGCACGCTGTTCCCCCCGAACGCGAAAGCCGGCGAGTGTTATGCCCGGGTGCTGTTCCCGGAGAAATATCGAGCGACCGACGAGCGCGTACTGGTCAAAGAAGCGAGCGAGCGCTTTGAGGTGATCCCGGCGCGCTACGAAACGGTCACCGAGCGGGTGCTGGTCAAAGAGGCGAGCAGCCGGCTGGAAGTTGTTCCGGCAACCTATGAAACGGTGACTGAGGAGGTCGTCGTGCGGCCCGCAACGAACCGAATCGTAGAAGTCCCGGCCACCTACCGCACCGTCACCGAACGTGTGCTCGACAAGCCGGCAACAACCGTCTGGAAGAAAGGCTCTGCTTCAACCTACGGATCCGCTGCGCTGTCGCAGACCGTGGATGCGACCGGAGAGCTGATGTGCCTGGTAGAAGTGCCGGCCACGTACAAGACGGTCGAGCGTCGGGTGATCGATACGGCGGCCTCGACCCGTGAGGTCAAAGTGCCAGCGGTGACGAAGTCCGTCGAGCGTCGGGTGGTCAAAACGCCGGCCACCACGCGCGAGGTCACGATTCCGGCGGTCTACGACACCGTTGAGGTCACCAAGCTGGTCGAGGCAGCCAAGCAGCGGCGAATTGAGATTCCAGCGGAGTACCGGACAGTCACCAAGCGTGAGGTGGTGGAACCCGCCCGCATGTCCTGGCAGACCGTGCTCTGCGAGGTCAATGCAACGCCCGCGCTGGTCGAAGGGCTGCAGGAAGCGCTCGACGGCAAGGGCTACGACGTTGGTGGCGTCGATGGTCGGCTGGGGCCGAGGACCATCAAGGCGGTCAACCAGTACGCCAAGAGTCTCAACATTCCACAGGGCCGCAACTACGTGCCGATGGAAGTGCTCGACAACCTGGGCCTCGATCTCTGAGGCTCACCGCCGGGTCCGGGGAGCAGCCCGGGCCCGCGCACACCTTCGAGGTGGCAGCAGGTACTCCCTGCACCATCGCTGTCGTGGCGGCTTAAAGCAGATGAACATACTGGTTCTGGAAGACGATCCGGCGCAGGCAGCGATGATCTGCGGCTGGCTCGAGGAAGCGGGCCACCGCGTGCGGCACTTCGAGGCGGGCAACGAGCTTCTTGCTGTCGCGCGCTCCGAGACGGACTACGATCTGGTGGTGCTGGACTGGGAGGTGCCCGACAAGCCGGGTATCGAGGTGCTGAAGGAACTCCGAGCGCTGCTGAACTGGCATGTGCCGATCCTGTTTGTCACCCAGCGCGACTCTGAAGCCGACATCGTCTCCGCGCTGACGGCGGGCGCCGACGACTACATGGTGAAGGAAGCGAGTCGCGGCGAGTTTCTGGCCCGGGTGCTTTCCCTTGGCCGGCGCCTGGGGGGTACGGAGATCGATCTGGTGGTTGGTGCGTACCGCTTTCTGCCCCAGAGCCGGGAGGCGTATCTGAGCGGGGAGCAGGTTAAACTGACCGCAAAAGAGTTCGATCTTGCGCTCTACATGTTCCGGAATCTCGGCAAGCTGCTGGCCCGTGAGCAGATTCTCAAGGACATCTGGCAGGTCAGCGGGCTCAACACGCGGACCGTTGACATGCACGTCAGCCGGGTGAAAAAGAATCTCAAGATAACGCCGGACAATGGCTACCGGATCAAAACGATTTACCAGCACGGCTACCGGCTCGAGCCGGTTATGGCCGACGGCGACTGACCGCACTCCTGGGCACGATCTGCGCCGTATCGCGCTGCGACGCACGCAGGCGCTGCTGCTGTGGTTGCTGTTTGCTGCGGGCGCCGGCTTTGCCGAAGACTGGAACTACACCCTGCGCCCCGGCGACGACCTCTGGTCCGTCGCGCGCCTGCACTGCGGATCCGCCTCGTTCGCGCCACGCATAGCCCGCCACAACGGGCTGGCCGACCCTGCGCGGCTGCGTGCCGGCACTCGGCTGCGCATTCCGGTGGGCTGGCTTGTCAAGCAGCCGGCCAGCGTCGAGGTGCTTGCTGTGCGCGGTACCGTCCGATCGGATGATGGCGCGCCGATCGTGGCAGGCGCGCTGCTCGAGATGGGCGCGCGACTGCTCACCGCCGATGGCTTTGCGCTGGTTCGTTTTGCCGACGGTACCGAGCTCGAGATCGGAGCTGACAGCGAGGTGCTGTTCAACGTGCTGACCGCGCACGGCGCCTCCGGCATGGTTGATTCTCATCTACGGCTCTACCGCGGCGGCGGCAACGTTCGGGTGGTGCGGCAGGGCAGTGCATCCAGCTTCCGGGTCTGGACACCCACCGGAATCGCCGCTGTTCGGGGCACACAATTTCGGCTCGGCGTGCGGCGCGATGCATCAGCAGTGCCTACCAGCCGCCTGGAAACTCTGACCGGTGCGGTCGACTACGAACAAGAGCAGACGGTGGCTGCGGTCCCGGCCGGCACCGGGCTGGTGGCCAGCCCGAGCGGCGTCGTACAGGAACCGCTGCTGCCGGCGCCGCAGCTCGAGGGCAGTGGTGCGCTCGTTCTCGCCGCGGATACCGTGCTGCGCTGGCCGGCCGTTTCCGGCGCAACGGCCTACCGGGCAGAGCTTTACGATCTCGCCGCGCAGCCCCTGGTGCAGGTTGCGGCGCTGACGCTCGAGCAGCCCGAGCTGCCCCTGGCGGCTTATCCGCCGGGCCGTTACCGGCTTGACGTCCGGGCGGTGGCCAGCAGCGGCCTGCAGGGCCTCGATGCGCGTCGCCCCTTGACCCTGAAGGTGCCGCGGCCGCAGCCGCAGAGTGCGCGGGTGCTTACCAGGGACGAGGTCCTTCGCTGGTCACCGGTCGCGGCAGCCGCACACTACGTGGTGGAGCTTGGTACTGATCGGGACCTCAGCAGCCCGCAACGCTACCGGTCCACCGTCCCTTCGCTGCCCGTTGCCGACACGATCGCGGTCCGCCCGGGTCAGTACTTCTGGCGTGTCAAAGCGGAGTCGGGTCCGTTTTCGGAACCGGCGTCAGTTGCGGTGGCCCCCGCTGCGGTGACTGGTTTGACGGTGGCTACCGGTGCGCATCAGAACGGACGCCCCCTCAGCGTCAGCTGGCAGGCTGAGGCGTTCGTCGACTACGAGCTGACGATCAGCGGTTCCGGTGCGGAGCAGCCGGCCGTTACCACCCGTATTCCGGATGGCGCTGCGCTGCCTTTTGTTTCCGATCCGCTGCCGTCCGGGACCTATACCGTCGAGGTGCGGCCGCTCAGCGGTGAACTTGACGGGCCGCCAGAGACGATGCAGGTCGAGGTCCGGGACCCCGTGCCCTGGTGGCAACCAGCGCTGCTGTTGTTGCCGCTGCTGCTGCTGCTTTAGTGAAGCTGTCCCGCTACCGGCTCGAGCTTGCTGCGCTGTTTCTGGTGCTGGTGGGCTGTGCCGCGCTCGCTGCGCAGCGGGACTGGCTGGAGCCGCTCGATCAGCTGCTCTACGACGCCGTGATTCAACGCGTCCCGCTGTCGCTTGATGAGCGAATTGTGATCGTCGGTATCGATGAGCAGACGCTCAGCGCATATGGCACCTGGCCCTGGCCCAGGGACCTGCAGGCCAGGCTGCTCGATCGCGTCGCGGCCGGCGCTCCCGACGCGCTGTTCGTCGACATCGTCTACAGCCGCGTCACGGATCCAGCGGCCGACCGCGCGCTGGCCCGGTCGCTGGATGCAGCAACGAGCTCGGTGTTACCGATCATCGTCGACGTGCTGGCGATCGGCCAGCCACCGGTGGAGATCCTGCCGTATCCCGAGCTGCTGGCGGAGGCTGACCTTCTCGGCCACGTGCACCTCGAGCTCGACAACGACTCGATTTCCCGCGGCACCTATTTATACGAGGGCGTTGGTGCGCCGGTCTGGCGTCACGCCATGCTTGAGCTGGCGCGCGCACTGGCCGGGTCCCCGGAGCGCATCGCTGCTGACTTTGCAGACTGTGAGCAGCGCCCGCCGGCGGCCGGTTTCACCGTCGAGCGCTGCGGCTACGTCCGCATTCCGTTTGCTGGGCCGCCAGGCTCGGTGCCGCAGATTTCAGCCCTGGATCTGCTGTCCGGCGATCTGGCTGCCGGTGTCCTTGCCGGCAAGATCGTGCTCCTCGGTCTGACCACCGCTGGCATTGCCGATTGGGTGACGAGCCCGGTATCCGGCGAGGGCCGCCCTATCTCAGGGGTCGAATACAACGCCAACCTGCTGAACGCTCTGCTCAAGGATCAGCTCATTGCGCCAGCGCCACGCTGGCTGCAGATCTTGCTCTGCATCACGATTGCCAGCCTTGCCGCGCTGCTGCTGCCGCGGCTGGCTCCGAAAGGCATGCTCGGCCTGACCCTGCTGCTGATTGGCTTGCCGCTCTTCGCCAGCGCGCTGCTGCTCGTTGTCGGCATAGTCCTGCCGCTCAGCGCGGGTGCGCTCGCTGCGCTCATTGCCTATCCGTTCTGGTCCTGGCGCCGGCATGAGATCGCCTGGCGCTACGTCGACCAGGAAATGCTGCGGCTGGGTGCCGTAGAGCCGCAGCTGCCGATGCCGACGATCGAGGATGAATCGGCGCACTGGATCAGGCAGCTGAATCAGCTGGCGCGGCTGCTGCAGCTCGAATGCAGCGAGGGCCGAGGCGCTCCCGCGCCGCAGGCTGCGGGCTGGACCAGCGCAACCGGGCGTCGCGTGCTGGATGTCCGCTTGCCTGACGGGCGCGCGCTGCAGCTGGCGCCCGGCCCCATGGTGCAACCTGAGCCTGCAGGGTTTACGCCGTTGGAACAGCAGCTGTTACGCGGTGCGCTGGCTGGCCTGGGTGCAGAGGAGCGACGACCAGCGAGCCTGCCTGGCGAAGGGCTGGCGTTACGCATCCGGCTGCTGAAGCGGGAAGCAGAGCGGGTACGGCTGGCGCGGGATACGGGCCAGAAAGCCCTGGAGCAGATGCGTAACGGCGTGCTGGTGCTGTCGGCGCTCGGCGAGGTCGAGTTCGTCAACACGGCGTTTCATGAGCTGCTGGGTAGCCGTGCGCCGATGGCTGATCCCTTTGCCTACCTGGAGCAGCAGCTGGTGCTGCCGCTCGGGCAGAACTGGCAGGAGCTCTGGCGCCAGGTGCTGCTCACCGGAGAGCCCGTTGGCTTCGAGGTGCGCCTGGCCGGAGATCGTCTCGGCTACCTGTACGGTGCCCGGCTCGACAGCGATGCAACGAGCGAGCGTGGAAGCCCGGCGCTTCCTGATTGGGCCATCATCGTCACGGACATCACCGAGGTACGCACCGCCCAGAGCCTGCGGGAGGAAGCCCTGGCGTTTGTTTCCCATGACCTTCGATCACCGATCACCTCGATTCTGGCGCTGATTCGGCGGCAGCCGGACGCGCCGCTGGCGTCGGAGATCGAGCGCTATGCGCAGCGCAGCCTTGCCGTTTCTGAACAGTTTCTGCAGCTGTCCCGACTGGAAAGCCAGCCGGTGGTGGAGACCTACGAGCTGGATCTGCTCGACACGCTGGGCAACGCGTTGGATCAGCTCTATGTGCTGGCGACGGAGGCGCGCGTGCCGGTCGACAGATCGGCTATTGATGCAGTTGACGAGCCGGTCTGGGTGCAGGGCAACGGTGAACTGCTGGAACGTGCCTTCGTCAATCTGCTGAGCAATGCGATCAAGTACAGCGCGCCAGCGCCCGGGGCAGAGGCGGCACCGGTGGAGGTTGGCCTGGCGCTGTCCGCTGCGACGGTGCGGGTGCGGATTGACGATTGTGGTCCCGGCATTCCGGCAGCTGATCTGCCGCGCCTGTTCGAACCGTACTACCGCAGCAGCGATCCGCAGCTGGCGCCCAAGCGGGGCGCCGGTCTGGGACTGCGGTTTGCGAAGACCGTGGCGGAGCGTCACGGTGGCAGCATTTCGGTTCAGAGCGAACCGGGCCAGGGCTCGAGCTTCACCTTCGCCCTGCCGCGCCTGCCAATCGGGGATGATTTACAGTAGTTTTACCCTGTCGCCGGAGCAACCTGCTTAAGCTGCGTGTCGAGCCGCCGTCAGGGTCGCGGAGTCCCGCCGGGTGGGCCCGGAGGGAGCGGCGGTGACAACAACCGTGATCCATATTGCTGAGCCATGAGGAGAGAACAATGACCAGCCTGACCACGATCGAAGGCATTGGACCGGCTTTCGAAGAGAAGCTGAAGGGTGCAGGGATCGATTCCTGCGAAGAACTGCTGGAGAAGGGGGCGACCGCAAAGGGCAGGGCCGAAATTGTCGAGCAGAGCGGGATCGACAAGAGCCGTATCCTGCGGTTCGTCAATCACGCCGACCTGTGCCGGATCAAGGGGGTGGGCGGCGAGTACAGCGAACTGCTGGAAGCTGCTGGCGTTGATACGGTGCCGGAGCTTGCACAGCGCAATGCCGACAATCTTGCTGCAAAAATGGAAGAGGTGAACAACGAGAAGAAGCTCGTGCGTTCTCTGCCTTCGGCCAAGCAGGTCGCGGACTGGGTCGAACAGGCCAAAACTCTGCCCCGGGTGATCACCCACTAGCAGGCTGCTAGCCATCAACCGGCGGCTCCGCAATGGAGCCGCAACGTTCCCTTCTTATTCCAAGACTAGTGAGCCGGCCGCGACAGCGGTCGCTGGAGATCCGTTCATGAAGATTCGAAAGGTACTGTGGCTGCTGCTTCTGCTGTCCGGCGGCGCCGCCGCAGATGTCGTGATGCTCGCGAACGGCGACCGCATGAGCGGTACCGTGAAGTCCATTGCCGGCGGTACGGTGCTGCTCGACAGTGATCTCTTCGGCGCCTTGCCCATCCCGGCCGACCAGGTCGTGAACATCGAGAAGGCTGAGCCGATGCAGCTCAAGACTGCAACGGGCAGCGAGCTCACCGGCGTGCTGGCGATCGAAGACGAGCAGCAGGTCCTGCAGACCGATGCTGGAACGCAGCCCATTGCGATTGCGGATCTCACCCGGGCGGTAGAGAACTATGTATCGGCGACAAGCCTGGACAACAGCTGGACCAGTCGCCTCGATCTCGGCTACGTGCTCTCCACCGGCAACAGCGAGACCGAATCCAGCGCGGTCAACTTCGAGTCCATCGCGACGCGCGGCAAGTACGAAAACCGTGTGTTCGTGAACTGGAACCAGGACGAAGCGGATGGGGAGACCACCCGCAACCAGCTCGATAGCGGCTACGGGCTGCGCTACTACTTTCGGCCAAGTTGGTACGCGGTCGGCAACGTCGGCTATTTTCAGGACGAGCTGAAGAACATCGATCAGCGGATCACGGTCGGCCTGAGCCTCGGCCACCAGTTCTTCGACACCAGCATCTCCTCGCTGTCGACCGAGCTCGGTTTCAATCAGGTGTTCGAGGATCTGGACGGTGAGAGCGAGAGCAACCCGGCGGCGCGCTGGGCCTTAGACTACCGGCGCTGGCTGCAGCCGGAGCGGATTGAGTACTTCTATGGGCACGAGGTGCTGACGATCTTCGATGCGGGCCGCGGCGAGGTCTATAAGGCCAACACCGGTGTCCGGTTCATGCTGAGCGACTTCTGGAGTGCGCATGCACGCGTCGATGCGGTACACGAAACCAAGCCGCCGGAGGGTGCCGAGCAAACGGACCTCATTTACACCGTTGGCTTTGGTTTTACGTTCTAGCAGACTGCGCGTCGAAGCCACCACTCCGGAACCTGACCATGGGTGAACAGCAGGCGCTGGCAGCGCTGCACGACAAGATGGACTGGTATGTCGACCAGTCTTTTCTTCCCTGCGTTGAGACGATCATTCTCAAAGACCTCGAAGTGATCGATCGCCATCGCTCTGGCTATCTCGATCTCGACGCCGGATCCCCACTGCCGGAAGATGCGATCTACCGCATGTACTCGAACAGCAAGCTGGTTACGACGGTTGCGGTCATGATGCTCGTCGAGCGGGGTCTTGTGCAGCTGGACGACCCGATCGCTCAGTACCTGCCTGCCTTCGCCAATCCGCAGGTGTTGAAGGCCGATGCGCAGACGGCGGCAGATGTTGAGCCGGCCGCGGGCCCCATTCTCGTGCGCCATGCGCTGAGCCATACGGCGGGCTGGTCCTACGGCTTCATCGAGCCGTTCTCGCTCATCGACAGTACCTATCTGCAGAATGGCCTCGACGTCTTCGGCATGAACGACGTTTCCCTGGCCGAGCTCTGCGACCGGCTGGCGGAGCAGCCACTCGCTTACCAGCCCGGCACGCGGTGGCGCTACAGCCTCGCGACTGACGTCTGTGCACGGCTGGTCGAAGTGGTGTCAGGACAGGCCTTTGATGACTTTCTCGAAGCGGAGATCTTTGCGCCGCTCAAGATGCCGGACACCGGCTTCTGGGTTCCGAAAGCCAAGCGCGATCGCTTCATCGCGATGTATGCGCCGGTCGACCTTCTGGATCCAACCAAGCCGGGGCTGAACCGGGCGGATGATCCGCAGACGGGGCTGTATACCCAGCACCGCCGTTTCAAGTCCGGCGGCGGGGGCCTGGTATCGACGGTTGCCGACACCCTGTCGTTTATGCGCCTGCTGGCCAACGGCGGCGAGTGGGACGGCGTTCGGCTGCTCCAGCCCGAGACGCTCGTGCGGATGCGCCAGAACGAATGTGCGGCCGGGGTAGGGGTCAGTTTTCCCATGTGGGACATGCCCGGGACCACCTTCGGACTCGGGCTTGCGCTCAAGTCGACGCTTACGCCGGATGAGCCGGCTACCATGGCCGGCGAGTTCCACTGGGGCGGTATGGCGGGTACGCATACCTGGATTGCCCCCGAGGCCAACCTGATCGGGATCTGCATGACCCAGCTCATGCCCGGGTTCTGGCACCCGTTCAGCCACGACTTCAAAGATGCCGTGTACGCGCTCGGCAGCGGCTGAGCAAGAGGTTGCGACAGCGGCTCAGCCGCTGCCGGGCCGGCGGAGGCGCCACCAGTAAACGCCGCGGATCAGCATTGATAGCAGGGTAGTTGCGCACAGCGCCAGCGCTGCCAGCGAGACCAGAACTGCGGGGAGCGGCAGCCCGAGCTGCACCAGCAGCGGCTGCCCGATGCAGACGCCGGCGAGGGTGAAGTAGGCAATCCCGTTGAAGCGGCCGAGCCGGTTACCACGCAGTGGCTGACCGGCCAATACCTTTGAATCAAGCAGGTACTGGGTGAACGCCAGGGGGATCAGCACGGGCAGGAGCGCGATGATCTGCCCATTCAGCGCCGCTGCGGCGAGGCAGCTGGTTACGTAGAGCGCATCCGTTGCGTGATCGAACAGGCCGCCGATGACGCTGGCCTGATTGTGGCGCCGGGCGAGACGGCCGTCGAAGTAGTCGGTGATGGCGGCGACGGTGAACATGACCGCGGCCGCGATCCAGTGGCCGGCGGCGATGGCCAGCGCGGAGGGTATTGTGAGCACCAGACGTAGCAACGTCAGGCCGTTGGCAGCTGTCAGATAGCTGGCACGCCCGTCAGCCGCCGGCGTTGATTCCGTGGTCGAGCGGCCACGGGATTCCGGTGCGCTGCTCATCGGCCGGGAGCCGCGAGGCTGCGGTAAACGGGGGCGGCACTGGTGAGTTCGGTTGCTGCCATGCACTGCGCGGTCAGGGGGCTTGCCGCCGAGCCTAACGCAACCGACGTCTGGAAAGGCGATACTCGGGGTTGAATGACCCGCCGCCCGCGATTCGTGCGGCAGGGAACTGAGAGTTCAGGAGCACCATGACAGTTACATCAAATGCCGCTGTGGACGAGTTGGCCGGCCAGAGCCGCGGCGTCCTCGTCACCGGAGCAAACGGTCACCTGGGGCGGCGGCTGCTGCGCAGGTTGTCTGCCAGCCCGTCCCTTGCGCTGCGTGCGCTGGTCCGCTCGGCGACAGCGGCAGCCCGGCTGTCCGGCCTCGAGGGTGATGCGGTTACCGTCGGCGACTACCGCGATCCCGCCGTGCTCTCGAAAGCGCTCGGCGACTGCGACTCGGTGGTGCATTTCGTCGGCATCATCAAAGAAAGCCGTGGCAACAGCTTTCATGACGCGCACGTGGCGACCACGCGGTCATTGCTCGAGGTGGCGGAACGCCAGGGCGTGCGCCGCATCGTCTACCTCAGCATCGTCGGGAGCGCTCCGGAGGCGCAGAACAACTGCCTGCGCAGCAAGGGCGAGGCGGAGGCGCTGCTGCGTGCAAGCAGCATTCCGGCAACGATTCTGCGTGTGCCGATGGTGCTCGGAGAAGGGGACTATGCTTCGGCCGCGCTGCGCAAGCGCGCGCTCGCCGGTCGGACGCTGGTGTTTCGTGCGGCGAGCCTGGAACAGCCGATCTATGCCGGCGATGTGATCGATGCGGTGCTTCAAGCCCTCTGCCGGCGCGATGAAGCGACGCAGAGCCTCGACCTGCCGGGGCCGGAGCTGCTCAGCCGTGCCAGCCTGATTCAGCGCGCAGCGCTGGTGCTCGGGCAGCAGGTCGAGGTGCGTTCGCTGCCGATCGGGTTCGGGTACACAGCGGCCTGGGTGCTCGAGCGCCTGCTCGCGAACCCGCCGTTTACCCGGGCAATGCTGGGCGTGCTCGATCATGATGATGAGGCTTCCAACGCCGAAGCCCTCAGGGAGCTGGGCCTGGAGCTGACCGAGCTCGACGAAACGCTGCGACGCTGTCTCGAACTTGCCGGCTGAGCCCTGCGCAACCGTTCCCTCAGCGCAGGGCTTTTGCGAGCAGCGGCAGGCTGACATCCATTCGGTGGTCGACGCCGGAATGGGTGCCGTCGAACTCCTGGTAACGGTGCGGCACGCGGAAGCGGGTCAGCCGTTCGGCCAGCTGGCGGTTGCCGAAGTGAATGTGGTACTGATCTTTCCAGCCACAATCGAAGTAGAGCAGCTTCAGGCTGCGCAGCCCTTTGCGGTGCACCGCGTCCTCTGCCAGCTGCACCGGGTCGTGGGCGAGCCAGCGCTTCCAGCGGCTGTCGAGGAACTCGCCGGTGTCGAGCCGGTATGGCACCCGGAAGCCGTTTGGCGCCTTAGGATCGGGATCGTAGGTTGCTGCCATCGCTATCAGCATCAGCGCCATGATGTCATCGCCAGACGGGCGTTCGGTGGCCCAGATCGCCTCTAGAAAACGCCGGATGCGGCCATCGTCCATGCCCTTGGCGAGCAGTGTGGCGGCGCGCTTACCGGGAGCCCGCGGGGGCTTGTCGGGCCGTGGGGGCGGTTCTGCAAAGCGCTCCAGCCGGGTCAGCACGGCCGGCCATTCGGACCGGTACACGAAATCGAAGCCAGCGTCGCCCGAGTGGCTGGCAACGGCGCCCCAGTAACGGCTGTACTTCATGCCGTGAACCAGCGAGCCATAACCGCCGGAAGATTTTCCGAAGCAACCCCGATGATCCCGGTGCGCAAGGGTGTTGAAGTTCTTGTCGACCAGGGGGATCAGCTCGCGCGTGAGGTAGTCGGCGTAGCGGCCCATGGCGCTGGAATTGATGTACTGATTACCGCCGAGGGCGGTGAAGCAATCCGGAAACACGACGATGCACGGTGGCAGCGTGCCGCTCGAGCTCAGACTGTCGAGCCGCTCCGGCACGTTCTCGGCGAAGTTGTTCCAGTTCGTGTGGCTGAAGCCGGAGCCGGTGTAGCCAACCAGATCGAACAGCACCGGCAGGCCGGCCTTGCGCCGATCGTAGCCAGGCGGCAACCAGACACTGAGTACCCGCTCGTTCGGATCGCCGAGCGGATTGTCTGCGAGCACGCTCGAGCGGTGGGCCAGCTGAACGAGCTGCCCCGAGCGGGTGGGGGTGTGTTTGCGCGCCACGGCGTCCTCCGGTGCTGCTGCGAATGCATGCACCCGCCAGTGTACTGGTTTCCGTCCGCCGCACAGGCGGCGGGACGGGCGGGCGGAGGGGCGTTTGACGACCTGGCCGGAGGGCGCAGGTCAGTCCCGGTCAGACGCTGTTCTGCAGTGCGGCGATGCGCTCCTCGAGCGGCGGGTGGCTCGAGAAGAGCTTGCGCAGACCGCTGGGGATGCCGCCGCTGATACCGAAAGCGGCCATGGTTTCCGGCAGGTCGGACGGCATCTCGCTGGCGCGCTGCAACCGCTGCAGCGCTGCGATCATGTTCTGTCGGCCGGCCAGATCCGCGCCGGCAACATCGGCGCGGAACTCCCGGCGCCGGGAGAACCACATGACGATGGCGCTGGCGAGAATGCCGAACACAACCTCACAGATCATCGTTACGATGTAGTAGCCGATGCCGACCCCTTCTTCGGTCTTGAACACCGCCCGGTCAACGAAGGTGCCGACGATGCGGGCCAGGAACAGCACAAAGGTGTTCACCACACCCTGAATGAGGGTCAGCGTGATCATATCGCCGTTGGCGACGTGCCCGATCTCGTGACCGAGGACGGCCTCGACCTCTGCTTCGTTCATGTGCTGCAGCAGCCCCGTACTGACAGCGACCAGAGCGTTGTTGCGGTTGGCGCCGGTTGCGAAGGCGTTGGGTTGCGGCGAATGAAAAATGGCGACTTCCGGCATGCCGATGCCGGCGGCCTTGGCCTGCCTGGCAACGGTGTCAACGAGCCAGCGCTCGGTGGCGTTACCCGGTTGCTCGATGACCTGGGCACCGGTCCCGCGTTTGGCCATCCATTTGGAGAGGAACAGGGACACGAGCGAGCCGCCCATGCCGAGCAACGCACAGAACACGAGCAGATAGGTCATGTTGAGCCCGCCATCTGCCGCGTAGCGGTCGAGTCCGAGCAGCCGCAGCGTGACGCTGGCGATCATGACTACTGCAAAGTTAGTTGCGAGAAACAGAAGAATGCGCATCGGTGTCTGACACTCCTGACATCTTGAGAGCTGGTTACTATGCGGTTGGACGGGTGAATTCCAAGCCGGTTCCGCGGAGCGGTCGGCGCTCGCACCGCCCGGCTGCGGTCTGACCACCGGTGCTGTTCGGGGTTCCTGGCGCACGGGGCCCCGGGCTCTCTGGAAGGGGCCTGGGGCGGGCATGGGTCACGGTCTCGCCGGAGCGCTTCTTGTAGCGTAGTACTACTTTGACCGGAACCGCCTGAGCCCTATGTCTGCGTCTGACATCGCCGCGCCTCCCATGGATCTCGAAACCGCTCCTGTAGCGGCCCCGGTACACGATGTACCTGCGGCAGCACCGGTGCCAGCAGG
>JBCDGJ010000084.1:0-20230 GCA_038757945.1 Pseudomonadota bacterium
CTCATACCTGGCGACGATCGACGCGCAGAGCAAGCTGGGCCGGCTGCTGTCAGAAGACATCGTCGACTGCGACCACTCAAACAACTGTGGAGATGCGTTTGTCGACCTGTCTGGCACCAGCATGGCTGCTGCGGCCGTCTCTGGCACGGTGGTTGCCATGCTCAGCCAGGATCAGTCGCTGACGCCTGCTACGGTCAAGGCCCGTCTGATGCGCTCTGCAACGAAGCTGGATGCGGACCCTACGGACGTCGGTGCCGGTGTGCTCAACGTGACCGCGGCCCTGGCCGACACCGGCATCGTCTACGGCGAAGCCCTGTCACCGAAGATGGGCCGGTCGGAAAGTGGAAACGCGATTCTCGTCGAAGACACGGCACAGCTCTGGGGTGCGGCGGAATGGGCCAACAACTACCTGTGGTCCAACAACTATCTGTGGTCGAACAACTACCTGTGGGCGAACGGCTACGTGGGCAGTGACTCGTACCTGTGGTCGAACAACTACCTGTGGTCGAACAACTACCTGTGGTCCAACAACTACTTGTGGTCGAACAACTACCTGTGGTCCAACAACTACCTGTGGTCCAATCATGTAACCGGGATGGCTGCCAACTCGGAACAGCTGGCCGAGGCTCTATCCGCAGACCAGACGGGTAACGTTGCAGAAGGTACCGTCGTCCACGGGACTGCTCCGGTCGCCCGCTAGGACACAACCTGCCACGCTTGACGCCGCCCCGGGAGGGGCGGCGTTGTCGTTTCTGGAATGCGATGCTGCTTGCATGTGCATTGCACGCTAGCCCCCCGACCTGTCATGGTTTCGCCATGAAGAGCGTGCTGATCGGATTCGCCGGCCTTGCAGTGGTGCTTGGACTGCTCGTCGCCGCTGCCCGGTGGGCGGTTGAGGCGGTCTACTATCCCGGGCAACCGTCGGTGGACTTTCCGGAGCCCGCAGATCAGCGGGAGGCTCGCCTCCAGGATCTCACCTACTTCCGTCTGTTCCTCGACCTCGATCGCAGCTATACGGACGAAACGCGCCAACGCGCGATGACGCAACTGGATCAGCTCGAGGAGCGCCTGACCGATCTGACGGAAGCGCAGTTTCAGCTGGAAATCGCCGAGGCCGTCGCCACTGCCGACAATGGCCATACCAATATCTGGCTGGGCCGGTTCTCCCGGGCCCACGGACGTCTGCCGCTACGGCTGTTCTGGTTTGCCGATGGGCTCTATGTCGTCCGGGCCCGCTCCGATTTCGGCGATTTGGTTGGGAGCCGTTTGCGGGCGGTCAACGGTACGCCCGTCGAGCAGGCCGCCGAGCGTTTTCGGGCTTACGTCGGGGGTACGGAAGCCGGTTTCAGGGCGTATCGCGGGCCGATCCTGATTGAACTCCCGTCGGTACACCATGCGGCTGGGCTGACGTCAAACGAAGCTGAAACGCGCATGACCTTTACGCTGCGGGAAGGCGGGGTCGTGACGCGCACCTTGGCGAGCGAACCGCTCGCAGAAGGTGCGCCGCTGTTCTGGCCCGGCAGCTACCTGCTGGCGGTGTTGCCCGAGGAGGATGCGGTCGAGGACGACTGGGTCACCCTGGCCGAGCGCGTGCCGGCACCGCCGCGCTACCTGCAGCAACCGCAGCAGCCGTTTCAGCAGCTACCGCTGCCCGGCGGTGGGCGCTACCTCCAGTACCGCCAGAACTTCGGTCCGGGTATCGAGGCCTTCAACGCCGATGTGCGTGCCGCCCTTGCTGCAGATCCGCCGGCCTACGTCGTTGTTGATCATCGTTTCAATGGTGGCGGTGATTACACCCTTACCGAAGCGTTGATGACGGACCTGCCGCAGCTGCTGGCTGCCGATGCAAGGCTCTACACTGTTACGGGAAACGCGACGTTTTCGGCGGGCATCAACAGCGTCGCTTTCCTTCGTGCCAGCGGCGCCGAGCGGGTTGTGATCCTTGGTGAACGTATCGGTGATCGGGAACGCAGCTACGGTGAAACCAACGATTTTGTGCTGCCGAATTCCGGCATGGGCATGACCTTCAATACCGGGCTGCACGACGTCGCCAGCGGTTGCCCACCGTTCCCGCAGTGCTACTACCGCAACTACTTTTCGGACGTCGCCGTCGGGTCGCTCGACCCCGATGTCACAATCCCGCTGACCGCCGCCGACTATCGGGCAGGCCGCGATCCGGTGCTGGAGTGGGTATTGGCACGCGAAGCCGGTATCGACTGAGCGGACACCGTGCGGATATCCTCGACGGATCGCAACAGGGGGCAGTTATCGTGTGGCAGGGCAAGTTCGATCTCGACAACAGAAACGTCGTCATAACCGGGGGCGCAACCGGCATCGGGTACGCGCTGGCGAAAGCTCTGGGACTTCGTGGGTGTCGGGTGCTCCTAGCGGAGCCCGACGAAACGCGTCTCGCGACCGCTGTTGAGGCGCTGCGAGCGCTCAGCATCGATGCGGCCTACGAACGCTGTGACGTAACGAACCTCGAGCAGGTCGAGCGGCTCGCTGACCGCGCGTGGGAGACGTTCGGCCGCGTGGACATGGTGTTCAACAACGCGGGCATCGGGATTGGACAGCGGCCGATTATCGATACGTCGATGGACGACCTGCATGCGGTGTTCAACGTGAACTTCTTCGGCGTATGGCACGGCTGCAGGGTTTTTGCCCGGCGCCTGACCGAGCAGGGGACGCCGGCGGGCATCTACAACACGGGATCGGAAAACTCACTCTTCAACGCTGTACCCAACAACGCCGCTTACCTGGCTACTAAGCATGCGGTGCTGGGATTGACGGACAACCTGCGGGAGCAGATGCCCGACTTCATTCATGTCGGCCTGATCATTCCGGGCTTCGTGAAGTCGGGTCTGACCGCGCGGGTGGCAGACCTCGCTATGGATACGGACCGGTTTGCCGCCGTTGTGCTTGAGCAGATTGGTGACGGCCAGTTCTACATCGTTTCTCATGCGTACAACATGGCGCACATTCAGAGCCGCTACGATGAGATTGCCCGTGCGTACGAACGGTATGCCCCGCGCTACGAGGGCGATGAGGAGTTTGACGTCCGGCACCTGTTGTCCTCCATGGGCCAGTAACCGCGGCGATCTCGGAGTTGGCCTGGTGTTCAGCGTCGCGACAGCGGCTGCACCAGCACCAGCAGCCCGGCCATGATCGCGAGGTTCTTGATGAAGTTCTGCGTTTCGTGCTGTTGCTTAAGCCCTTCAGCCATGGTCCAGAAGTTGTGCATGTACAGGGAGATGACGAGGGTCAGGCCAGCCAGCAGAAACGCCACCAGCGGTACCCGGTAGTTGGCGAACAGGCATAGCGCTCCGCCGATCTGCAGAACGATGGTCAGCGCCAGCAGCACGGGAACAAATGGCACGCTGTGCGCGGCCATGTATGCGCTGGTGCCGTCCCAATCGAGCACCTTCATGATGCCTGGCAGCAGGAAGTAGAGGCCGAGCAGCAACCGCCCTGCGGTGTGTGCCAGGCGCGGCAAGGCGTCGGTAACGGTTGCGGTATCCTGGGTTTGATCCATGGGGCACTCCGGCAGCGTCAACGGCGAGTATAGCGTCAGGATACCGCGCGTCTCCGTGACCGGGCAGCGTCCGGGTGCTGGCCACTATCCTGAACTGCTGGCACAGTGAGGTCTCAATTTCTGTCCGGGGTAACCTGCTTGCGATCGATTGCGTTTCTTCAGCCGGTAGGGCAACACAGGGTGTTGCTGTCGTGCTTTCTGATTGTCCTGCTTGGCTGTGGTTCGGAGCAGCCGGCGCCAGAGGTCGCGGACCTGATTCTGCACAATGGGCGGGTTTACACGTTGGCCTGGCCGGAGCCGGCTGGCGCCGATGGCACACCGTCGTACGGTGCGCCGTTCGCGGACGGTAAGTGGTCCCCGGATGCCGCGGCCGTTGCCGTGCGCGGCGGTGTCATTCAGACCGTTGGTGGCGATGCCGAGGTGCTTGCGCTGGCGGGTCCCGAGACCGAGATCATTGATCTGGCGGGGCAAACGCTGATCCCCGGACTGGTGGATTCCCACACCCACGTCTTCGAGCTCGGTGCGAAGCTCAACACCGTCGATCTGGTGGGCATTGAAACCGAGGCTGAAGCCGTCGAGCTGATGGCGGCGGCGGCAGCACAGCAGCCCCCGGGCCAGTGGGTGCTCGGGCAGGGCTGGGACGAAGGCGCCTGGGCTAACCGGTATCCAACCAAAGCGCTGCTCAGCGAGGCGGTGCCAGAACACCCGGTTGCGTTGAAAAGCCTGCATGGCTTCGCGGTCTGGGTGAATCAGGCGGCACTGGATGAACTTGGCATCGCGGCGGAAACGGCGGTGCCGGTCGGCGGCGAAATGCGCCTGGATGATAGCGGTGAGCCGAACGGCTTATTCCTGAACCGGGCGACGACGCTGGTCAATGATCGGTTGCCCGTCCGATCGCCCGAGCAGCTCGAAACAGACGTGCTCACAGCGCTCGAAGAGATGGCACGCAGCGGCTACACCACCGTGCACGAAGCGGGTACGCCCGCTGCTCATATGGCCGTGCTGGAGCAGCTCGAAGCCGAAGGCCGGCTGCCGTTGCGGTTCTACGCCATGCTCTCAGTGCGGGATGAGCCGCTGGCTCGCGAGTGGCTCGAACGGGGACCTGACAGCGATGCGGACTCAATGCTCGTGACGCGCTCGGTGAAGGCTTATTACGACGGTGCACTGGGTTCCCGCGGCGCCCGCATGCTCGCGGACTACGCCGACCAGCCCGGGCACCGGGGCGTCAGCGGCAGCGGCTATGGGTTCAACCAGGCGCTGACCGAGCGGCTGATGGCCCGTGGCTTTCAGGTGGGTATCCACGCTATCGGCGATGCCGGCAACCGCGAGACCCTGAATTTCATCGAAGCTGTGCAGCAGCGGCTGGATCAGGTCGGACGGCACCGCATCGAGCATGCCCAGGTGCTCCATCCCGACGATCTGCCCCGGCTCGCCGACCTGGGTGTCGTGGCGTCCATGGAACCGCCGCACGCGGTAGAAGATAAGCGTTGGGCTGAGGCGCGGCTTGGCGCAGCACGAATCCGCGGTGCCTATGCCTGGCGTTCGTTGCGCCGCACCGGCGCGCGGCTGACCTTTAATGCAGATAACCCCGGGTCGGACCACGACATCTTCTACGGCCTGCACAGCGCGGTGACGCGCCGGGACAAGGCCCTCGAGCCGGCCGGCGGTTGGTATCCGGAGGAAGCCGTCACTATCGAAGAAGCGCTGCGTGCGTATACGACCGGGGCCGCCTACGCGGCGTTTCGGGAATCGTTCACGGGGCGCATCGAACCGGGATTGTGGGCGGATTTGACTGCGCTCGACATCGACCCCTTCGCCGTAGCCGAGACCGATCCGGACCGGTTGCTGGCGGGCGCGGCGACGTTGACGGTGGTTGCTGGGGCGGTTCGATTTCGCACGTCACCCTGACTGTCAGAACAGTGCCTGCTGATTGGCGTCGCTGTCGATCTGGGCGGTGGCCTCCAGAAACGCCCGGTCGCAGGTCTCCTGGCACAGGCCGGTGTCGACCAGGGCCGGCCAGTCCAGCTCGTTCCAGCGTCCCTCCTGGTAGGCCCGCGCGGTGCTGAGCACGGCGCCGAGCAGACCAGAACCGTCCAGCAGCGCGGACCTGATGTCGTCGGCAACAGGAATGGATTCTAGCAGCCGGTCGATCGGCGTGTCGAAGTAGGCTTCGCAGCAGGTGAGCAGGCCGGCGAGGTAGAAGCTGTCCCCCGCAATGGTGGTGGTCGCTGCACTGCCGATCCGCTCGCACAGCAGCGCGTAGGTCTGGGTATAGCGCTGCAACTCCTCCGGCTTACCTTCGAGGCTCGTCAGCGCAATCAGGGTGCTGAAATTCTTGAGCTTGTACAGCCCGAGCATCGCGATCGCCTGGCGGATGCTGTCGATCGCGACAGCGCGCCGGTTCTCTACCGAGTTGGCGAGCTGCAGTACTTTGTAGCTCAGCCCGGGATCCGCCTTGATGATCGCCTCCAGCGCCGGCGGATCAATCGCCGGATCCTGCAGCGCGTTGATCAGGCCCAGCGTGCTGCTCTTGTCCGGCGTCATGCGCGTGCCTGAAACCAGTTCCGGCCGGGCGAAGAAGTAGCCCTGAAACAGCTCAAAGCCCAGCCCCAGGCATTGCTGATACTGCTCGTAGGTTTCCACTTTCTCCGCCAGCAGCGTTGCCGGATAGTCCGCCAGACGCGCCACCAGCTCCGGCAGCTCGGGGGCGGGTGTCAGCAGTACATCAATCTTGATGATGTCGGCGAGTTCGAGCAAAGGTCTGAGTTCCTCGACGAACACGAAGTCGTCGAGCGCCAGACGGAATCCTTGCGCCTTGAGTGCCCGCAACGCGGCGATGACGTCTTCGCTCGGGCTCACGTCCTCCAGCACTTCGATGATCAGCTTGTCGGGCGTGAATGGCGGCTGCTCGCTGAGAAGCTGTTCCGGAAAGTTGACCAGCACCGGCGGGTGCTCCGTCGCAGCGTAGAACAGGTTTTCCGCAAAGGCGTTGGAGAACACGGTTGCCGTAGCGGCTTCCGCGCTCGTTCGCTGAAAGTCGCCGCGAAACAGCAGCTCGTAGGCGGCGACGGCCTTGCCGGTATCGAACACCGGCTGCTTGGCGAAGAGGACCTCTCCTGGGCCTGGCGCCTGCTCGGTTGCGTCACCGGTCAGCTTCTGCGGGTCGTGCTGCATATTCCGTGTCCGGGCAATTGTGATCTCGATCCAGCCCCAACCGGGGCCGGGCCGTTACTTCAGCCTAGACGATTCACGGGAATCGGCGCGGAGCTCGGTCGCGCTGTTGGCGCGATCCGGCACGCTCCGTGGCAACGGTGTTTACGGTAGCTCGTCGTCGCCGGCCCAGGTTGCGTGGGTGCCGCTGCTGATCCGGTGCGGCAGCAGAATGCGGCACGCGGGGCCGGCGCTTACGTCCTTCGCATCGAGGACCACGCATTCCGATCGATCGGCTTCGAGGTCGGTGATGAAGCTGACCAGGTACCCGTCGTCCTCTGCCGTCGCGCCGGTCCGCGGCGCAAAGGGCGCTTCGCTGCCGTAGCGGTGCGGACCGAACTCGTAGGTCCAGGAATCGCCGGTGTCGAGGTCGTGCTTGACGAGCCCGTTGAACAGAAACCAGCCCGGTTCGGTCGTGGTGCTGTAGAGGTACCGATAGGGGCGGCCCGCGCGGCGCTGGTCGAAGGTGCCGAACTCCAGCGTGCGATCGTCGAGGTGCGCCTCGTGGGTAGCGCCGGTGCGCAGGTTGAACCGCCAGCGATGCAGGCGCGGCCGGAAGGAGTGCTCATCGATATTGGCGAGCAGTTTGCCAAACCTGGCATCGCCCTCTGGCACCTGGATCGGCGGCGGATCCGGGTCCTCCTGAAAGTAGCCGTCGACCACGATCTCGTCGCCGTCTTCCCAGGCGTTCATCCAATGCAGCACGAAGGTGGGATCAGCGTTGAACCAGCGGATCTCTGTGGCTGACCCGAAGCGCGGCACGATGGCAAAGCGTGTCGGCAGATTCGGGTAGTAACGATTGATGTGCAGGCCCTGCTCGAGCAGCTGCGGATCCCAGAACAGCGGCAGATCGATCAGGATCGAGTAGTTGCGGGTAAAGGCCATGTCATGCGGCAGCCGAGGCCCGGGCAGCTCGACGGGAATGTAATGCTTGAGCTGTCGATCAGCGCCAACGACCCCGTAGTGCATGTACGGGGCTTCCTTTCCATAGTTGAAGAACAGCAGCTCGCCGGTGTGCAGGTCGACCTTCGGATGCGCGGAGATTCCGATGTCCGGTACCCAGCTCGCCGTCCCGGTGGTTGCCAGTGTGTCGGGGTCGAGCAGATAGCCCTCACCGCACATGTAGTGGGTGGAGAGGATCTGCCGTGCGTGGACCACGACATCGGTCGATGAGGCATCCTTCATTCGTCCGCGCGCACCCCAGCCTTCCCGTTCGGACTTTGCCGGGTTACCGGTAATGCCCGTCCACAGTGGCCGCCCGGCGTCCTGCTCCGCCAGAAATCCCGCAGTACGCACGAACCGGTTCCGGTAGACGGCGTGACCATCGGTAAAGCGCAGGCTGTGAATCATGCCGTCGCCATCGAACGGGTGGTACACGCCAATGGCATCGTGTAGCGGGTTTTCCGTATTGCGCAGGTAAATGCCGTTCAGATCTTTCGGGATGTCGCCGATCACTTCCATCTCGGTGGCGACCACTTCTTCGGTGTTCGGTGTCCAGGCCCCGGTGAGGTAGGGGTGATCGGTTGCACTCAGCCGGGACTCGAAGCGGTTGATGAGGGTAACGGTCACGGTTGCGGGCTCCTCTCGGTCGTGGCGCTGGCTGCAGAGTATAGGGATCTGCCCGCGGTCGGTGCTATCGTGCGCCCGGGAGCGCAACGGGAGTCACCTATGCAACGGATCTTCATCATACTGCTGGTGCTGCTTGGTCTGTCGTACGGCTACCTGCGGTTCGTGGGCTTCGATCCGCAGGATCGGCGGCCCGGTACGCGGCTCTCGGGCGTCGAGGCAACACTGCCGGCGGATCTCGGAAAGCTGGCTGATGCCGGGGAAGTGCACATCGAGACCCATCCCTGGTATGGCATTCCCTTTTCCGTGACGACGGTGATCGCCACCGATTCCGGGCGCCTGTTCGTGCCGTCGATCTATGAGAGCGTGCAGGTTTTTCCGGGCAGCAAGTTCTGGAACCGGGTCGTGGCCGCAGATCCGCGGGTGCGGCTGCGGGTCGACGGACAGCTGTACCCCATGGAAATCCATCCGCTATTGGATGAGGCAGAGTTTCAGAAGGCCTTCGACGCCCTTGGGCGCAAGTATCCGTACTGGCGCGAGCAGGTACGCGTCGATCGTTCCGAAGCCCGGTTCGCCATGCTGGAGCTGCGGCGGCGCGAATCGCGCTGAACGGTGAGCAGGGCTGCTCAAGCGGGCGCAGCGTCGTCCTCGGAGTCGCCGTGCGACTCGCTTCGCGATGGCCCCAGATACAGCAGCTGCTCGCCCGGCTGCGGTTCGAAGGCACGCCTGGCGACGTTGATGCGTAGGCGCCTGGCGTCGCTCCAGGCGAGCAGCGCATGCGCATCCGGATTCTGCGCCTTGAAGTCGTCGAACTCGAAGGTTTCGCTCAGACGCGTCACGCTGAGCACCTGACCCTGGCTGAGCAGGCTGTTCAGTTTGGCAACGCTCATCTGCTCGGAAAACAGCCACTGGCCGCGAAGATGCTCCGCCGCCGCGTGCTTGTCGCTGTCGCCCATGGCCAGATGGGTCGGGAGCGAGTAGACGTTGGCGCGGCCGAACTCGCCGCCATAGCGCACGCAGGCAAGGGTGTTGGTGTCGTAGCGGCGGGACATCGCGAACAGGTGGCCGAGGCCGCTCAAATCCAGATGGTGCTCGGCGTGGCGTGACAGGGGATTGCCATAGTAGGTCCGAAGTCCGGCCATGCGGGCTGCGCGAATGTTGTCCCAGACGCTGTCTGCGACGGTGACCTCGAAGTCATGGTCCTTGAGCTTGCCGGCGATGGCCTGGACGGCGCGGTTGCTCCCTACGAATAGGATTCCGCGCGGTTCCGGTTGCTGTACGCCGAGCAGCCGGGCGACGGCGGGAGCCGTGAATCCCTGCCAGAGCACGGTGCCGATGATGATGGCGAAGGTCAGCGGCACCAGCAGCTCCGCCTGGGGCACGCCCAGCTCCTCGAGGCGCAGGGAAAACAGCGAGGCAATTGCCGCTGCGACGATACCCCGGGGCGCAATCCAGGCCAGCACGCCCCGTTCCCCCCAGCTCAGCTCGGCGGGCCAGGTGGCAGACAGGATCTGCAATGGACGCGATAGAAACTGAACCGCGATAAGCAGAGCCAGTGCCGGCATGCCGACGCTGAGCAGGGCGCTCAGGTCGAGCCGCGCGGCCAGCAGTATGAACAGGCCCGATACCAGCAGGACGGTCAGCGCCTCTTTGAAGTCGAGTACCTCTTCGATCCACACCTCGCGCATGTTTGCGAGCCACACGCCCATGACGGTGACAGCCAGGAGACCGGATTCGTGAGCCAGGCTTTCGCAGAGCGCAAACACGGCAACGACGACCAGCAGCGTTGCCGGGTTGCGCAGGTAGTCGGGTAGCTGATCGTTACGGAGCACGAGTCCCCACAGGTAGCCGGCGAGGGCGCCGCCGAGACCGCCGCTGACCGCGATCAGCCCGAGGGACTGAAGTGTCTCCAGCACCGGTCGATCCGAGTGGCCAACGAAGACCAGATCGAATACGACGATTGCGAGCACGGCACCCAGCGGATCGATGACGATCCCCTCCCAGCGCAGCAGCTGGGCAACCTGGCTCGAGGGCCGCACGGAACGCAACATCGGGCTGATGACCGTTGGCCCGGTAACGACCAGTATGGCCCCGAGAAGTATGGCCATGGGCCAGCTGAGCCCGACAAGAAAGTGCGCAGCGGTCGCCGTTGCGCCCCAGGTGACGCAGACGCCGATGGACAGCAGGCGCCAGAGGACAGCGCCCGTCGCAGCGAGCTCGCTGCGGCGTAGTGTCAGGCTGCCTTCGAACAGAATGATCGACACCGCAACGGAGACGATCGGAAACAGCAGGTCGCCGAGCAGGGCATCAGGATTCAGGATGCCGGTGATCGGACCGAGCAGCAGGCCGGCACTGAGCAGAAACACGATCGACGGCAGGGCCAGGCGCCAGGCAAGCCACTGGGCAACAAGCGCGGCGGCGCCGATGAGCGCGAGCAGGGAAATGGCGTTGATGAGCGGGCTCCTGTTACAGCGCGCAGTGTACCGAGGCCAGCACCTGGAACGCGATGGCCGACCGTTGCGTATGCTTCAGACCGAATGGCCTGACAGCAGCGAGGCGTTGCCCCCGGCAGCGGTAGTGTCGACGGAGCTGTGACGCTCGACGATGCAGTAGCTGTCGAAATCGCCGTGGGTGACCAGCGGCAACAGCGCGCCCGTGCGCGCGGCCAGGGCCTGGCGGGCCGAACGCGCGTCGTCGCCGCTGTCCCAGAGCGCGACGATGGCAACGTCTGTCAGCTCCGTCAGAGCAGCTCTCGCCAGCAGCCCGTCGACTGTGGTCACGCTGCCTTCGGGCGAGTGGATGCCCGGTACCACGCAGAGTGCGGGACACCCGTTGCGCCGTGCGACGGCGGCTTGCGCCAGCGCAGCATCCGGCGTCGGCCCGAGACAGAGCACCGTGCCCCTGGGCCACTGCCGCAGCGTGTTGTCCTCTCCCGTGGGCCCGGTCATGACCTGCTTTGAAAGCGGCTTTGGATCGAAGCCCGCGGCAAGGGCGTGCAACGTCTGCTGTACCGACGCAACCGGTGCGACGCCTGCGGTTGCTGCCGGCATGGCAGCGGACGCAGGCGCTGGCCGCCGTGGCTTGGCAAAGCGGGGCAGGTAGCTGGGTCCCCCAGCCTTCGGGCCGGTGCCGGACAGCCCTTCGCCGCCGAAGGGCTGCGATTCGACGACAGCGCCCACCTGGTTGCGGTTGATGTAGACGTTGCCGACCCGCAGGCGGTTTGAAACCATCTCTGCGCGCTCATCGATGCGGGTATGCAGGCCGAAGGTCAGGCCGAAACCGGTGGCATTGATGTCTTCGAGCACTTGCTCGAAATCGTCGGCGGCAAAGCGCGCTAGGTGCAGCACCGGTCCGAAGATCTCGCGTTCGACTGCGGCGATGCCCTCCACAGCAATCAGGGCGGGTGCGACGAAGTGGCCGGTTGCCGGCGCGCGCAGCTGCAGCAGCAGTCGCCCCTCCGCTCGAGCAGCGTCCACGTAGCCCTGGATTTCGTCTCGGGCAGCCGCGCTGATTACGGGCCCGATGTCGGTCGCAAGATCCCACGGCACTCCGATGCTGAACTGTTGCATGGCGCCCGTCAGCAGTGCCACGAAGGGCTCAAAGATATCTTCCTGCACGTAGAGCACGCGCAGGGCTGAGCAGCGTTGCCCGGCCGACTGGTAGGCAGAAGTGATGATCTCGTGCACAGCGCGCTCAGGCAGGGCGGTGCTGTCGACGATGGCTGCGTTGATGCCGCCGGTTTCGGCGATCAGCGGCGCGGCAGGGGCAAGGCGCGCTGCCATGGAACGGTGGATGTGTTGCGCGGTTGCCGTCGAGCCGGTGAAGCAGACGCCATCGACGGCTGCCGAAGCGGTTACCGCCTGGCCAACGGTGGCACCTGGTCCTGGCAGCAGCTGCAGGCTCGCACGCGGCACACCGGCGCGGTGCAGCAGCTGGACAGCCCGATAGGCAATCAGCGGCGTCGCTTCTGCGGGCTTTGCCAGAACCGCATTACCCTGGGCAAGCGCCGCGCTGATCTGCCCGGTGAAGATCGCAAGCGGGAAGTTCCAGGGTGAGATGCAGCTGACCGTACCGAGCGGGGTGCTGTTTGGTGCCGTGAGGCAACGACCCGCGTAGTACCGCAGGAAGTCGATGGCTTCACGCACCTCGGCGATACCGTCGGCCTGGGTCTTGCCTGCCTCGCGTGCGAGCAGGGCCAGCAGTTCGCCGGCGTTGATCTCGAACAGCCGCGCGGCTTCGATCAGCACCGCGGCTCTGATTCGGGTCGGCGCGGAGGTTGCCCAGGGGACGGCTGCATCGACCGACTGCGCGATTTCAGCCTCCGTGACCAGGCCGACGCTGCCCACTTCGTCCTCAGGCTGTGCGGGATTCTGGATGACCTCCACCGGCCGATCTGCGGCCGCGTCTGCTGGCACCGCAAGCAGTGGCGCCGCTGTCCAGAAGTGGCCGACAAACGGCTCACGCAGCTGCTCGATCGCTTCGACGTCCGCTGCGTTTGCAAGATCCCATCCCGGTGCCGAGCGTCGGTCCGGTGCGTACAGTGCATCCGGGCTGCCGATCGGCAGCTCTGCGGGCCGGCCCTGTGCTTCGAGCTTCGCGAACGGGTCTTCGATGATCTGTTCCGCAGGCAGGTTCGGATCGGCGAGCTGATTCACGAAGGAGCTGTTGGCGCCGTTCTCGAGCAGCCGCCGCACCAGGTAAGCCAGCAGGTCTTCGTGGGGCCCGACCGGCGCATAGATGCGGCTGCGCAGGCCGTGCTCTTCAATGAGCAGGTTGTGCAGCGTTTCCCCCATACCGTGCAGCCGCTGAAACTCGTAGCGGCTTGGATCACCGCCCAGCTCGAGCAACGCAGCAACGGTGTGCGCGTTGTGGGTGGCGAACTGCGGATAAATGCGATCCGTCATGCCGAGCAGCTTGTGGGCCGTGCAGATGTACGAGGCATCCGTTGCGGCTCGACGCACGAACACCGGATAGTCCGAGACCCCGCTGACCTGCGCAATCTTGATCTCCGTGTCCCAGTAGGCGCCTTTGACCAGCCGCAGCATGACCCGCCGCCGGTGGGTTACAGCCTGGTGATACAGCCAGTCGACGGTGGGCCCTGCGCGTTTTCCATAGGCCTGCACGACGAGCCCGAGGCCTTCCCAGTCGCTGAGGGCAGGATCGCTGAGCACGGCCTGCAACACTTCCAGCGTGATCTCCAGGCGGGCCGCTTCTTCCGCGTCGATGTTGAGGCCGAGGCCCTGATCACGGGCGGCAAGTGCGAGCGTTTTGAGCCGCGCCACCAGCTCCCGCTCGAGGCGCTGCCGCTTGCTGAACTCGAATCGGGGATGCAGGGCCGATAGCTTGATCGACACCCCGGGCCCGTCCTGTATCCGGTTGGTATCGACGGTAGCACCGACGCGGGTGATAGCTTCGTGGTAGGCAGCAAAGTAATCGTCTGCCGCGGCCTCGGTCAGCGCTGCTTCGCCCAACATGTCGTAGGAATACAGGTAGCCACGCTGACGGGCCTGAGCGCCGCGCTGGATGGCTTCGTCGATGGTCTGCCCGAGCACGAACTGATCGCCCATTTCCTGCATGGCCCGACGCACGGCAATGCGAACTACGGGTTCACCGAGACGACGAATGGTACGGTTCAGCAGGCCCAGCACGCTGGCGGAATTGTCATCGTCCAGCACCCGCCCGCTCAACATGAGCGCGGCGGTAGACGCATTGACGAGTGATGACGCGCTCTTGCCGAGATGGCGCTCCCATTCGTACGGCACAATCTTGTCTTCGATGAGCTCATCCATCGTGCCTGGATCCGGAACCCGGAGCAGCGCTTCTGCCATGCACATGAGGGCAATGCCTTCGTTGGTGCTGAGCCCGTACTCGCCGAGGAACTGCTCCATCATGCTGGGTCGGCTGTGATTGCGCAGCTGGTCGACCAGGTGCAGGGCACGCTCCTGAATCCGCTGTCGGGTACCGACATCCGGTGCATGGATGGCCAGCAGCGGCTCGAGGACCGCGTCTTCGCTGGCGCGATGCGCCCAACGCAGGGCGCGCTGATCTGAAGTTCGAAGGCGCATCGTCATCGTAGCTCCTGGATCTGCGGGGTCGATACTACGCCCAATGCCTGCTCGACCTGCTGGTGCCGGTCCTGCACCCTGGCCGCGGGATGGCTATCGCGAAGGCTGGCGACGATTCCTGCGCCCAGCGCCAGCAGAAAGCCGGGGACGATCTCATACAGGTAGCCGGACAACGTGTTGCCGGCGGCATCAATGGGAACGTAGATCCACAGCAGCACCGTTGCGGCGCCGACGGTCATGGTCCATAGAGCGCCGCTGTGGGTGTAGCGCGACCAGAACAGGCTGAGGAGCACCACCGGTCCAAAGGCCGCGCCAAAGCCGGCCCAGGCATTGCTGACCAGTGACAGAATGGACGATGTGCTGTCATAGGCCAGGGCGATCGCAGCGACGGCCACGCCAAAGACGCTGGCGCGTCCGATGAGGACCAGTTCCTTCTGCGAGGCGGAGCGGCGGACGAACGTCCGGTAGAAGTCCTCCGTCAATGAGCTGGAGGACACCAGCAGCTGGGACGAGATGGTGCTCATGATCGCAGCCAGAATGGCTGCGAGCAGGAAGCCGCCGATCAGCGGGTGAAACAGCATCTGCGACAAGACGATGAACACCGTCTCTGGTTCATCGAGCACCTGCCCTTGGGCCTGCAGGTACGCGAGCCCGGCAAAGCCAGTGCTGACGGCACCGATCACCGTGACCAGCATCCAGCTCATCCCGATCCGCCGGGCCGTCGGCATGTCCGCAACCGAGCGGATCGCCATAAAGCGGACGATGATGTGTGGCTGGCCAAAGTAGCCGAGGCCCCAGGACACGCTGGACAGCAGCGCAAGCCCGGAAACACCTTCGAGCCAGTAGGTCAGGGAAGGATTGATGCTGTCGACGGTCGCAACGGTGGCTGACAGGCCCCCGAGCTCCAGCATGGTCACGATCGGGACCAGGATCAGGGCGACAAACATGATGCAGCCCTGCACGAAGTCGGTCAGGCTCACGGCCAGAAAGCCACCGACCAGGGTGTAGGCGACGACGACACCGGCGGTCAGATAAAGGCCGGCGTGATAGTTCAGATCAAAGGCGGCTTCGAACAGCTTGCCACCGGCAACCAGGCCCGAAGACGTGTAAAGCGTGAAGAACAGGACGATAACTACCGAAGCCAGCACCCGCAGGGACTGCTTGCCGCTGCTGAACCGTTTGGCAAAAAAATCTGGAATCGTCAGCGCATCGTCCGCGAGTTCCGTATAGGCCCGCAGCCGCGGAGCCACGAGGCGATAGTTCAGGTAAGCACCCACGGTAAGGCCAATGGCGATCCAGGCCGAGGACAGCCCGCTGACGAAGATGGCGCCGGGCAGGCCCATCAGCATCCAGCCGCTCATATCCGAGGCGCCGGCAGACAGCGCGCCGACGGCGGGATGCAGGCGCCGGCCGCCGAGCATGTACTCCGAGACGTCTGCGGTCGACGTGCGATAGCCGTAGACACCGATGGCGAGCATTAGCACGAAGTAGGCGCCCAGGCTCAGATATGCCGCGTTGATCATGTGTGCAAGCTAGTCCTCAATTTCCGACTGCCGAGTAGCCAAAGTGAGTGTCGCTGCGCGGGCCGGCGCTCATAGAGCTGCGAGCAGCCTGCTCTGCGGGCACCCTGTTCCCCCTACCTGTCCACATTAGAGGGTTCCGCACCCGGTGTCAGGGTTCGAAACTCAACCCCTTCAGCGGCCGTGATGGGTGAGTGAATGTGTAACGCGCCGTCGGCAGGCCTGTTGAGTGAGAGTCTGGATCTCTGCCGCGTGGATTTCGGCCATTCACAGATCGTTGCTGGGCAACGCTGTACCAAGGGTTTAGAGAGTGCAGCGCAGCCAGGTTTGCGACGGTATCAGGTTGCCTGAGGCGCAATCGTTTTAGGCGTTTGTTCTTGGGGTTAGAGCAGAGCACAGACGTTGCTGGCCAGTGAGACAGGTTCACGGTGGCTACGGTCCTTGCCTGCTTTTCACGTCGCAGACTCTCGTTGTGTTAGAACCCAGTATTCGAGTTCCGAAGCAGGGGCTCTGTGATGGTCGTTACGCGTGTGGGGCGCGGTGACTGTTCAGAGGATTCGGGATCGAGATGAAAACAGGGAAGGGGAATAGCTATGAGCTCCGAACAGGCTTCGGACAGCTGGGCGTGCATTGAAGATGTGGCCGCCGAGGAACGTCAACGGCAGCAGGTTCTGGCAGACCCAGGCGCCTACCACGGCAATATTGCTGCTGCCGAACTGCACTGGTACGACCCGGACCACGGGAGCTGGGCCCGCCGCGATCCGGTGACCGGCACCTGGGGTGGCTTTGACGCGGCCTCTGGCGCGATCCTGCACGGCGACCGCCTGCGCGAGTCGGACTGGCGACCCTGGGCTGCTGCCTTTGACGCCACCGACGCTCCGTTCTTCCGCTGGTTTCAGGGCGGTTTAACCAATGCCTGCTTCAACGAGGTCGACCGGCACGTGCTGGCCGGTCGCGGTGCCAGCGCTGCGTTCATCTTTGAAGGTGACCGCTGGGACCCGTCGAAAAACGAAGGTCAGGGCGGACCGGTCTTCGAGCTCGACATCAGCTTTCGGCGGCTGTTCTACGAGACGGTCCTGCGGGCGGAGGTGCTGCGTGGGCTCGGCTTGAAGAAGGGTGATCGGGTCGCTTTCAACCTGCCTAACATCCCGGAGCAGCTCTACTATACGGCGGCGGCCAAACGCCTGGGGATCATCTATACGCCAGTGTTCGGTGGCTTTTCCGCCAAAACGCTGTCCGATCGCATTGCCGACGCTGGTGCGGAGGTTGTCGTAACCGCCGATGGCGGGTATCGCAACGCCGAGGTCGTCACCTATAAAGAGAGCTTTACCGATCAGGCGCTGGACAACTACGTGCCGCTGCCGCGTGCGCTCGAAGCGTTGTCCCGAGTGCTTGCAACCTTCTCGATCGGTGGCGCCGCGGAGCGGCTGGAGAGTGCTGTCCGCGGTGCGCTGCACGGCGAGATCACCATCGAGCGCAGCGACGTCATGCGCGAGCTGGGCCGTGCTCTGGCGCAGGAGCAGGAGCTCGCGCCGGAACAGGTGGCCGAGGTCCGCACGACGGTCGCCCGGGAGCTGGCTGAGGTACAGCACATCGTGCGCCAGGTTGTGGTGGTGAAGTACACGGGTCAGGAGATCGTCGAGCAGGTTCGTGACCGCTGGTCGGATCCGCTGGTCCAGGAAGCACGGCAGCGGCTGCTCAACGCCCTCGGGGACCAGGGTAACTCCGTTGCCGATGAAGAAGCGTTGCTCGCGCTCGATGACCGTGCCCTCTGGGCAGCGCTTGCGGGCGTCGTACCGGCCGAGCCGGTCGACTCCGACTGGCCCCTGTTCATCATCTACACCTCGGGCTCGACGGGTAAGCCGAAGGGGGTCGTGCATACCCATGGCGGCTGGCTTGCCGGCGTTGCACACACCCTGCGGGTGGTGTTCAACGCTCAGGAGGGTGATCGCATCTACACGATTGCCGATCCCGGCTGGATCCTGGGGCAGTCGTACCTGATCGGCGCCCCGCTTGCGGTCGGCATCACGTCGATCGTGGCGGAAGGTTCGCCGCTGTTCCCGCACGCCGGGCGCTTCTCGTCGATCATCGCGCGCCATGGCGCCACCATCTTCAAAGCCGGCTCGACCTTTCTGAAGGCGGTCATGACCGATCCCGCAAGCACCGCGGACATGGCTGCCTTCGACATGACGAAGCTGAAGGCGGGCACCTTCTGCGCCGAACCGGTCTCACCGCCGGTGCAGCAGTTCGCCATGGAGCGGATCTGCGAGCACTACATCAATTCCTATTGGGCAACGGAACACGGCGGCATTGTGTTCACCTGCCCCTGGGGCGGCTTCAAGCCGCTGGCGGCGGATGCCAAAACCTGGGCTCTGCCGTGGATTCAGGCCGAAGTTCGCGTGCCGACCGAGACCAACAACGCTGGCCAGGCAACGGCCTGGCGCGTTGCCGAAGAGGGTGAGAAGGGCGAGCTCGTGATTACGCAGCCCTATCCCTACCTGGCGCGCACCATCTGGGGTGATCCGGATAGCCTCGGCACGCCCGCCTGGCGCGGTGATCTCACGCGCTTCCGTTCCGTTTACTTTGACCGCTGGGCGGATGACCTGGTCTACACGCAGGGTGACTTTGCCCGCACCCACGCCGATCGTGCGATCACGCTGCACGGGCGCTCTGATGACGTGATCAACGTGTCCGGCCATCGGGTGGGTACGGAAGAGATTGAAGGCGCCATCCTGCGCGACAAGGCATTGCGTGCTGATTCGCCGGTCGGCAATGCCGTCGTCGTCGGCGCGCCCGACGAAGAAAAGGGTGAAACCCCGGTCGCCTTCATTATTCCGGCACCTGGTGCGCGGATTCAGGATGAGGATCTGGCGCGATTGACCAGCCTGGTGCGCACCGAGAAAGGTGCCACCGCGGTACCGTCGGACTACCTGATCGTATCGGCGTTTCCCGAGACCCGCTCCGGCAAGTACATGCGACGCACGCTGCGCGGCATTCTGCTCGACGAGCCCCTCGGCGATCTGTCGACGCTGCGTAATCCCGAGGTCGTTGACGAGATCATCAGCACCGTGGCGGAGTGGCGTGCGTTCGGCAACCTTGCTGCGGCGCGTGACATCGTGCAGAGCTACCGCTACCTGCGGGTCGAGAACCACGAGCTGGCGCCGGGCAGGATGCTTGCGCTCATCACGATCAGCGCACCGCCGGTCAATTCCCTCAACGAACGCTCTCTCGACGAGCTCAACACGGTGCTGCAGCACGTGAAGAGCCGCGAGGATGTTGCCGTCGTCGTCATCACCGGTGCCGGGAATGCGTTTGTTGCGGGCGCCGACGTCAAAGAGCTGCTCGAAGTCGGCGAGGCCGGAGACCTCGACAGCGCCCAGACGCCGCCGAACGCTGCCCACACGGCGTTCTCGACGCTGGAGCAGCTCGGTAAGCCGGTCATCGCCGCGGTCAATGGCCCAGCGCTGGGCGGTGGCAACGAACTGGTGCTGGCCTGCAGCTACGTAGTGGCCGACGGCCGTGCCCGTTTCGGACAACCGGAGATCAACCTCAACCTGATGCCGGGCTACGGTGGCACCCAGCGACTGCCGCGCAAGCTCCTCCGGCGTCGCGGGGAAGACGGCCTGCTCGCCGCACTTCGCATTATCTTCGACGGGCGCTCCTTCGATGTCCGCGAGGCCGAGCAGATCGGGCTGGTGGACCAGGTCGTTGCCGATGCCGGTCCGGTGGAAAGTGCAGTCGCCATTGCTCGTCAGTATCTGGCGGGAGAAGGCCCGCTGGTGGCCGCCGCAGCCCGGCACGAGGAAGAGCTGCGTCAGCGGGATGAGCCTTTCACCATTGCTGCTGCGGTACTCGAGCAGCCCACCATAGCGGCGGCGATTGCTCAGCTGCGCCACAGCGGCCGCTCGCGCCCGGTAGAACGGCTGATCGATGCGATCCGGTTCGGTGCCGAGCGGGGCCAGACCGCGGGCCTGAAGCACGAAGCCGGTCTCTTTGCCGAAGCCGTCTGCGATCCGGATTCCGGACCGGTTGGCATTCGCGCATTTCTCGAGAAGCGCAGCGCGCCGTTGCCGGTGCGCCACCAGGCTGTGCCGCCTGACGTCGACGAAGAAGGGCGGCGCGCCCTCGAAGCCGCGGGCCGGTTGCTTCCGCTGGACGCGGCGTTCTATCCCGGCGTGACGCCGGTGCCGGAGTACCAGTACGGCATGGGTGTGCATAAGGATGCCGCGACCGGCATGGCGCTGCACGCCGATCCCGCCGAGTCCGAGCGTCTGCTCGTGTTTCCAACGCCGGAGCCCGGGCCGAACGAAGCGCTGATCTACATTCTGGCATCGGAG
>JBCDGJ010000085.1:0-20143 GCA_038757945.1 Pseudomonadota bacterium
CGTTCGCCATCGCGTTCGAAGAAGCGTTCGTAGTCGCCGGAAGTCGACACCGCCGTATCTGCCAGCGGCAGCTTGAGGGCGTACTCGCCCGCCCGCCGCGGGTGACGGACGCCAACGACCCAGGGCTGACCTCGCCGGTCGCCGAGAATCCGGCTGTCGCCACCGGCGCTAACCGCTGCTTCCGTGATGCCACGGGCTTCGAGCAGCGCAATGGCACGATCTACCGCAAAACCCTTGGCGATCCCACCCAGATCAACGTAAGTGGCCGGATGCCGATAGCGCACCCGGCTGCCGTCAATTTCGATGTGCCGGTAGTCGATCGCCGCGATAGCCGCAGCCACCTGGCCGTCGTCCGGAGCCACGCCCTCGCGGTAGTCGTAGTACCGGCCCACCGACGCATAGGTGACGTCGAAGGCACCGCGGGTCAGCTCGGACACGCGGTGACTGCGTTCCAGCAGCATCCTGAGTTCCGGCGCCACGTCGACCCAGCCCTTGGGGGCCTCACGGTTCAAGCGGCTGAGCTCGCTGCTCTCGAGGTAGGGGCTATAGGTGGCGTCGATGCGCCGCATTTCCGCGAAGACGGCAGTCAGGGCCGCTTCGCGCACGGCGTCATCCGGGTGCCAGACCTCGGCCCGGATCCGGGTGCCCATGATGTCATCGGCCTGGTGCTGCCATTCGGCTCGCACGGCGCCCGCGAGCAGCACCAACAGCAACGCGAATGGCAATAGAGAGAGTGTGCTTCTGTTCATCGTCCGTCCCTGTTCACGAACGGCACGAGCTTAGAAAAACCGTGCATCCGTTACGGGGAAACCGCGCACAGTTTCACACCCCGGGCTGCGACCGTCAGGAGGACACGGGTTCAGCCTTCATCTTGCTCGCCACACGCTCCGCAATCATCACGCAGCCCAAGTAGGTGTTGCCCGATGGAATCGTCGGCATCGCGGAAGCATCGGCGACCCGCAGCCCGACCATTCCGGCGACCCGGCAGTTGGCGTCCAGGACGCTGCCCATCGGACAGGTACTGGTCATGTGACCGTAGCTGACCGTAAACCGCTCGAGCGCCACCGCCGGCGCGTCAGCCGCGCGCAGGTCCAGCGGCTCGACCGGCGTGCAGCCGAGCACGGCAGCGGCCGGTGATTGCTCCCAGGCCGCCAACCGGTCGAACGCGTCCCGCAGCCTTGCCAGGCCATCGTCGGGCAGCGGCGGTACGGTCACGATCGGCCCCTCGCTGGGACCGTCGCCAAGGCGCACGCTGCCGCGCCCGGAGGAGCGGAGCAGAAACGCCGCAATGACGAATTCGGTGGGTCCAGCGCCGGGTGGCGGCGCGATCGGGAACAGGTGGTAGTCGACGTTGCTGCCGTCCGACGCGCCGATCAGCAGGCTCTGGGCCGGGCCTGCGGTGCCACCCCGCGGCCCGTCATGGCGATAGCGGAGGCCGGGCCCGATGTGGTCGCTCAGGGTTTCGCCGACCGGCAGATCACGGCACACCGCAATCCCATGTTCAGCGAGGTGCCGGGCTGGTCCGATACCCGATCGCATCAGCAGGTTGGGCGTCCAGAGCGCTCCGGCAGTCACCACCACTTCGTCGGCGGCAAGCTCTGTTCCGTCAGCGAGAACGACGCCGGTGACCGTGTGCCCATCCACATTGAGCCGGGTGACTTCCGCACCGGTACGGATGGTCAGGTTATCGCGTGCCCGCACAGCCGCGGTCAGGTACGCGAGGCTGGTGGTGACGCGGTTGCCCTGCTGGTCGATGGTGACCGGAAAAACGCCGATACCCGGCAGCTGGCTTCTGTCGTTGATGTCCGTGACGGACGGTGCTCCTGCTTCCACCATGCCATCGAGGAACGCAATCTGCGCCCGCCCCATTTCGTCACGGCGCCAGCGACGCACGGGCAACGGGCCGGTGCTGCCGTGCAAGGGCGACGTCGGGAAGTCATGGTCGGTTTCCGCCGCCTTGAAAGTCGCGACGACATCCTGCCAGCCCCACCCATCGAGACCGGCCGCCGCCCAGCCATCGTAGTCTTCGGGCAGACCCCGAAGCGTCGCAAGGCCATTGACCGCAGAGGTACCGCCAAGCATGCGCCCCTGCAGCATCGGAATGATTCCGGCGCCGTTGGTCATGGGCGTCATCGCTACCGGTGGCGCACCAAGCCAGGCCTCCGGCGCTCTGGCGGGATCCAGCACAGCACCGTCGTAGGCGTCGTCATCGGGTCCGAGCTCGAGCAGGGTGACCTTGAAGCCCTTATTTTCGCTAAGCCGGGCTGCAAGCACGGATCCGGCCGTGCCGCCGCCGACGATGACAACATGCTTCTGCGTTCCGTTCATACCTTGCCCCCTAGGCTCGTTTTAGTACGATCGTCCTAATATAGCGGATGGGTTGGGAAAGGCAAGCAGGCCACCCACGTGGATTTCGTTTAGGGTGAAACCATGAGCGCGAAGATCTCGACGGCCGACAAAATCCTGGACAGCAGCCGGCAGCTGTTCAACGCCAGGGGCTACGCAGCCACATCGCTGAACGACATCGCCAGCTCCGTGGGCATCTCAAAGGGCAACCTGACCTATCACTACCCGACCAAACGGGCGCTGGCACAGCGGCTCATTGCCAGCGCCAGGCAGGCCGCCCGGGAGCGCAGGCTCAACCTCGAGTCAGGCGATGTTGCCGACGACTACGTTGAACACCTGCTCTTCGCCATGGACATGACCTGGAACCACCGGTTTCTGCTCCGTGACCGAAGGGAGTTCGCCGAGGAGCTCGGCGGACCGGACTCGGAACTGACCGCGGACTTTGCCGAGCTGCACACCCTCATTCAGCGGATCAGCGCAGCGGGCCTGTTCCGCAAGGGCGCGGTCACTGATTACGCCGTGCTGGCCCGATCGATCTGGATCGTCAGCCGCTACTGGATGGACTACTTGAGAGAGTTCGAAGGTCAGCAGGAAGTCACCTGGGCAGACCAGGAGTCCGGCATACGACAACATTTTGCAATCCTGCTCCCCTGCCTCACCGCAGCGGCCAGAAAGCGATTCGAAGCCGCCCTCACGCGTGCGATCGAACAGCAGCAGTCCTCGGATCCGAGACCGGAACCGGGTACTGAGGCAACCCGTGCTTGAGGGTCAGGACCCGATCAGAGGGGGCGCGTGCAGTCCGCCGCCAGGCTGCTGATGGCAACGCCACGCGACGCCTGCCGCACCGGATTGCGATCATGACCGCTGGTCAGGTAAGCAAGGGACAAGCCAGTGGTCGGGTCCGCCCAGGCGAGCTGTCCACCGGCACCGTTGTGACCGAAGGTCACCTCGGAGCAGCTTTTGCCGAAGCCCCGGAACGTCCGCTCCCGGTCGCCAGCGACGACCAGGCCGAGGCCGCGGTTCGCGAGCTTACGGAACAGCGGATCGCGCAGCTCGCCGCTGTGTACGGTCCTGGCCTGCTTGAGCAGTGCGGGATCCACGATGGTCTCGGCAGTACCTCCCGGCAGCAGCGCCTGATAGAACAGGGCCAGCTCGCCGGCGCCACAGACCCCACCGCCGCCGGGTACGCCAACGGCGCGGACCTCCGGCCGATTGAAGTTCAGTATCACCTCATCGGTGACCTCGCCGGCCGGCGGCTCCGGCATGCCAAGCCGGGCATAGTCTTCGCCGGTCAGCGGCTCGCCGACCGCTTCGCAATCGAGAATGCCGGTTTCGCTGGCCGGCACGCGGCCAACGTAGAACCGGGGTAAGCCGAGCGGATCCAGCACGCGCTGGCGCAGCTGGTCGCGGAAGTCTGCGCCACCAACCCGTTCGATGAGTTCCGCCAGGACCCACATGGTTGCGGTCGGGTGATACTCGAACTGCGATCCGGGCGGCCAGGTCAGGCGCCACTGAGCAAAGCGACCGAGCCGCCGCTCCCGGTCGTCCCAGTCGAGCGGGCGGAATGGCGCCAGCGGAAAGCCCGCGGTATGGGTCAGCAGATGCAGGACGGTGACCGCCTCTTTGCCGTTGGTCCCGAACTCCGGGATGAACCGGACCACCGGATCTTCGAGCTTGAGATCGCCGCGCTCGAGCAGCTGCCAGACCAGCGCTGACGTGATCGCCTTGGTTGCGGAAAAGATGCTGAACAGCGAGGTGCTGACCGCCTGTCCGAAGCTGCGCAGGCACACCACCACACCATCCTTGGCCAGCGCCACCTGCACCGCACCGAGCAGCTCCTGTTCAACCTCCTGGCCTGCGCGGCTGAGCAGCCGCTCGAGCCGTTCCGGCACTACGCCGCGGGCTTCGAGGTCGGCGACCGTAAAGTCCGCTTCCGGTGCGCGGTAGGGATTGTCGGCGCTGAAGATCGGCTGGCTCACGTGAGGGTTCCTGTTCGTGATGAGGGAGTCCGCAGGCGCTAGAATAGCAATCTTAGCGACAGCCAAGACATGCCCATGGACATCACCGCAAGCTTCTCCGACTGCATCGGCAATACGCCCCTGATCCGTCTGCAGGCGCTGTCGGAAGCCACCGGTTGCAACGTGCTCGGCAAGGCCGAGTTCCTGAATCCCGGCGGTTCGGTCAAAGACCGCGCAGCGCTGTGGATGATCCGCGGGCACGAGGCCAGCGGCGCGCTCAAAGAAGGCGGTCTGGTCGTTGAGGGCACCGCGGGCAATACGGGCATCGGTCTGGTCCACGTGGCCAATGAGCGGGGCTACCGCTCGGTAATCTACATGCCCGACAACCAGTCGCAGGAAAAGGTGGATATCCTCACCACCCTCGGAGCGGAGGTCCGGCAAGTGCCCACCGTGCCGTATCGGGACGAGATGAACTATCAGAAACAGGCCGGGCGCTATGCCGCAGCCACACCGGGCGCGGTCTGGGCCAATCAGTTCGACAACGTCGCCAACCGGCAGGCTCACTACGAGGGCACCGGGCCGGAAATCTGGACGCAGACCGACGGCCAGATCGATGCGTTCACCTGCGCCACGGGCACCGGGGGCACGCTGGCCGGAATCAGCCGCTACCTCAAGGAAAAGAACTCCGCCGTGCGCATCGTGCTCGCCGATCCACACGGCAGCGCGCTCTACAACTGGGCAACCACGGGCGAGGCGACGATGACGCCCGGACCTTCGATTACCGAGGGCATCGGCAACAGCCGGGTGACGGCAAACCTCGAAGGCACCGCCATCGACGATGCGGTACAGATCACCGACCAGGAGATGGTCTCCATGGTCTACCGGCTGATGGCCGAGGAAGGCTGGTACCTGGGCTCAAGCTCCGGGATCAACGTCTGCGCGGCTGCCGAGGTCGCCCGTCGGCTCGGACCCGGACACACCATTGTCACGATTCTCTGCGATGGCGGCAGCCGCTACCAGTCGCGACTCTTCAACCCGGACTACCTCGCCGAACGTAATCTCAGCACGGAATGGCAACACCAGTGAACAACCCGCAAAACGCCGAACGGCATGGATTCCACAATCGCAGCGTTTCGCCAGCCCGGCTGGTCACTCTGCTGCTGCTCCTCATCGGCAGCGTCTGCTCGGCGAGCGAAGCGGTGCAGGAACTGCGTGAACCGCTGTTCGAAGACGCGACGGCCGCGCTGACAGCGGCGAATCGCGCACGCGCTTCCCTGCTGGCGCCGACCGCCTACAGCAAGGGTGCCGAGGCCTACCGCCGCGCAGAGAAGATTCTCTCCGACAGCGGCAGCATCGAAGCTCTGGAGCGAGCGCTCGAGGCCGCTGAAGCCGCCTTCGCAGCCGCCGGAACCCAGGCGGCAACGGCAGCTGACCTGTTTGCCGAGACCGTTCAGGCGCGCGACGATGCCGTGAGCGCGGAGGCACCGACCGCTGCCGCAGAACTGTTTCGCAAAGCAGACGTCGCGCTGTTCGATGCCGCCGTGGCGCTCGAGAAGCGCCGCCAGAGCAGCGCCGAGCGGGATGCGCAGGAGGCCCGCGACGGGTTTCGGCAGGCGGAGCTGGACGCCATCAAGGCGAACTACCTGAACGAGACGCGTAAGCTGCTGGAGACAGCGGAGGATCTTCGTGCCAAGCGCTACGCCCCCGAATCCCTGGCAGCGGCAGAGACCGCGCTGGCCGACGCGGAGCGGCTGCTGACGGAAGATCGGTACGATACCGATCAGGCGCGCAGCCTGGCGCAGACTGCCAAACACGAGGTCCAGCACGCGATCTACGTCTCCGAGATCGCCGATCTGCTGCGGCGGCGCAAGACGACCCTGGAAGCGGTGCTGGCGCCGTGGGAAGACAGTATCCGTCGGGTCGCCGACCAGCTCGACCTCGCCGTCTACTTCGACAACGGCGGCGAGCAGCCGCTGGCCAGCATCCAGGCTGCTATCGCGGACATGCAGAGCCGACAGAAGTTTCTCGACAACCAGGCCAACGAACGGGAAGAGCAACTGCAGACGCTGCGCGACCAGCTCGCAGAGGTCAACCGGGAACTGGGCGACCAGTCCGCCGCCGCAGCGCGGCTCAACACCGTCCTCGCCGAGCAACAGGCGGCCAGACAACGGTTCGCAGAAGTCGAAAACCGGTTCAAGGTTGATGAGGCGACGGTACTGCGTAAAGGCAGCACCGTCATCGTGCGCCTGATCGGGCTGACCTTCGACAGCGGCGCCGCGGCTCTGAAGCCTGAGCATCATCGCCTGCTGGATCAGCTGCAGGGTGCCCTCGAGATTTTCCCCGGGGCGAACGTCGTGATCGAGGGACACACCGATTCTTTCGGTTCCGACGCCGGCAACCTGACGCTGTCGCAGGAGCGTGCCGATGCGGTCAAAGCCTACCTGGTGGAATCCGGCAACGTCAGGGCTGATCGCCTCACCGCGCTCGGCTACGGCGAATCACAGCCCCTGGCCAACAACGAAAGTGCGGAGGGCCGGCGCCGCAACCGCCGCATCGACGCAGTCATCTATCCCTGAGACCACCGCGCCCGTTGCCCGATACCGGGCGCCCCTGGCCGGGCACCCCTTGCCGGGCACCCCTGGCCGGGCGCCCCTGGCCGGGCGCCCCGTACCAATTTCGGACGCCGGCACCAATCGACGCACCGTCAGGCCTTCAGCGTGCGCTCGAACAGATCGTTAAGCGCCGCCCAGTGACGCTCTGCAGCTGCTTCGAGGTACAGCCCGGCACGTTGCGGAAAGACGAAGCCATGCTGCGTCCCGGGATACCAGTCGATCTGATGCTGAACCCCGGCTCGAGTCAACCACGACCCGAGCTGCTCGATCAGCGATGGTGGTGCCCAGTCATCGTGTTCCGCACAGGCGATATAGAGTTCAGCATCGGTGGCTGGCAAGCGACGATGCGGAGACGCCACCCCGCGGTGAAACAGACGCACGCCGTGTATCGAGGCGGCGGCAGCCACCGTGCCCGCAAAGGCCGGAGCTAATCCGAGCGCCAGCGGTCCGCTCATGCAGTAGCCGAACAGGCCAACGTGCTCACGGTCGATCTGTGGATCGTCAGCCGTAGCGGCCAGCACCGCGCGCAGATCCTCGGCAGCGGTTGCCAGGGTGACCCGATGCATGTGCCGGTAGATGATCTCGCGACGATCCGGTGCATCCGGAGCGAGCTGCTGTGGATCCGGGGCCAGCCCTGCGGCGATGGAACGATGGTAGAGATCGGGTACCGCCACCGCGTAACCCGCGGTGGCCAGCCGTCGCGCCATGCCGTTGAGCTCGTCCCGGTAACCAGGCGCATCCATGAGGAGCACACAGAGCGGGTACCGTCGACCCGCCTGCTCCGGACGGCTGATAAAAATCCGGACGCTGCCCTGGCCGATCGGCTGCAGCAGTTCCCGTTCAACCACGCGCCCGGCTCCCGAAGGTTCAGCCTTTGTCCGGATCCGTAAAGCCGTATTCCGGCGCCAGCTCGGCAACGGTGTAAACACCGCCGCTCTTCTTGAGCAGCTGCGGATCCGCAGCCAGTGCTGCAACGCAGCGACCCACGAAGTGCGGCGACTCGGCGGTTTCCATATCGAAGTCGACCGCACCAGTGGCAACCGCGTCCTTGATAAATTCGGTTTTCACCTGCGCCGGCCAGAGCGACAGCGCCGCAACGTCGTAGTCCTTCAATTCGACCGCAAAATCCCGGGCCATGCGATCAACCCCGCTCTTGCAGACGCCGTAGGACGCGCTGAAGGTGTAGCCACCGGCCCCCGCGGAAGAGATGTTGACGATCAGACCACTGCGCTGCTCGACCATCAGCGGTGCGCCGAAGACGCTGGCCACATAGTAGCCGCGCAGCCCAACCCCACACTGGTCATCCCAGACCGAAATGGGATGCTCCCAGAAGCCACCGCCCCAGGCCGGCGGGTTCGGAATCTTGTAGACGTTGTTCACCAGGATGTCGAGGCGGCCCTGCTCGTCCCGAACCCGTCGGAACAGCGCCTCGACGGCAGCATCGTCGTTGTGATCGATCTTGACCGGAACGCCCTGGCCGCCGAGCTCGTCAACCCGGGCTGCCGTCGCCTGTATCGTGCGTTCAGCGGGCGGCGTCTCATGGCTTTCGCTGCGGCCGGTGACGTACACGGTCGCTCCCGCTTCACCAAGACCTTCCGCAACGCCGCGGCCGACGCCACGGCTGGCGCCGGTGACGACTGCCACCTTACCCTTCAGATCTACCATGCTGCCCTCCCGCAACTGCGCTCAAGTTGTTGTTGCAAGCTCCGTGGGCTAGTGTACCCGGCCTCGCTTTGGCCAAACCAGCAGGAGCTCGCCGTGCCTGGCAACGATCTCAAACGCGCCGGACTGAAAGTCACTTTGCCGCGCCTCAAAGTGCTGGAAGTGCTTGAGCAGGCGAATCCGCACCATCTGTCGGCCGAGGATGTCTACAAGCACCTCCTGGACTCGGAAGAGTCCGTTGGGCTGGCAACCGTGTATCGGGTGCTCACCCAGTTCGCCGAGGCCGGTATCGTTGAGCGCCACAACTTCGATGACGGACACTCCGTTTACGAGCTCGCTGGCGAAGAGCATCACGATCACATGGTCGACGTAGATACCGGCGCCGTAATCGAGTTTGTCGACGAGAAGATCGAGCAGCTGCAGGAAGACATCGCGCGCCACCACGGCTACGAGCTGGTCGATCATCAGCTCGTGCTCTACGTCAGAAAACAGAACTCCGACTGACCGCGTCGGCGCGGTATGTGCCAACTTGCGTGCAACGCAACGGTGCGCGCTGTGGCACAACCGGTCGCTGCGTGAGCGATCCCGATCCCTAGGACTGATCGAGCAGGTTGCGATACCGGCGCATGTGCCGTCTGGACGCCAGCTCGTCGCCCTGCAGCTCGCGGATGCGCGCCAGGTTGTAATGGGCGTCCGGCACTTCGGCCGCCAGCAGGTAGTACTCGGCAGCGCGGTCCAGCTCATCGAGCTCATCGAACACGGTACCGAGGTTGTAGGCCGCCAGCGCGTGCACGCCGGCAATCTCCAGAGCGCGCTGGTAGTGGCGCTTCGCGCCGCGTAGGTCCCCCGCCAGCTGATACAGCCGCCCGAGGTTGACGTGAGCGTCTGCATTACCGGGATCGAGCTCGAGCGCTTTCCGGTAAGCCTCCGGTGCCCGCTCCGGCTCGACCTCCTCCAGATCCAGGCCCAGGTTGTACCAGGCATCGGTATCCATCGCGTCGGTTTCGGTGACCACCATCAACCCCGGCTGCGGCAGTGCACTCACGTTGGTCGTTACCGGCTGGGTCGGCTGGAAGTTCAAGACGCCCTGTCCCGACTCGACATCCCAGATCTGATCGCGCTCGCAGGCCAGCACCGCATCACCGGCAGCAACCAGTTTCAGCGAGGCGAGCGAACGGCTCGATGGGAGATGTCGATGCAGGTCGAGCAGCAACCGGTTTGCCTTACGGGTTGGCACCTGGTCCGCAATCAGGCGTTTCGCAGTGCGCAACAGCACGACGTCCTGAAACGAAAACCGGAAATGACCGCGACCATCCCGCTCAGGAAACACCAGGCGTCGGCGCACGTAGTGGCGGACGGCATCGGCGCTCATCTGCAGCGACTCAGCCACCTGCCGGGTCGTAAAACCGCCGGTTCGGCTGACGTTGGTCGCGTTATTTGACAATAAGCTCTCCCGAGACCGGGGGGCTCGCCCCAAGTTTCAACGGCCGGCGCAGACTAACTGACTGCCAGCCGGCGCTCAACATACTTGGCGATCCGAAGCCGGTAGAAAACAGTGAAACAGGCGGTTTTCCACAGGCTTAGGGACACCGGGGCCTGTTTTCACAAGACAAGGACCTTTACCGGGCGCATAATCTGCCTGACAGAAGGAGCACGCGGATCGTTTGAACAGCTTTGTTAATGAACCAACCGTAGGGCAAGCTCGCGGCCCTCGGTGCCTGCCGCTCCTGAACCCTGCCGCAGGCAACGCCCAGGACTGCGGACCTACCGCCTCTGACGCTCTCCACCGCCCGCCCGGCACCCGCTGATGTCGATCCTGGAAGCCGCGCTGCCTTTGGTGCTGACCGCGCTCATCAGCCTGTGCTGCGGCTGGCTGGCAGCCCGCTGGTTGTTCCGCCGGCGCGAGCCGGAGCTCAGCGAACCGGCGCCGCTGATGTATGGCGAACTCAGGCTCGACGACTTCATTGCCGTGCTGGATCAGCAGCCGATGCCCCTGTTCCTGCGCGACAATGCCGGCCGGGTCGTGTTTCAGAATACCGCCTTCACGCGCCTGAACGACACCAGACCGCGCCAGCTGATCGAAGTGACCTCGGACAATGGCCGCATCCGCCGGCTGCAGCCGGGCGATCTGCTGGCCGCCGAGCCGGGCAAAGCACACGACCACTGGCTTGCGAGCATCGACGGACACGAGCGTCGATTTTATCTCGTGCACTTCGAAGTCAGCCGTCCCGGCGGTGCCCTGCACATCGGGGCGCTGATCGACATCACCGAAACACACCAGCTCCGAATGCAGCTGCAGTTCAGCCAGCGCCTCGAAACCCTCGGCACGCTCGCCAGCGGCCTGGCGCATGACTTCAACAACCTGCTGACGCCGATCCTCGGCTATTCGTCGCTGCTGCTCGACAGCGACGCCATCGCCGCGCATCGAGACAAGCTGCAGGCCATTGCTGATGCTGCTCACACAGCGCGGCAGGTCTCCCGCCAGCTGCTGGCTTTTACCAGCGGACGACCCAGCACCAGCCAACGTGAGCGCATCGATCTGGCGACCGCCGCTACGGAGGTCAAACGGTTTTTAGAAGCAACGGTCGCAAAGCGGGTCAGCGTAATCGTCGATGCGGAACCGGACGTTGCGATTCTGATCGACGGCGGTGAGCTCAATCAGGTGCTCATGAACCTGGCAACCAACGCCGTGCAGGCCCTGGGCGAACGCGGCGGGGAACTGCGCTTCGAGATCCGCCTGCTCCGGTCAGGCGACGAGCGAGTACCCGTGCGGCTGCGGAGCGCCGGCAGCGCTCGGATCAGCGTCGCCGACGATGGCCCTGGCATCAGCAATGCCGTACAGAAATACATGTTTCAGCCGTTCTTCACCACCAAGGCACCAGAGGAAGGCAGCGGGCTCGGCCTGTCGGTGGCGCGGAACATCATCGAACAGAACCAGGGCATCATGCGCTATGCCGGCCACGACGGTCAGGGCGCAACCTTCGAACTGTTCTTCCCGGCGCTGCGTGCGCCGGTACGGCATCAGGACGGCGCTACGGTCAAGGTGCTGCTGGTGGAAACACAGCCCATCGCCGCACGGACCCTACGCGAGCTGGTCCTGAGCCTCGGCTACTCGGTGAGTCTGAGCAGGACCGCGGTCAACGCACTGACACAGATCAGGCGCGATCCGGAAGGGTTCGGCCTGGTGGTGCTGGGCTCACTGCCCGAAGGCACCGATGCAGCCCAGTTTCGGGACCAGCTGCACGAGCTGCGTACAGACCTGCCGCTCCTCGAGCTGGCAAACCGTGGCTCGCGCTCCGGGGATCGGCTGCCGCCGGCGGTCGCCGAACTCGAGGCCGCCATCGACGAAGCGCTTGAGCACAGCGCCGCCTGATCGGAAGCGCTCACCCGTTCTATAGATCCGCCACCGGCGGGCAGGAGTAGCACAATGAAAAATCTGAAGCTGGGACTGCAACTGGGATACTGGAGCGCTGGGCCGCCACCTGGCCTCATTCCGCTGGTTCAGCAGGCCGAACGCCTCGGCTTCGACTCGGTCTGGACCGCGGAAACCTACGGTTCCGATGCCCTGACTCCGCTGGCCTGGGTCGGCGCCAATACCGAGCGCATCCGGCTGGGTACCGCAGTTTGTCAGCTGTCTGCCCGCACCCCGACCGCCATGGCAATGGCAGCAATGACGCTGGACCATCTGTCCAACGGGCGCATGATCCTTGGCCTCGGGGTGAGCGGTCCGCAGGTCGTGGAAGGCTGGTATGGCGGACCTTTCGCAAAGCCCGTCTCCCGTACCCGCGAGTACATCTCGATCATTCGTCAGGTGCTGGCCCGGGAGCAACCGGTGCAGAACGATGGACCACACTATCCGCTGCCGTACACCGGTGAAGGCTCCTGGGGCCTGGGCAAGCCGTTGAAGCCGATCGTCCACCCGCTGCGCAAGGACATCCCGATCTTTCTCGGTGCCGAGGGGCCAAAGAACGTCGCGCTGACCGCCGAAGTCGCGGACGGCTGGCTACCGCTGTACTACTCCCCCTTCCGGCAAGAGGTCTACGCCCCCTCCCTGTCGAACGCCAAGCCTGGCTTCGAAGTCTCTCAAGGGCTCATGGTGAACATCACCGACGATCTGGAGAAAGGCCTTGCGCCGGTGAAGCAGATGCTGGCGCTCTACGTGGGCGGCATGGGTGCGAAGGATCGGAACTTCCACAAGGAACTGGTCACCCGCATGGGTTTCGGTGCAGAAGCAGAGAAGGTCCAGGAGCTGTACCTGTCAGGGCAAAAAGACGCCGCAGCGGCTGCCATACCGGATGCCCTGGCCGACGAGGTCTCGCTGGTCGGGCCCGCGGCGCGCATCCGGGATCGGCTCGCCGCCTGGGAAGAGACGCCGGTTACCAGCCTGCTGGTTTCGGCCCGCACTCCGGAGCAGCTCACCCAGATTGCTGAGCTCGTGCTCGGACGCTGACGGTCAGCCGGCGCGGTTGGCAGTGCCGCGCCGTTTGAGCGCTTCGACGAGGTAGTCCACCTGCTCCGGCGTCACCCGTTGAAAGCCCGGGATCAGGCACTGGGCGCCCGGATTGAACCCAAAGCCGGTGCGCTGCAACGGGCGGATGGTGTCGAGCCGGCAGAGCCGACCGGCGGTTGCTGACATAGTAATCGGGTCGCCACGCCGCAAACCGATGCAGCGCCGTGGAAAACGTACCAGATACTGCTCGCGACGACTTACCCTGAACACGATGTGCTGCTGATCGAGTATCCGATGCGAGCGGATGCGACGGGTCGGCAGGCACCGCTCGGTGAGCCGCTCAACCTCGGCGCCGTCTTCGGCACCGAGCACTTCCGCGAGCGTGGGCAGATCGGGTCGATCCTCACTTTTCTGTTCGATCGCCGGCTCCGCTGCTTCTGCCTCCTGCGGGGTTTCTGCAGCGTAGGCCAGCGGCATGCCGAGCAGCGCCACGAGCACTGCCAATCGTGATCCGCACAGCATTGACGTAAGACGAGTCATCCCGATCTCCTGTTGCAGCCGGTGCCAGTCCCTATTTGACCACAGACGGCACCTGTCGTTCCTGCACGGCGGGTAGCAGTACCTCACAGCCGAACAGGTACTTCGCATGGAGCCAGTCGTCGGCTCGCGTACGCCCCTGGTTGACCGCAAACTGTGGAATGCCACGCTCATGGGCGCGCCGGCAGAAGCGGAAACCGGAGTGGATCATCACGGAAGAGCCGACGATCAGCAGGGCATCGGCCGCGTCGACCCGGGAAAAGCTCTCCTCGACCAGCGACCGTGGCACGGAATCACCGAAAAACACGACCGTGGGCTTGAGCACGCCGCCACAGCGCTCGCAGCCCGGCACCACCACGGCGGCAAAGTCCGCGTCGTCGAGCTCAGCGTCACCGTCTGGCAACAGCTCCCTGCGGGTTGCCGTCAGCTGCGCGTTGGCCGCGAGCAGCCGCTGCTGCAGCGCTTCCCGGGGCGCACGGAGCCCGCAGTCCAGGCACTCGACCTGCTTCAGGCTGCCGTGTAGCTCGAGCACATCGGCATGGCCTGCACTCTGGTGCAGCTCGTCGACATTCTGGGTGATGACCGCAAACCCGGGCTCGCCACGATTCTGGCAGGCCTCTTGGAGCCGGGCCAGGGCACGATGTCCGGCGTTCGGCTGTGCTGCATTGAACGCCGGCCAGCCAAAGAGGCTGCGGGCCCAATAGCGCTGACGCGCGGCATGCGAACCGAGAAAGCGGCTGATCGTAATCGGGGGTGGCCGCTTGTAGACCCCCTGTGCATCGCGGTAGTCACCAATGCCCGATGCCGTGCTGAGCCCGGCGCCGCTCAACACCAGCACCTGCCGGTATCCGGCCAACGCCTGTGCAAGATGATCCGCAGCCTCGGCAAGCGAATTCTGTTCTGGAGCAAATCTCATGGCGCGATGATAGCGCTCGGCCGGCACAGTAATGGTGAAAGCAGAAACACAGTGGTAACGTTCCCCGGAATCACCGGAGTGCCTGGAAATCCATGGCAATTCAATGGGCTGACTACGACAGCGGCAACGCCTGGGACGAGTTAATCAGCGTCAGCGGCCGCGCCCGCCCCGGCGCCTCGACACTCAAGAAGCTGTTCGCCTCGCTCAGCGACGAAGAGTTGAAGCAACGCCATGCTGCAGCCGAGATCGCCATTCGGACCATGGGAATCACGTTTACGGTGTACGGCGAAGACGATGGAACGAGCATCGACCGCGAATGGCCGTTCGATCTGATTCCCCGGATCATTCGCAAGAGCGAGTGGGATCAGGTAACCGCCGGGCTCAAACAGCGTGTCAAAGCCTTAAACATGTTCATCGCCGACGTCTACAGTCGGCAGCAGATCCTGCGTGACGGGGTCGTGCCGGAAACGCTGATCATGCGCTCCAAGGACTATCGGCCCGAGTGTAACGGCGTGCGACCACCACACGACGTCTGGTCGCATATCTGCGGCTCCGATCTGGTCCGTGACGCCGACGGCACGCTGTACGTGCTCGAGGACAATCTGCGGGTCCCTTCCGGTGTGAGCTACATGATCGAAAACCGTGCGGTGATGAAACGCGCTTTCCCCGAGGCATTCGAAGACTACAGCGTTCATCCGGTCGACGATTATCCCGACGCGCTTGCCAACTGCCTCCGCTCGCTCACCGATGTCCGTTCACCGCAGATCGCCGTGCTGACGCCGGGCATCTATAACTCCGCCTACTTCGAGCACGCGTTTTTAGCCAACTCGACAGCCGCGCAGCTGGTCGAAGGGTCCGATCTGATCGTCGGGCGCGACGACTACGTGTACATGCGCACCGTCGACGGCCTGGTCCGCGTGGATGTCATCTACCGGCGGATCGATGATCTGTTTCTCGATCCAGAGGTGTTCAATCCTGATTCTCAGCTGGGCGTTCCCGGCCTCATCCGCGCCTGGCGCAAAGGCAACGTCGCCCTGGCGAATGCGCCCGGCTGCGGCGTTGCCGACGACAAGGTGGTCTACACGTACGTGCCAGACATCATCCGCTACTATCTCAGCGAGGAACCGCTGCTGGCCAACGTACCGTCTTACCGGTGCGTCTATAAGGAAGAACGCGACTACGTGCTCGACCATCTGGACCAGCTGGTTGTGAAGCCCGCTAACGAGTCGGGGGGTTACGGTATGTTGATCGGCCCGAAGGCGTCGAAGGGGGAGCGCGAGCAGTTCCGCCGACAGATCCTCGCCAACCCGCGCAACTACATGGCCCAGCCCATGCTGACGCTGTCGACAGCACCAACGCTGTTCGGCTCGCAAGCAGAGCCGCGGCACCTCGACCTGCGGCCGTTCATTCTCTCCGGGGCCGACCAGTACGTGACGACCGGTGGTCTGACTCGTGTCGCCATGCGCAAGGGCTCGACAGTCGTCAACTCCTCTCAAGGCGGTGGCAGCAAGGATACGTGGATAATCAACGATGACTGATCCGCACACAGCGCAGACGCTGTCCAGCACGGCGGAGCGATCTTACTGGCTCGGCCGCTACCTCGAGCGCGTCGACAGCACCGCCATGCTGCTGCAGGCGTTCGTCAATCTCGTGATCGACCTGCCACTGAAGTCCCGGGAGGTCTGGGGCACGCTGGTCAGCGTTACCGGGAGCAGCACGGAGTTTTACGAGCACTACGACCAGGCCAACGAACGCAACGTCTATCGCTGGTTGATCAACGACCAGCGCCACGTCGGCGCCCTGCTGAAGACCGTCGCGCTGGCCCGGGAAAACGCACGAACCCTGCAGGGGGTCATCCCGCGCCAGGCCTACGAGTACATTAACGAGCTGCACCTGCTCTGCGCCGACCAGCTGACCGAACCCCTGTCGCGCAGCCGCCGCGTGGACGGGCTCACACAGGCGGTCGAGATGGCACAGCAGACCTATGGCTTTCTGTCCGGCAACATGCTGCACGACGATTGCTGGCGGTTCTATCGGCTCGGGCTGTTTCTCGAGCGTGCCGACATGACCACCCGGATCGTCGACCTGGGCGCGTCGACCGGCTTTGCCCAGCTGCCGGAGCTCGATGCCTTCGCAGAGCTGCGCTGGCGTATGGTGCTACGCAGCCGCAGCGCGACGCAGAACTACCGCCGCTGCTCTCAGGAACCCATCAGCCAGGCCTCGGTGCTCGACTTCATGCTCCGCAATCCGGCATTGCCGAGCTCCGTCAGCTACTGCATCAGCACCCTCTCGCACAGCCTGCGCGCCCTGCCCCGTGAAACGACCGCCAGCCGCGCGCTCAGCCCGTTGCGCCGGATGCTGAAGGAGATGGACGCGGCAGCCCTGAGCGAAGAGGAAGCCAGCGTGCTCATTGATCAGCTTCAGGCCCAGCTCGCTGTGCTGCACGACAAAATCACGAAGACCTACTTCACCCCCGACCGCCGCAGCGACGACGCTGCCAGCAGCGGCGACGCACCGGTTCGAGCCGCCGCCAGGCAGTAGGTCAGCGTACTCGCCGCCAGCGCGGGAAACACCTCGTGCAGGAGCTTGTTGAAGCCCAGCAGCAACCACAGTAGCAGCACGGCGATACCGACGCTCATCGTGAGCACAACGGTGCGCGCATCGCCGCGGCGCCAGTACAGCCCGAACAGCGTCGCCGGTAGAAAGCAGACCGCATAGAGGCTACCGGAAAAGGTAGTCAGCTCGACGATGCCGGCCGGCGGCCGCAGCGCCAGCAGCGCTGCCAGCAGCGCAAACCCAACGACGCACCAGCGCGTGATGCCGACCGCTTTCTGGTCGTCGACAGGGCCGATGCGCGGCGCCAGCAGATCCCGATACAGGACGGAAGCCGCTACCAGCAGCACGCTGTCGAGGGAAGACATCGCCGCAGCCAGAATGGCAACGACGAGCAGCTCGCGCAGCCACCAGGAAAACACCAGCGGATCATTGAGCAACGTGGGCACGATCAGGTCCGTGTCCGTGACGGCCGGTAGCAGCCGGTGCGCAAACAACCCGACGGGAGCCAGCGCAAACTGGATGACCCCAATGCCGATCAGGGCGACAATCAGGCCCTGTCGGACGCTTGCGGCGTCTCGCAGGGCGAAGAAGCGGGACGTCTGGCGGGGATCTACCAGCAGCTTCAGCGAGCCAGCGACGGCAATGCCCAGCACCACGGCAAAGGGAGCGCCGGCGTTGAGCGTGAACAGCGGCGCCGAGGCCGGTGTCTGTCGCAGGGCATCGAGGCCGGCCAGCCCGCCGCCAGCGCTGATCACGCAGTACCCGATCGCTACGGAACCGAGCAACATCAGCAGCCCCTGCAGCAGGTCCGTGCGGACGACGGAGTGAAAGCCGCCGAGGGCGGTATAGGCGACGACCAGCACCAGCGTGAGGAACACGGCACCCGCGTAGGAGATGCCGAGAAACAGCTGGAACAGGTGGCCTGCGCCTTTAAAGATGGCGAGCAGGTACAGCAGCGACGCAACGACAATGATCAGCGCCGTGAAGGAACGCAGCACCGGGCTCGCGGACGGAAAGCGGAACGCAAAGAACTCCGGCAGGGTCAGCGTTCCCCCGTCGGCCGCCAGGGCCCGCATCCGCGGCGCTACGTAGCGCCAGGACAGGTAGGTGAAGACGACGATCAGCGTGGCCAGGCTGAACCACGGCAGGCCATAGCTGTAGCCCTTGCCTGCATTGCCGATATAGCTGTTGGTACTGGCGTAGGTGGCAAAGAAAGAGAAGCCGATGGCCACCCCACCAAAGCCGCGGCCGCCAACGTAGTACTCGGACAACAGCTGCTTCTGCCGCAGTCCCACCCGAGCGTTGGCCAGCAGCACACAGCCGTATACCGCCAGCCCCAACAGCGCCAGCCAGTGCTCCGTCAAATCGGGCATACTGTCGACCGTTGTCGCTGCCAGGATGATGTTGCTGCCGCCATGTCCCGTTACCTGTTTCAGTACCTGCTGCCGCTTGCCCTGCTGGCGCTGGTCGTCTTTCTCGGACGCAACGTGCGCAAGAGCGCTGCGGCCAGCGAGACCGAACATGACCGCAGCATGTTTCTGCTCATCTTCATGATCGGCGCGGCTGTTGCGCTGGTCCTCGGCATTTTGTTCTACCAGTATCTGGAAACCTGAGCGTGAGCGCCACGATCCGATCCGCTGCTACCGCGCTGCGCGTGCATGCGCAGCCCAACGACTTCGGTGCCCGGATCAGCGGTGTCGACCTGGCCGCAGCGGCCGCGGCGCCGGAGCGAGGGTCGCTCTTTGCGGAACTACGGGCGCTGTGGTTGCGCTATCAGGTGCTGGCTTTTCCCGAGCAGCGGCTTTCGAACGAAGCGCTGACCGCAGTCACCCGATGCTTCGGCGCTGTCGGCTCGGAACCCTACCTCGAGGGCATGGCACAGGCCCCGGAAATCGTTCGCATCCACCGCGCGGCGACGGAGCAGGCCACACCCTTCGGCACATCCTGGCACTCGGACTGGTCGTTCCAGGCACAGCCACCGGCTGCAACCATTCTCTACAGCCGCATCGTGCCACCGCGCGGCGGGGACACCTGCTTTGCCGACGGCATCCGGGCCTTCGACGCTCTGGATTCGGCCCGGCAGGCGCAGCTGCGCACGTTGACCGCGCTGCACAGCGCGCGCCGGTCGTACAGCCCCAGCGGCTACTTCGCAACGGATCGCACGCCGCGCAGCATGCGCATCCGCAGCGACCGCTCCGCATATGCGGTGCAGGAACACCCGCTGATCCGCACCCACCCGGAGTCGGGTCGGGAAGCGCTCTGGGTCAATCCGGTGTACACGATCGGGATCAAGGAACTGCCCGGCGCCACCGGTCAAGCGATGCTGGAGCGGCTCTGCGCACACAGCACGCAGCCGGAATACGTGTACCGGCATCAATGGGAGCCGGACATGCTGGTGATCTGGGACAATCGCAGCGTGCAGCACTGCGCAACCGGCGGATACGACGGCTATGAACGCCTCATGCATCGGACGACGGTCGCCGGCGACACTCCACACTGATTCTGCTGCATCTGACTTTCATGCCAATACGTTGCGGCACTGCCGCGGTGCTATGTTGCTGGTCTCTGAAGGGAGCTCTGGCGCATGGGGGCAGACAACCTGATCGGGCTGCTGATAGGGGGCAGCATTGTGCTGCTGTCCGGCATGGCCGTCTTTGCCCTATGGACTGATCTACGGCGCAGCCGACAATCCGAAGCCCTGCTGCGTGAGCAGCTGAATTACCGCGATCTGGTGAAGCGCAGCGATCATCAACGGTTTGGAATCGCCGATCTGGAACGCCGCATTGCCGCAAAAACCAGCGACAACGCCCTGCTGCGCACCGAGCTGAGGGTACAGAAGCAGGTCTACGCGGAGCTGAACGAACGGCTGATCACGCTACGCACCGACGGGCTGGCACTGAAACGGAAACAGACGCGCTTCGAAGCCGATATCGAACGGTTGCAGGAAGCGATCGCCGACTGGAAACAGCGCCTGGCAACCCTGCAGGACGGCATCGACAGCCGGGCACGGAATGCCTTTGAGCTGGAACGGGAGCTCGATGCCGGTCTAGCCGCGATCGACGACGAGCTGCACCGGAGCCTTCAGCGAGAAGAGAGCCTTCAGCGC
>JBCDGJ010000086.1:0-20023 GCA_038757945.1 Pseudomonadota bacterium
CCGTTCGCGCCCCTGTGGATCGCCCTGTTGTGGTTCGGCGTCGCGCTGTCGGTCAACCACAGCCTGTCGCTGCTGCGGGACTATCCGCTCGCCGGAGCGCTCGGCGTTGGTCTCTTTGCTCCGTTTTCCTATCTCGGGGGCGCGAAGCTGGGCGCTGTCACCATTCCGGCGATCGAACCGCTGGTGCTGGTTGGCATGGCGTGGGCACTGCTGTTTCTTTTTCTGCTGACCCGGGCCAAGCGCGAGCAGCTTGCGTTGGCCAGCGCGGCAGCGCCGCTGCAGGCCGGTTGACGCCACGAGCGCTTCCCTGACAGCCTGCACGGCATCTGACATTCGAGGTGTGTCGTGGCTGTGACTGACGCAGACCTTCCGAAGCCCGCGGTCCGTAACCAGCGCACCAACACGAAGATACTGCGTGCGTTCGCTGCACAGCTCGTGCTGGTCAGCCTGGTGACGGTGCTTGCCGTGTTCGTCACCAACTGGATCGTACAGGGGATCCTGACGCGCGAAGCACTGATATCGGAAGCGGAGTACTTCTGGGACCGCTATCGGATCGATCCGAACACCCCGCCACCGAACACGGCGAACCTCACCGGCTATATGGGCTCTACCTCGGGCGCCGGCGTTGACGATGGTTTTGTGCCGAGCCCCTTGCTCGAGCTCGGCCCCGGCTATGGCCGCGTCAACCAGCTCGAAGGACAGCCGCTGGTGCATGTCAGCGACGTCGAGGGCCAGCGCCTGTATCTGGTGTTTGCCGTCGGGCAGGTGTCGGAGCTGGCGTTCTACTACGGCCTGCTGCCCCTGGCGATCGTTCTGCTGCTGATCTATGTGCTCGCTCTGCTGACCTACCGCGCGTCGATCGATGCGATCTCGCCGATGGTTCGACTTGCCAATCACCTCGAAGCCTTCGACTACAGCGACAGCAGCAAGCTCAACCTGGAACCGCTGCGCGAACCCGGCAATACGGAGGTCAATACGCTGATCGATGCGGTCACGCACTTTGCCGGGCGGTTCGAGGCCGCGATCGAGCGGGAGAAGATGTTTGCGCGTGATGCCAGCCATGAGCTGCGTACCCCCGTTGCCGTGTTCAAGGGGTCGCTCGATCTGCTGCAGCAGAACAAAGACCGGCCGAAGTACGAGCTCGATGCGCTTGCCCGCATGCGGAAGACCGCCGACAACATGCAATCGCTGCTGCAGACGCTGTTGCTGCTCGCCCGGGAGGAGTATCCGTCGACCCCGGAGCAGCCGAGCTCGCTCAACGCGGTGGTCAAGCGGGAGCGGGAACGGCTGGCGAGCCTTGCGGATGCCAAGGGCGTGCGGGTCAGGGTTGATGAGCAGGATCAGACTTTCGTGCCTGCTCCACCGGAGATCATCGAGATTCTGGTGAACAACCTGTTGCGGAACGCCGTGAACTACTCGCCCGAAGGTAGCGTTGACCTGATCATCGAGAAGGGACGGCTGACGGTCAAAGATTCGGGCGTCGGCATGTCAGAGGACGAGCTGGCGCGGCTGTTCCAGGCGTTCTACCGGGGCGAAACCGGGCGAGCGACGACGGCCGGCCACGGGCTGGGGCTCGCGATCGTGAAGCGCATTGCGGACGGCTACGGCTGGCGCCTGGATGTGCGCAGCGAGCTTGGGGTTGGCACCGAGTTTGTCGTGCTGTTCGGCTGAAGCGTCTACCGGGAGCGGAACAGCGCTACTCAAAGGCCCTTGAATGCCGCCAGCGCCCGTTCCCGGGCCTGCTTGTGATCAACGATGGGCGTCGGGTAACCGGCCGGCGGTGCCGCAGCTGACCAGGGCTCGAAGAACTGTTTTTTGCGCCGGCCTTCGAGCAGGGGCGCCAGTGCGTCCAGCTCCGGCACCCAGGTGCGGATGAAGGTGCCTTGCGGGTCGAACCGCTCCGCCTGCGTGGTCGGGTTGAAGATGCGGAAGTAAGGCACCGCGTCGGTCCCGGTGGATGCCGACCACTGCCAGCCGCCGTTGTTGGCTGCAAAGTCGCCGTCGACCAGCCGTTCCATGAAGTAGCGTTCCCCGCGGCGCCAGTCCAGCAGCAGGTGTTTGCTCAAGAACATCGCACAGATCATGCGCAGACGATTGTGCATCCAGCCGGTGCCGTTGAGCTGGCGCATGCCGGCGTCGACCATCGGATAGCCGGTGCGGCCCTCCTGCCAGGCAGCCAGCGCCTCGGGATCGGTACGCCAGGGTACGTTTTCGGTGTCGGGTTTGAAGGCCCGGTGCTTTGAGACGTGCGGAAAGTGGACGATGACGTGGCGATAGAAATCCCGCCAGACCAGCTCCGTGATCCAGGTGCTCGGACCATCAGCCCCGTTCAGCAGCCTGCCGTCGTTGGCACTAATGGCCAGAGCAAGGGCGGTGCGCCCGGATAGCGCGCCTATCGATAGATAGGGCGACAGAGCGCTGGTACCAGGCTCCGCAGCGAGATCCCGATCCGTCGCATAACCCTCGATGACGCCCTCGGCAAAGTGAGCCAGGCGCCGCTGCGCCTCCGGAGCTCCCCCCGGCCAGTGCGTGGCAAAGAGGTCGGCGTCGATGCCGTCGAATGCCTGTTTCAGGTTCAGGCAGTTGCTGGTCACCAGCGGAAGCTCCGGCCACTGCCGGGGCAATCGTGGCTGCTGGGGCTGAGCGGCCGGTTTCGGCAGCGGCGTCCGAGCGCCTTCGTGCAGCTGCGCGGCCCAGCGCCGTTTGAAGGGGGTAAACACGGTGTAGGGATCGCCGCCGTCTTTCATCACGGCGCCCGGGGGCAGGATCGCCCCCCCTTCGTGCAGCTCAAAGCGCACGCCGTCGGCGGCGAGCCGGTTGGCGACCGCGGAATCGCGGACCCGCTCGTTCAGCGGAAACTCTTCTATCGCGTGCACGGTGGTTGCACCGATGTGGCTGCAGAGGCGCGCCAGGAGCTCAGGTGCATCCGCGAAGACCGGCGCGTCGAGCACCAGCAGCGGCACGTTCAGCGTGTCGAGTTCCGCAGCGTGGCTTTCGAGGCAGCGGCGCAGGAATGCCAGCCGCGGCGGGCCGACGTCGTGCGAGCGCCACTGTTGTCCGGCCCAGAGAAACACGGCGACCGCGGGTCCGGCCGCCAGGGCAGCAGTCAGCGCGGCATGATCTGTGGTCCGGAGGTCATTCCGGAACCAGACGACGTGCACCGGGCTGCGGGATCAGGAGTCGAGCAGCCGGTAGCCGCGCCCCGGCAGAGTCTCGATGAGCTGCGTATCGAACGGTTTGTCGACCACCTGGCGCAGGTTGTACAGGTGGCTGCGCAGCGCGTCGCTGTCGGGGACGTCTTCGCCCCAGAGCTCTCTCTCGATCGTCTCCCGCGTGACCACCTTCGGGGCCTCGCGCATGAGGATCTTGAGAATGTCGAAGCCGGTGCGTGACAGCTTCAGCGGCTGCTCGTTGCGTGTCACGGTCAGGGTGTCGACGTCGAGAACGATGGGACCGACCTCGTAGCGCGCGGCAAGGCCGCGTTCGCGCCGGATCAGCGCTTCGATACGAGCAACGAGCTCCGGCATGTCGAAGGGTTTCACCAGGTAGTCGTCGGCGCCGACGTCGAAGCCCGACAGCTTGTCGTCGAGCTGATCGCGTGCGGTGAGCATGATAATCGGCGTGGTCAGCCGCTCTTCCTTACGCAGCCGACGGCAGACCTCGATGCCGTCGATGCCGGGTAACATGATGTCCAGCACGATGGCATCGAAAGTGGTCTCAGCCACGAGCGCGAGCGCCATGTTGCCGTCCGACGCGTAGTCGACGACATAGTCGTTTGATTCGAGGAATGCGCCTACGGTAGCCGCGAGTTCCTGATGATCTTCGACGAGAAGGACGGTTGCTTTCGTTGCCATGATGAGATGCCGTCAGTTGAGTGCTTGCAAATTGACCAGTCCGGTGCAGATCGATGCCTTCGACCCGTGCCCTGGCCGGCTGAACCTGGGTTCTACAGGACGCCAGTCGTTCAGCTGAACACAGAGTCTACACAAATCAGTGTTTGCCGGATCTGATCAATCAGCTGTGAACCATTCTCGGCGCATCGTTCGCCAATTGGCCCGCTGGAGCAACAGCTAACAGGCGTATGCGAGTGTGTACGAGGGGTGTGGGGCTTTACTCTGTGTGCGCGTCCCCGCCGAAGCGGCACGCAGGAGTCAGTAGGCCGGCTGGACGTTGCTCATGGTGCCCGAGGCCGTGCGACGCCCGGCGAGCGGCAGTGCGTGGCCGGGATTCGGTGCGGGAAAGCCGACCGGTGCTGCCGGGCGGCAGCACCGTGGCTGTTGGATGCCGGGCGCTTAGTTGCCGGCGATGTCCATGCCGTCGATGTAGCTGCCAGGCTCGACGTTCAGCGAGACCATGCGCCGGCCGTTGCGGGTCGTCTCGCAGTTAATGCGTACGTCAGCGCGCTTGCCGGATTCCCAACGGCTGGCGTTGATGAAGTACTCCTGGCCTTCTGCGCTCTTCTGGATCTGGTAGTCGCGGTCGGCAACGAGGCCACGGCTGTCTTCGGCGATCAGCTGTACGCAGCGCGCGTAGCCGCGTGATTCGGCGAAGCTTGCGGTACCAGCGGTGGCGGTCATCGTGCCGCCGATCAGGAGTGCGGCGGTGCCGAGCTTGGCGATGGTTGAAATGGTCATAGCGAAACCCTTTTTCTTTGTCTGAATCGGCTTGGCCGATATTAATCTTGCCCCAGATGTCTGGTGCCTGCGTTCTCTCGACACCCTGTTCTCAACCTTCCTCGGGTTACCGCTGGGCAGTGACTTATCGCCGTCAAGGCGCGTTCTGCATCAGTAGTGTTACCAGGAAGTGTTACCAAAGGTAACGCAAGGGTATTTATCTGGGAATGAAAGTAACGTATAAGCAAGGTCTCAGAATTGTTGGATCGTGTGTGATGTCACGATTCGCAGGGCTCAAGGAGCTTGTGTATGCCAAGTGGACAGAACGACGGGCTGGACTGGAACCTCATTCGCACCTTCGTGGCCGTGGCTGGCTCGGGATCGCTCGCCGGGGCGGCACGATCTCTTGGGTTGGCCCACCCGACCGTTGCCCGGCACGTCCAGCAGCTCGAAGCTCAGCTCGGGCTGATGCTGTTCGACCGCACCAAGCAGGGCGTCGTGCTGAACGAGGCCGGGGTCCGCCTGGCAGAGCAGGCGACGGCAATGCGGCGCGAAGCGCTGGCTTTCGAGCGGTTGACCGACTCGGTCCGCGAGAAGCCGCTGCCGCGGATCCGCATTACCATGGCCGAGCTGCTGGTGGAGATCGTGCCGCAGCTTCTGGCCCGCGCCTTCGCCGAGCTGCGGTCCGAGGAAACGCAGTTTGAACTCTGCATTTCCAATGACGTGGTCAACCTGCTGGAGCGCGATGCTGACATTGCGCTGCGCCACGTCCGGCCGAGCCAGCAGGAACTGGTGGCCCGGCAGATCGGCAGCCTTGCGATGACCGGCTATGCCACGCGGGACTACCTGGCCCGCTTCGGCCCCGTCACCGAAGAAACGATCGAACGGCACCAGTTCATCGACGACGCATCAGTCGGCCGCTTCGTTAAAGGGGCCGCCAGCGTTGGTACGGTCATTCCGGAAGATCGCGTCGTGGTGCGGTCTGATTCGCTGCAGTCACAACGGTCGGCGATGCTCGCGGGCCTCGGTATCGCCGTGCTGCCGGCGCCCATGGCGGCGACGCTGCCCGACGTCGTGCCCGTGTTTGCCCGCGGCGAGGCTGCGGTGATGCTCGATGTCTGGCTTGTTGCTCGACGCGAGATGCGCGACAACGCGCAGGTTCGGGCCGTGTTCGACCTGCTCGGAGACAACTTCAGCGCACATTGCGCCGAAATCGTTGCGGCTAGTCCACCGCAGGGGGTCGGCGCGACCGTTTGAGCGCACCCCGCTGTTTCTTCGCGTCCCGCCGCTTGCGTCGGGCAGCGTTGCTCGGACGGGTTGCGATCCGGTTGCGCGGCGCGATGGCCGCGCGGTCGAGCGCCTCGCCAAGCCGCTCCCAGGCATCCGCTCGATTCCGTCCCTGGGTGCGGTGACGATCGGCCTGAATCTGCAGGACGTTGTCACCAGCGAGCAGATGGGACTGCTGACGGCGCAGCCGGTCCTTGAGCTCGGTGGGCAGGTGGGTGCGATCCAGCGCAACGCGCAATTGCACGGCCGTCGCGACCTTGTTGACGTTCTGACCGCCGGGTCCGCCGCTGCGCACGAAGCGCAGGGTGACGGCTTCCGGAGGAACGTGATCGAGCCACCGGCTGCTCATGAGTCTGCACCGGCCCGCTGCAGCCGTGCCGCGAGCAGATCCTGCACCAGATCCCATTCGCCGGATTGCCAGTAACCGCGGGTTGCTCCAAGGCGTGCCACGGTGAGCTCGGCGCTGGGAATGATGTAGAGCGCCTGGTTCTGTAGCCCATGGGCGGCGAGCGTATCCGCGGGCGGCGGCGGCACCCCGTGGGGCGCATAGACGTGTGCCGGCCGCGCACCCCAGAAGCCCGCGCCATAGGATCGATCCGCACTCTGCTCGCTGGGGGTGGCGGCATAGCGCACCCAGTCCGGCGCAAACAGCTGTGCTCCGTCCCAGCGGCCCTCGTTGAGGTACAGCTGGCCCAGGCGCGTCCAGTCGCGGGCGGAGGCAAAAAGGAAGGAAGAACCGACGAACAGCCCCCGCGGATCCGGTTCGAAGATACTGTGATGCATCCCCAGCCGGTCGAGCAGGTCGCGCACCCGCTGCTGCATGGCTTCGCTACCGCCGCTGAGGTGGGTCAGCAGCCCCTGCAGCAGTATCGTCGAGCCGCTGGTGTAGGCGAAGGTGCTGCCCGGTTCCGCCCGCAGTGGGCGCGCGATCGCGTAGGCCAGCGCGCTGGGTTCCGTGAACAGCATTCTCGAGTTGGCATCGAGACCGGAGCCGTTCTCCTCGATGTCGATGCCGCTCAGCATGCGCAGCAGATGGTCCGGCGTAATGCGGGCGCGCGGATCCGGCGTCCGCCAGCCGGGAAACAGCTCCGTTGCCTCGAGGTCCAGGCGCCCTTCGTGCACGAGCATACCGGCGAGGGTGGCGGTAAAGCTCTTGGCCATGGACCAGCCCGGCAGCGGGGTCTCTGGCGCAACACCCGGCGCGTAGCGCTCCGCAATCAGACGGCCGCGGTGCCGAACCGCGATCGCCAGCGTATTGCGGCGGGCGGCCGTGCCTTCCGGTTCTGCAAAGGCCTGGTCGAGGGCAGCTTCCAACGCCTGCTGATCGAAGTGCTGACGGCGGTGACCGTAGTCGACGGCCTCCGCCGGGGCACGGTTGATCGTGACGGTTTCCGTGAGCGGTGCGGCCGGCGTGTCGAGCACGCAACCCAGGCCCGCATGGTGATAGGCCCGGGCGGACCGGCCAGCCCCGCGCACGTGCACGGCGCGTTGCTGCGTGTCGATCTCGTGGCTGAACAGCCGATCGCCCGGACCAATCAGCGATTCGATGTAGAGCTTCCGTGCGCGGTGCGGATCGAGACCGCTGATGTAGTGCAGGGAGCACAGCTGTTTGGCGATCAGGGCGGCGCCGACCGGACCGGCATTGATGACGTAGCCGGTGAGCGCGGCGCCGAGCACGGTTACCAGAAACAGCAGCAGCAGCCCCGCCCGCGCCATCACGTCCCCTGGTCCTGATACAGCACAATCGGTGGCGACGCGCCGGTAAATGCTTCGGTGTTGCGCCAGACCGGTTCTTCCGGATACGGCGTCAGCGGGCGGGTCAGCTGGTGGTGCATGCCGGATTCGGCAAACTCAAAGGCGCTTACCGTATCCGCTTCGAAATCCAGCAGCGTGATCCCGGGCCGATGGCGCCGGCTCAGCGTGCCGGCGTTCATGAAGGTGAGCGACTGAAAGTGAATCAGCGTCCGGTAGTGCATGTGCCCGTTGATCAGCCAGCGATAGGCGCCCTCCTCGAGCAGAGCGTCCATATGCTCGGAGCGCTGTGGCCCGAGCCGCTCCGAACCCGGCCAGACCTTGACCATGTCGTATTCGCCGATTCCGTGGCAGAGCATGAGGGGCCCGGCAACGGTGTTGATCTCGAGCGTCTTCGGCAACGCCGCCAGGTATTCGAGACAGCTGTCGCTGAGCGTCCGGCGGTCGTGCGCGTGGGGAATGTGCCGGACCCGATCGTTCAGCAGCCAGCGCTCGTGATTGCCCGCTACCGTCAGTACCCCGTGTTCCTGGAGCAGCGCACAGCAGCGTTCGATATCACCGGGCCCGTCCGCGATGTCACCCGTGCACAGCAGGGCATCGACACCCGCGGTGACGAGATGCTCGATGGCCTGCGCCAGCGCGGCGTCTTCGGCGTGCACGTCACCGATGATTCCGAGGCGACGGGGCGCGTCTGCGGCGGAGCGGGGCTTGGGCACCGGTGCTGGTTCCTGCTGCTGGTTGAAGGCGGATGAGGTTACAGGCACGTGCGCTCGGACGCTGTCCGCGCGCTTGCCTGACGACTTGAACGCTAGCAGGACCGGTGCCGTTCCGGCGTAAAGATCGCGCGCCTTCGGGTTAAGCTCGTCCGGTCGGGTTGTCGGGGCCCGCAGCAGCGGGGTGGGTCCCGCTCCCGCAAACCCGGTCGGGGAAGACAATGAGGAATTCTGTTCATGTATCGAGTCATCGGATCGGCCCTGGGGCTGCTCTTGTGGGCCATCTGTTGCGGTGCAGGTGCCGCTATGGCTGCTGAGAACGAGGGGCTGCACCTGTCCGGCACCGGCGAGGTGAGCGTCGTGCCCGACCTGGCCCGAGTGACGCTCGAGGTGACGCGCAGCGGCGCCGATGCCGTCACATTGAAAGCAGCCGTAGACGAGGCGACGGGGGCAGTGCTGAAGCTCACCCGTCGCTTCGACATCGAGGCGCGCGATGTGGTTGCTGCGACGGTGAACATTGCGCCGGACTACCGCGGCCGCGGTGGTGGTGGCGGCAACGAGCTGATCGGCGTGACCGTGAGCCGCAGCATCCACATCACCGTTCGCGCGCTGGAGCGGCTGCCACAGCTCATAAACGACAGCCTCAAGCTCGGCATCAACGGCGTCAGCGGCATTGCGCTCGATACCAGCAGGCGCACCGAGCTCGAGGAGCAGGCACTCGCGCTGGCGATCGACGATGCCCGGGCAGAGGCTCGGCGGGTTGCCGCCGGCTTCGGGGTTGCCGTTGGTACGGTTCTGGCCGTACATGTCGACAGCCATACGCTGCGGCCGCAGATGGCCCGGATGGCGCTCGACACGGCAGAGGCCGCCTTCGCACCCGGCGAGATGATTGTCCGGCGCTCGATCCGGGCGCAGTTTGCGATTGCGGAAGAATAGCCCCGGCAGGCACCGCGCCCGGCATCGGCGGTGCATCCTGTACCAACCGAACCGAACCGAACCGAACCGAACCGAACCGAACCGAACCGAACCGAACCGAACCAGGTTGCCCGCCGCCCGGTGGGATAACCTGCGGCCAGCAGGAGTCCTTGGTCAGCCCGTCAGGGCGGTGCGCAGTGCTGCCAGGCCGAGCTCTGCAGCATCGTCTGCAGGAGGCGTTTTCGTGGCCCCCTGTGCCAGCGTTGGTGGCCCGCCGCCGGAACCGCCGCCCATGGCTTCCAGCACAGTGCCAAGCAGTGCCTTTGCCGGCTGCTGCGCGCTGGCTGCTTTGCTGAGGCCGACGACGGCGCCGACGTTCCGCTCGGTCGGGCTGATCAGGCACACGACGTCTGCACGATCGTCATCCAGCAGCTTCCGCACCAGATCCTTCAGCTCGCGCCCCTGAAAGCCCGGCGCGGTGGCGCCGAGCAGGCGCCAAGCGCCAACCGTCTCGGGCTGCTGGTCCGCCAGCCGGGCAACGGCGTCACCTTCCTTCTGCGCTTTGACCTCCGCGGTCAGCCGTTTGCGTTCGGCGATCAGGCGCTGCACGTCGTCGAGCAGCTGCTCGCGGGAGCTCCGGGTAAGGCCGACCAGCTCACGCAGCAGCGTCTCGTCGGCCTTGACCTGCTGTACGGCCGACTGGCGGGTGACCGCTTCGATCCGGCGGACGCCGGCACCGACGCTGGACTCTGAGACGATCTTGAACAGCCCGATGTCGCCGGTCCGCTCGACGTGGGTGCCCCCGCACAGCTCGACGGAAAAGTGCTGTCCGTCGGTCTGTCGGCCCATGCTGAGCACGCGTACCTCGGCATCGTACTTTTCGCCGAACATGGCGACGGCGCCGCTGTTCAGCGCATCGTCGAGCGCCATGAGCGCAGTGTGGGTCGGCACGTTGGCGATGACCTCCTCGTTCACGAGGGCCTCGATCCGGTCCTGCTCCTCGAGGCTGACGGCCTGGCCGTGAGAGAAGTCGAAGCGCAGGCGATCGGCGCCGACGTAGGATCCTTTCTGCATCACGTGGTCGCCGAGCACCGTGCGCAGTGCAGCGTTCAGCAGGTGGGTCGCGCTGTGGTTGGCGGCAGCGCGGGCGCGCAGCTCGGCGTTGACGTGCTGGCTCAGCCGGTCCCCCACCTTGAGGGTGCCGCGCTCGAGGCGGCCTTCGTGGACCAGCAGACCACCCTGCGGCTTCTGCGTATCGGTGACCGCAAAGGCTGCGCCGTTACCTTCGACCTGACCGCTATCACCGGCCTGGCCACCGGATTCACCGTAGAACGGGCTGGCACCGAAGATCAGCGCTGCTTCGGTACCGGCGCTGATCTCGGTGACGCGCTCACCGCCGACGACGATGGCCGCCACCGGCTGCTCGCTGGTCAGCGTGCTGTAGCCGAGAAACTCGGTCTCGCCGAGCTCCTCCGCGAGACTGTTCCAGATGGCGGCGCTTTTGGTGTCCCCGGAGCCGCTCCAGGCACCGCGGGCGCGATCACGCTGTTGATCCATCTCTGCTTCAAAGGCATCGGTGTCGACTTCGAGGCCGCGCCCGCGCAGAACATCCTGCGTCAGGTCGAGCGGGAAACCGTAGGTGTCGTAGAGCCTGAAAGCGGTGGCGCCGGAGAACGCGGCACCCGGACGCAGGTCCGCAACTTCGCGCTCGAGAATCCGCATCCCGCGCTCGAGCGTGGTGCGGAACTGGTCCTCCTCGGAGTTCAGCGCGTGCTCGATCTTGCTCTGGCTGGCGGTGAGCTCCTGATAGTGCTCGCCCATGGCTGCCACCAGCGTCGGTACGAGCTCGGCGAAGCGGGCGTCTGCCCGTCCTTCCCGGCCGGCGTTGTCGACCAGCAGCCGGAAGTGGCGCAGCCCGCGTCGCAGGATGCGGCGCAGCACGTAGCCGCGGCCATCGTTGCTCGGCAGCACGCCTTCGCTGATGAGGAACCCGCAGGTGCGCAGATGATCCGCGACCACGCGGTGGCTTGCGGCATCGGCATCGTTGCGGTTGCCGGTGACCACAGTGCTGCGATTGACCAGCGACTGAAACAGATCGGTATCGTAGTTGGAGGTGACGCCCTGTACCGCAGCGCTCAGCCGTTCGAGGCCGCTGCCCGTGTCGATGCATGGCGCCGGCAGATTGACCTGGGTGCCGTCGGCCTGCCGATCAAACTGCATGAAGACCAGGTTCCAGATCTCCACGAAACGGTCACCGTCTTCGTCCGGCGAGCCGGGCGGGCCCCCGGGCACGTGGGCGCCATGATCGTAGAAGATCTCCGAGCAGGGACCGCAGGGACCGGTATCGCCCATGCTCCAGAAGTTGTCGTCGGTGCTGATGCGAATGATGCGGTCATCGCCGAGGCCGGCGATCTTCCGCCACAGCGCCGCGGCCTCGTCGTCCGTGTGATACACGGTGACGAGCAGCTTGTCCTTGGCGAGGCCGAGTTCCTGCGTCAAAAATTGCCAGGCAAAGTCGACGGCCTGTTCCTTGAAATAGTCGCCGAAAGAAAAGTTGCCCAGCATCTCGAAGAAGGTGTGATGTCGCGCCGTGTAGCCGACGTTGTCGAGATCGTTGTGCTTGCCGCCGGCGCGTACGCACTTCTGGGCGGTGACCAGGCGCGCCTGCGGGGGCTGCCGTTCGCCGACGAAAAAGGGTTTCAGCGGCGCCATGCCCGCATTGATGAACAGCAGGGTGGGATCTTCCTGCGGCGTCAGCGGTGCGGACGGGTATTCCAGATGCCCGCGGGTCGCGAAGAAATCGAGGAAGGCCCGGCGGATGTCATTGGTGGTGCGGCTCATGGGATCGCAACGAGGGTCGAAAGACGAGGGCGCGATGTTACCAGCCGGGGAAGGGAAAACGCAGGTCCCAGCGCGCGATCTCCGGCGGGTGAACGAGGCTGATGTGGTTGCCCTGCCACTGGACCAGGTAGGTCCGCTTGGCAATCTGGCGGCCGGTGGCATCGACCCGGAAGTGACCGAGGATCGAGCGGAACTTCAGGGTGCTGAGCTCGGTCCGCACCGCTGCCGGAGCGGTGGTGCCGGCCAGGCGGATCGCTGCTTCCAGCACCTGCAGCGCGGCGTAACCCCCAGCGGCGTCATAGCTCGGGTAGATGCCGTGGTGCCGGCGGTAGCGGAAGCCGAAATCGAAGGCGCCTGGAAAGCGGACGCTGCGCATCCACTGTACCGTCGAGAGCACGCCGTCCACGGTGTCGTAGCCGAGCGCGGTACCGAACTCGCGGATCGCCGGCGCACCGGAGAAGACGATAAGTTTCGGTGTGAGCCCCACGGCGCTGGCAGCGCGCGTGAAGACCTGCGCGTCCTCCATGTAGCCGCCGACCAGCACGGCGTCGGCGCGCGCAGCCTTAAGCTGCCGAACAATCGGGGTCAGGTCCGCTGCCTCCGGATACTCCACCTGCGCGACAACCTCGAGACCGAGCTCGGCCGCGATGTTCGCGGCGCCGCGGGCGACGGCCAGCGGAAAGCGCGATTGCAGCGCAGCGATGGCAACCCGCTCGAGCCCGCGCTCGGCGGCCAGCTCGAGTGCCGGGCGCATGTTGTCGTCAGCCGGTGCGTAGAGGCCGAACAGGCGCGTTGGCCGCTGATCCCAGATGCCCGGCGCCGAGGCGATGGTGATCATGGCGAAGTTGCGGGCGCCCAGGGCGTCGCGCACAGCGAGCGTCAGGTCCGAGCTGTAGGGGCTGACGAACAGGCTGATGCCCGCGTCGAGCATGCTCCGGTAGTGCTGTGCTGCGATCTGCGGATCCGAGGCATCGTCGCGCAGGACGAGCTGCACCGGTCGATCGAGCAGGGCGCCGCGGTCGTTGAGATCCTCGGCCCAGAGCTTGAGCCCGTGTTCCACCAGTTGGGATTCAGGAGCGAGGGCGCCCGTTCTCGACACCGTGGCACCAATCCTCAGGGGCTCCGCCCTCGGCGCTGCGGCAGCGTGCTGTGCCAGCAGCAGGCCTGCGATCAGCAGGGTAGTGGCAACGGCAAACAGGGTTCGAGCGCTCACTTCGCGACGTCCAGCTCGCGTTTGGTCATAAACAGCTTACGGACCAGCTCGTACTCGAACGGGGAACCGGTTTCGAAGTACTGGAAAGCGGTCGCGGCACGCGTGTCGATGACCAGCAGCGGGTAATACAGACCGCCCCAGCCGGGATTGTCGCTGAGCTCCAGCGGATCGAGAAAGCCGAACCAGAGAAAGTCGACGCCGAGGCCGATGGCGTCGCGAACGTTGGTCGGTCCGAACAGCGGCAGCATCAGGTAGGGTCCGGGCGCCGCGCCGTAGCGGCCGAGGGTCTGACCGAAATCCTCGTTGTAGGTGTTGATGCCGAAGCGTGACGCCGGATCGAGAAAGCCGCCGATGCCAAGCGTGCTGTTGGTCAACAGCCGCAGCGCCGCCCAGCCGGTTGCTCGCGGGCGCCCCTGGAGCGCGAGGTTCGCGGTGGTGCGCACCATGTCCAGATTGTCGAAGAAGTTGGTGATGCCGCTGCGCAGCGGTGCCGGCAGTACCCGGCGGTAGAAGGCGACCAGCGGATTCAGCGCAACCTGGTCGATGCTGGCGTTGAGGCCGTAGACCCAGCGGTTGGTGCGGTGCCAGGGATCCCGAACAATCAGCGGATCGACGACGTCGTCGCTCAGCACACGCCGAGCGGAAAACACCGGCTCCGGGAAACCGTCCGCGGCCGCCGAGCCATAGCCGTCCGGCGTCCGAACGCTGGCGCAGCCGCCGGCGGTCAGCGTGAACAGCAGCAGGAGCGCCAGGCCCCTGGCTGCCCGCGGTGCCTGCGGGCGCAGTCCGGACAGGTCTTGCATCACGAGCCGCTCAGCACGGTGACGATGTGCTCGACGACCGAGCGCTCGCTCAGGTTGCCGAGGTGTCCGCCGTTCGGATAGATCTGCACGCGGCTACCGAACACGGGTTTGAAGAACGCAATTTCCCCGGCCTCGAGAATGACGTCGTCGGCGTTATGGGTGGCGTAGATGCGGGGATTGCCGCGCAGGAAGTCACTGAGAGGCGCCAGGCCCTGCTGGTCGGCATAAGCAAAGCGATCAAGCTCGCCGGTGTTGCCGAGCCGCTGCTGCTCGGGCCAGAAGAACTCGTGGAAGTAGTCCGTCAGCCCGACCCGCAGGGCGACCGCCAGATAGGGCGAGAGATCAACTCGCGCACCGAGCTCGAGCCCCCGGGGCTTAAGAAATCCGTAGTCACTGACCAGGTCTGCGGTAAAGGACAGGTTCATGGCCGCGAATCGGAACGCAGCGCCGATCAGGGCGGCCATGGCTTCCTGCGTGGGTGGGGCGTCCTTGAAGACTGAATAGATCAGTTCGTCGGTGAACTCGACATTGCTCGAGCGCTGGTAGGCCTCGCCCAGCCGTTCGAGCACCTCGTTGAACAGGCGGTCGAGGTTGTCCACGCCGCCGGGCACGTTGTCGAGAAACCGGTCGAGCTTGCTGATCGAGCTGTAGAGCGACACCGGCGCATTGATGAGCAGCGTCCGGTGAAAATCGAACTGCCTCTGCCGTGCATCCAGCGCTGCGACGAAGGCGGCATTCAGCCCGCCGAGGCTGTAGCCGGCGAGGCGGAAGCTGGATGCCTGTATGCCGTCAGCTTCGAGCTCCCGGCGGATCTGCGCCATGACTCGGTACAGATCCTCCGCGTCGCGTCGCTGATCTCCGGGCACGCCTGAGGAAGAGGCTGATGCAACGAAGCGCGGATGAGTTGGTGATGGCAGCCCGACCACGTGATGCCCGGCACCGTAGAGCGCTCGCATCAGCAACGCGACGCTACCGGCGCGGTGGTCGCTGCCGGTGCCGGCGATCAGAAAAGTCAGCGGCGCCGACTTTTGCTTTTGCGCCAGCAGGCTGTACTCGAGGCGGTCCGGAAAGGGCAGGCAGCGGGGTACCTCGGTGCGGCGTGCATGCGCGCTGCGAACGTTGAGCCGCCGCTCGCGAATTCGCTTTTCCGGAACTTCTGCGATCAGCGCTTCGGGTGTGCCGGCAATGGTAGCCAGGTAGGGGTTGTCGATGGGGAAGGCGTAGTCGTAGGCGACTGCGTTGGTCGCCAGGAACAGGGTCAGCAGGCCGAGCATCAGTGGCCGGAACCAGCCCTGCGGCGGACGGGCAGACAGGAGCTGCGGATCGGCCAACGGCTGTAGCAGAAGAATAGAGCGCCGCGGCGGGATAACGGAGTACCCCGGCGGACGGAAAACGGGGAGCGGTGCACGCATGCGCGGAGCCTAGCATACCGCTGTGCCGGCTCCCTGCGGGCACAACGGTGGATCGTTCTGGTTGTCGCGCTCAGCGACGCCCTGCTTGGAGGGGGTTGCCGGACTCAGGCCGGCCCCCAGGCTGGGTCAGACTTCTTTGACCGGCGCCTTGGGTGCGTTTTTCTGCACGGACTTGACGCCGTTCGAGCAGGCGGCGGGCGTTTTGTAGGTCTCGCTGGTTCCGACGACCTTGCCGTTGCGGGCGATCAGGTTGAACCGGTGGCCTGCCTTGGTGGTCTTGACGTCGAAGCAATCCGGATTGGCGCAGTTGGTGCGCACCGAGTTGATGCCATTCATGGCGCCCGCCTTGGATACGTAGCCCTGGCTGGCAAGAATGATCTGGCCGTTGGTTGCTTTCAGCCGAAAACGGAACTTGCCGCCCTTGTCCTTATAGAGTTCGAAGCTGCCTGCCACTGTTGAAGTCCTTCTTTTATTCGTCTAGCGCTGCAAGTCTACCTGAGCTGATCCCGCTGCACAGAAGAGTTGTGCACAGAACAGCAGACCGGCGTGGTCTTTTTCTGATGCCGCGGTTGTGCGCCTGCCGTTCCCGGGCTTCCGGGCTCCCCTTCGGACCCGCCACCGCCTATCATGACCGCACCTCTGTCTACTTCGGAAGGGAATCCCATGGCTAGCACTTCTCTGCAGTACCTCGACCGTGCAGTTGGTCAGCTTCGTGAGCTCGGCCTCATGCCTGATACGCCGGAAGAAGCGCCCATCGTTGCTCTGCTCGATCGGCTGACGCCGCTGGCCGAGGAAAAGGTCGTCAGCATTGCCAGAACGCTGAGCCAGGCGTCGGTATTCAACGAGGTCGTCCGCGAGCAGATCAGCGCCATGCGTCTGGGCGAGCGCTACGAAGACATCACCGAATCCTTCAACAGCATTCGCGAAGATGCAAAGCGCATGGTCGAGCAGATTCAGGACGGCAAGATCGATACGTTCGAGCGGATCGGCAACGTCTGGATGAAGGTGACCCGCGGCGACATTCCCTCCCGCTTCGAAGACATCAAGGCGACCTACCTCGAGGTGGCGGAGGATTCGAACGATCAGATCCAGCGTGAGAAAACCATTCTGAATGCCTATCAGGATTTCCGCGGCGCTATGAAGGAGGCGGAGATTCTGGCGCTCGAAGTGCTCAAGGTGGCCGAAGGTGAGTGGGAGACGGCCAAGAGTGACCTTGCTGCAGCGATGGCTGCCGTCGAGGCGGATTCCGGGGCGGATCTTGCTGCCCGTGCGCGCCTCGAGCTGGCCCGTGACGAGCAGACGCGCGCGCTGCAGGATGCCGAGGACCGCTATCAGATTGCCAAGGATCTCTCCGACAACCTGACCGTTGGCTACAACACCAGCGAAGTCGTCATGGCGCGGCTGTTACAGACCACCAACGCCAAGGAGCGCGTGTACCGCCAGGCCATCAGCTTCTTTGGGACCAACGAGACGGTGCTGACCGCGCTGTCGGCATCGTTTACCGGGCTGTTCGGCCTGCATGAGAGCACGGCGACCCTCGAAGCCATGAAAGAAGGCGTGTCGCGGAGCCTCGAGGATCTCGCCGATATCGGTGGCAAGGTGCAGGAGGCCGCGGTGCGCGCGGGCTACGGGCCGACCATCCGGGCCGACGCGGTCAAGCGGCTGGTGGATTCAGTCGTGAGCTTCCAGTCCCGAACCCGCGAGATCATCGAAGAGATGCGCATTCACTCGACCCGCAATGCGGAGGAGATCCGTGAGGCGGTGGAAGACGGCAAGCAGCGGCTTGCGAAGCTGATACAGCAGGGCGGTACGCTGCCGATGCGGGTTTCTGACTAGGCGTCTGATTGATGGCGCCCGGCGGCAAGCCTGAAGCCCTGCAGGACGTCATGCTGGCGATGGACGTCGTCGATACGCTGCGCCATGCCGATCAGCTCGTCGATCGCGAGATCGATACGGAGGGGCGGCGGGAGCGCCTGATCGAGCGGCTGCGACGGATTTACCGGGCCCAGGGGATCGAGGTGAGCGACGCGACGCTGCGCGAGGGCGTGCTGGCGCTGGAGGAAGAGCGGTTCGCCTACCGGCGCTCCGGGTCCGGAGTGTCCCGCTGGCTGGCGCGGATCTACATTGCCCGCGGGCGTTGGATCAAGCCGCTGCTGTTTCTGCTGGCGGTTGCGCTGTTCCTTCAGCTCGCCGTGTCGACCTTCAGCGGCTACGTGCAGACCGGGCGCAGCGAGCTGCCGGTTGAGCTTAAAAGGGTGTACGTAGAGCTGAGCGGCCTTGCCGACCAGAGCGGTGCAGCCTTCGAGTTCCAGAACCGGGCGGATGCGATCTACTTCCGCGGAACCGAAGCCGTGGAACAGGGCGACAGCAGGGCCGGCCGACAGGCTCTCGATGAGCTGACAGCGTTGCGCGATAGCGTGACGTCGAGCTACAGCCTGCGGGTGGTAAACGAGCCCGGCGAGCGGAGCGGGGTGTTCCGGATTCCGGACGTTAACACGCAGGCGCGCAACTACTATCTGATCGTCGAGCCCATTGATGCGCTGGGACGACCGCTGGCTGTGGACGTCGTGAACGAGGAGGACGGCAAACGCTACCGGGTCAAACGCTACGGGCTGCGCGTCTCCGAGGCGGTGTTCCAGGCGGTTGCGGCAGACAAACAGGATGACGGCATCATTCAGGACAACGTGGTCGCGCGAAAACAGCAGGGCCGGCTGCAGCCGGACTATCTGATCGACACCAGCGGCGCCGCGATCACCGAGTGGTAGAGCTATGCTGACCGGTCGACAGACGCTGGCAGAGCTGGGGCGCGCGCTGGAAGATGTGCGCCGCGATGCGCACCGGCACGACACCGCCTATCAGAACGTTGTGCAGGACCTGGCGCGCAACGAGCTGCTGCGCAACCGCAGGCTCCAGGCGCTGGCCAGACTGCGCCTCGCGCAGCTGGAAGATGGCGACCCCCCGGGCTGGTTCACGGCCCTGGAAAGCGCCGAGCGCCGGGCGCTCGAATTGCTTGAAGCGCGGGCCGCGGAAGTGCAGTCGCTCCGCGAGCGGATCGATACGACCGAAGGTCAGATTGAAGAGCTGGAAACGCTCCGCGACGAGCGGCATGTAAAGGTTGACGCCGCGGCTCGAGAGCTTGCCGAAACGGAAGCTCGGGTGCAGCGGGCGCTGGACCAGGATGACGCCTATCAGGCACAGCTGGCCCGCTGCCGGGAGCTCGCCCAGACCGTTGAACAGGCCGAACAGAAGGCTGAGGTGGCTGCGGAGGATCGCGGCGAGAAGGGACGCCCCTACGAGGCCGACCCGCTGTTCATGTACCTCTGGGGCCGGGGCTACGGGACGGCCAGCTACGACGGCGGTGGCCTGTTCCGGTTGCTTGATGGTTGGGTGGCGCGGATCTGCGACTACGAGCCTCTGCGGCGCCAGTACTGGATGCTGAACGAGATTCCGCAGCGCTTGCGTGGCCACGCGGAGGGCATGGTCGAAGCCTCCGATGCGGCCCTTGCGGCGTTGGCCGCGCTCGAAGATGCCGCTGCAACCGCGGCTTCCGTTCCGGCGCTGAAGGATCACCTGGCAGAGGCCGAGGCGGAGCAGGATCGGGTCGATGCGGATCTCGCAACGGCGGAAGATGCGCTGCGCGAGCTCGAGCAGCTCGAATCGAAGTTTGCCATGGGTACCGACGAGTACCTTCAGGACTGTCTGCGCGGACTGGCCGAGGCGTTTGATGCTGAGGCGGACAGAACTCTGGCGGAGCTGGCCGCGCAGTCGCCTGGCGCGGAGGACGACGCCCTCGTTCGGCAGCTCGCGGATCTGCGCGCCGAGCATGAGGATCTTCGCGAGGAGCTGAAAGACTACGAGGCGGTGCGAACCCAGAGCGTGTCGCGGCTGCACGAGCTCGAGAACGTGCGGCGGCGGTTCAAGCAGCACCGCTTCGACGATCTCCGCTCCAGCTTCGGAAATGACCAGCTGGTGCGTGCCGTGCTGCAGGAGTTCCTGCAGGGGGCGATCAGCGGCGCCGGCTTGTGGGACACGCTGCGGCGCCAGCAACGCTATCGCGATGTCGCGGGCGCCTGGCCTGACTTCGGCACCGGAGGCTTTCCAACGCCCGGGCGGCGCCGTCGGCGAACACCCGGGCGCGGCAGCGGCTGGCACTGGCCGGGAGGCCGCGGTGGCGGCTTCCGGCTACCGCGCAGCGGTGGATCCCGCTCGCGCGGTGGCTTTCGTACTGGCGGTGGCTTCTAGCGGCCGGTGCGCCAGGAGGCGGTGCGCCAGGAGGCGGTGCGCCAAGAGGCGCGGGAAGGACCTGCGGCCGGCGACGGGAATCCGACGCCGACGCGCCCCGGCAAGCGGGTAAATTTGACGCGCTGAGCGTGACTCGAATCACAAAACGACCTGCTCGCGGGTCAAGCCCTGGGGCGGCCGCCCTACACTCCCAGCCCTGAGCAAGCAGAAGCCTGGGTAACCGGTGTTACCA
>JBCDGJ010000087.1:0-19882 GCA_038757945.1 Pseudomonadota bacterium
GCCGGCATTCCCATGGGGCGTCGTGCAAGCCCGCAGGACGTCGCAAACGCCATCTACTACCTGGCCTCAGATCAAGCGGCCTTCCTGACCGGCGTCTGTCTGGATGTGGATGGCGGCAGATCGATCCAATAAGTCTCGTTTCCAAGAGAAAACACTGAGCTTGTTGCTCGCCTCACCGCCGCTGAGACTGTTCGGGCCGCTGCGTTCGATCTGGTTCAACGCCGTGATGAAGATGCCAGTCGAGTTTTCGCTGGAGCCCGCTGGCTGACGGATTTGGCAGCACAATAGAGGTTGGCGCGCAGGTTGCGCCTGAGGGTCGTTCATGCAGTTGGGTGCAGCACTCACGACGATGTCTTCGGATCCGGGAACCGGCTGGATTGCCGACCGTGCACGGCAACTCGAGCAGCTGGGGTACGACAGCCTCTGGCTGCCCCAGGCCGTGGGTCGGGGGTTCTTTCTGCCAGATATCCTGAAAAGCCTGGCCGTGGCGGCAGCAGTGACCGAGAGGCCGACCATCGGCGCCGCCGTCCTGCAGCTGCCGCTCTATGAACCGGCGGAGCTTGCCTACCAGCTCCTCTCGCTCCAGCACTTTGCAGGCAAAAGATTGCGCGTGGGCCTGGGTGCCGGCTCTACGGCCAGCGACTTTGCCGTCTACGGTCAGGCCTACGAGCAGCGTTTCGACCGCTACGGTGATGGCGTGCGCGAACTCCGGGCGCTGATGTCTGGTGGCGAGGGGCCGGGGTTCGACCTCGGGATACCACCCGGACTGCGGTCTGGTCCACCGCTGCTGTACGGGACCTGGGGCAAGGGCGTCCGCGTTGCGGCCCGGGACTACGACGGCTGGATCGGGTCAGCGATGCATCGCTCTGACGAAGAGCTGGAGCGCAGCCTGTCGGCCTACCGCGCCGCGGGAGGCAGCACGGCGGTTGTTGCAACCATTCGGCTGGGCGGAGGTGCTACGGAGCCTGATCATCGCCAGCGTCTGGAGCGATTCGACCGCATGGGTTTCGACGAGGCGATCGTGCTGTTTCTTCCTGGGGGTCCGGATCCTGCGGTGGTGCGCGGCTGGGTCGTGTAGTTGGGAGGCCGGGCGCCCCGGCTCTTTTGTTCGAAGGAGCTAAGCGGCTCGCGCTGTCGACGTGCGGCTTATCGCCCCGCGTTCTGCTCAAGGAAGTGCGTGGTTGATTCGCGGCGACGCGCCGGACCTGATGTCGTCCGCGATCGGATGGTTTTGTTCCAGGCTGTTTCAGACCTGGCGGCCAGCATCGGTCCAAAATGGCGCCCGCACGGCCTTTTTGTCGATCTTGCCGATCGGCGTGCGGGGCAGCTCATCGACGAACTGAATGCGCTTGGGTGCCTTCACGCCGCCGAGCTTCTCTTTGCAGGCAGCGATAATCTCGTCAGCGTCAGGCGTCGTTCCCGGTGCGGGCACGATCACGGCCACAACTTCCTCGCCCCACTTATCGCTCGGCGCACCGACGACGACGGACAGCGCAACGTTAGGCAGCGTATGCAGTACGGCCTCGACCTCCGAGGAATAGACGTTGAAGCCACCGGTGATGATCATGTCCTTCTTGCGGTCGACGATGCGCAGATAACCCTTCTCGTCTATCACGCCAATGTCGCCGGTGAGATGCCAGCCATTGCGCCGGATCTCGGCGGTCGCCTCCGGGTTCTCGTAGTAGCCCTCGGACACCATGGGCCCACGCACTGCGACCTCGCCGGTCGAGCCCGGCGGGAGCGGATTCGCGTCGTCATCGACGATGGCGAGCTCCGACAGTGCCGTATTGCGGCCGACGCTCGTGAGGATTGCATCCGGCGCGAGCACGCCGTCAGCAGGATCGCCCGAGTAGTGTTCCTCCGGCTGCAGGCGCGCGATAAACATGGGGCTCTCGGTCTGCCCGAGTCCGCCGGTCATGACCGGACCGATGCGTTGCAGGGCTTCCTTCAGCCGTGGCAGGGACATCGGGGCCGAGCCGTAGCTGAGTGAGTGCAGAGAAGACAGATCCGTCTCGTCCAACCGGGGGTGGTCCAGCAGCGCGTAGACGCCCGTTGGCGGCAGGAAGAAGTCGGTGATGCGTTCCCGCTCGATGAGCTCGAGGATCAGCCCCGGATCGACCCGGTCGATGATCACGAAGCGCGCACCGGCCTTCAGGGAGCAGACCGCGATGCGGCCTCCGACGTGTGTCATCGGCGCGGCGCACAGGATCGTGACACGGCGATCGCCATACCGCTCTGTCATGCCGTGACAGAGCGCATTAAAGTTGCGATGCGAGAGCATGACAGCTTTCGGCAGGCCGGTGGTGCCCCCCGTGAGCGGTAGCGTGAACAGATCCGTGCCTTCGCGCGGTACCGATAGCGGTCCTGCGTCGCCGGTGGCCCAGGCCGAATAGTCGAGCTCACCGCGTTCCGGGGCATCGAGGGAGACGCGCAGTGTGAGACGCGCAGTGGGCGTTTCAATGGCTTCGACGATCTCTGCCCAGGCTTGCTGAAAGAAGAGGGCGTCGCAGCCGTAGCGGTTGAGGATGGCGCGATTCTCCTCCGGTGCGTTGCGGGCGTTAACCGGGATCCACACACCGCCGGCGCGCACGATGCCGAGCGTGGCGATGAAGGACGTGTGCGAGTTAAGGCTGTATACGGCACCACGCATGCCGGGCTCGAAACCTTCCGCGGTGAGGCGGCGCGCGATGGCGCGCGAAGCGCGGTCCACTTCTGCATAGCTCAGCCGGACAGTGCCATAGACGATGCACTCCCGTTCCGCGTGTGTCGCGAAGGCTTCATCCAGGACGGGCAGAAACGATTGGTTGAATTCGGGCCAGTAGCCGGTTTCGTTCATGCAGTCTCCCCAATTCTCAGGTGTTGTCTACCGCTGGCAGCACGTCCTGCTGGATGCACGCGAACAGTTCCGGGGCGTGGGCCCCACCGCGCCGGCATCATGTAGACGATGCGGTCGTAGCCGAGGGCCGCGATCGCCTGCAGCGACGCCATGGTGGCGGCGGTGACGGTGGGGTGCCGAGTGATCGTGTTGGATACGTCGATGCCTGGCTGCCCGTTGCAAAAGTCTCGTTTGCTCAGCGCTTCCTGCGCTGCGGCTTCCCCGGCGGGGTGCAGACCCCACTGCAACCAGTTTGCGACCATGCGCTTACACCTCCTCGGCGTTGTGCGTCCCGCTGGCTTTCCGGACGCGGAAGGTTCAGTCCCGGGACCCGTCTCGCCGCCCGAGCATGACTCCCGCGCGTGCGTAGCCGACGCCGGCGACCAGCAGGGCGATCAGGCAGACTCCAAGAGCAACGGCGAGTGAACGCTCGGCGAAGGCATCACTGGCGCTGTCGCTTATCGCGCCGACGATGAGCGGGCCAAGGCCGAGGCCCAGGATGTTGGCGAACATGAACACGAAGGAGGCCGCCAGGGCCCGCTGATTGGGTGCGACTGCCGATTGCACGATGGCGAGGCCAGGGCCATGGCTGAGCTGATAGCAGAACAGCCCGAGGCCAAACAGCCCCGTTGCGATGCGCCAGTCTGCCGCCATGAGGCCAAGAACGTAAAAGGGGATGACGACGAGCACCGCGCCGGCACAGAAGAAACCTGGCCAACGGGCGTCATGTTTTGCGAGGCGGTCTGCGATGAGGCCGCCGGCCAGCAGCCCCGGCAGGCTCGCAACGATACCCATGACGCCGATGATCGCGCCCACTTCGCTCTGCGAGAGATCGAACTGGCGCAGATACAGGCTCGGCTTCCAGGACGCGAAACCATAGCCGACAAAGACCGCGGCCGAGTGCCCGATGTTGGTCCACAGGTACACCCGGTTGCGGAACAGCACTGCGATGGCGTGCCCGAAGCTGCCATCGGACGCGTCGCTCGCGTGCTCGGCGTCGAGGGCGCCGCGTGCGGGTTCCCGCAGGGTGGTGCGCACCAGCAGAGCGAGCAGCACGCCCGGTACGCCGGCGCAGACGAAGGCCCAGCGCCAGCCGTAGTGTTGGGCGATGTAGCCGCCGGCGGCAAGGCCGACGAGCATGCCGAGTGCTGGTCCGAGAGAATAGACCGAGATCGCGAAGCCGCGCTCTTCCTTGCGGAAGTAGTCAGAAATGATCGAGTGCGACGGCGGTCCTCCGCCAGCCTCGCCGATGCCGACGCCGATACGCGCGGCGAAGAGCTGCACGAAGCTGCCCGCGGCGCCGCACAGCGCGGTCATCACGCTCCAGACCGCAACGGCAATCGATACGATCTTCACCCGATTCATTCGGTCGGCAAGACGCGCGATCGGGACGCCGAGCGTTGCGTAGAAGAGCGCAAAGGCAATGCCCGAAAGCAGGCCGAGCTGCGTGTCTGTGAGGGTGAACTCTGCCCGGATATCCTCGAGCAGGATCGACAGGATCTGCCGATCCATGAAGCTGAAGGCGTAGGTCAGCATGAGGACCCCAAGGACGTACCAGCGGTAGCTCCGCGATTCGCTCCGGGCCTGCACGCCGACGTGCCGTTCGTCCTGCGCCGTATCGCTCATTCCCGACTCCCATGCCCCCGGGTTGCGCGCTCTTTCCGAGTGCGGCAGCCCGAATTTGAAAACGCCGCTTGCCGTCGGCCAGCAAGACCTGGCTGACCAAAGCCCGGGCCTCGCCGCGCAGGTTGTCCTGGTGCGATTCCGTTGACAGGCCATTCAACGCTCGCCATTATGAGCTTTTATTGGTTGATGAATCAATAACATCAGTTCCAGCTGTGCGAGCAACGCCGCGGCGCCGTCCCCGGCTGCAGGGTGGCTATGGGGTCGATGCCGCGTCGACGGCCAATCCCTGTATCGTCCTCCCACCTACGCCGGAAAAACGAAAGGAGTATCCGATGACCGAAGCGTCGAAGGTTCGCGACGGTGAAGCGCTCGACTGGCGAGCTCTGGAATCCTGGTTGCGCGCGAACCTTGCGGAAGCCGTCGATCTCAAGCAGCCGATGGAAGTGCTCCAGTTTCCAGCCGGCTCCGCCAATCTGACCTATCTGGTGCATTTCGGGGACGTCGAGTTCGTGGTGCGCCGACCGCCCTTTGGCCCTGTTGCCCCGGGTGCCCACGACATGGGGCGCGAGTTCAAAGTGCTCTCAAAGCTGTGGCGGGTTTTCTCACCGGCACCGAGGGCATATGCGTTATGCGACGACGAGACGGTCGTCGGAGCGCCCTTCTTCGTCATGGAGCGGCGTAAGGGCGTGGTCGTTTACGAAGAGATTCCGGAAGCGATGCGCCATCACGACGATGTCGCCCGGCGCGTATCCTTCGCACTCGTCGACGCCATGGCCGACTTTCACGCGGTAGATCCCGTGGCTGCGGGGCTCGGCGACCTTGGCCGGCCGAACGGCTTCCTGGCCCGCCAGGTCTCCGGCTGGCAGAAGCGCTGGGATCTCGCGAAAGAGACCGATCTGCCAATGATGGACGCTGTGCAGGCGCGCCTGGAGCGCCATCGGCCTGAGCCGACCCGCGCGTCCCTCGTCCACAACGATCTGAAGCTCGACAATTGTCAGTTCGACCCTGTGGATCCCGACCATGTGAAGTCAATCTTCGACTGGGACATGACAACGATCGGCGATCCGCTTGTCGATCTGGGCACGCTGCTCGGCTATTGGCCCGATCCGGATGACGTTGAGTTGCGCGCTTCTCGCGCCGGCTGGGCCGAGATGGGGCTTCCGCCTCGTCACGACATCGCAGCGCGCTATGCGGACCGGGTTGGCGTCGACACCGGTGCGATTGCCTGGTACGAGGCGTTTGCGTTGTGGAAGACGGCGGTTGTCACGCAGCAGATTTACATCCGTTACGTTCGCGGACAGACGCAGGACGAACGCTTTGCCGATCGCGGAGCACGGGTGCCGGTACTTGCCGCGCTCGCTGAAGGAGTGCTCGATCAAGCTGGACTGCGTTGATCCTCAGAGGCATTTCTGTGCCCAGGGGGCCGCAATCCGTTACAAGTTGACCCTGAGGATGTCACGGACATAATATTAGTTGGCCAACAAATAAGTGACAACGCATGTTCAGCTTGCCTGGTTTTGAAGACCGTCTGCGTGCGCCTTTGATCATTGCGCCGATGTTCTTGGTGTCCTGTCCCCCGATGGCAATTGCCGCCTGCCGGGCGTGCGTCATCGGGAGCTATCCCGCCCATTCCACGCGGACGCCGGAGGTGTTTGAAGCGTGGCTTCTGGAGACCAAGGCAGCCCTGGCAGACGCTGAGGCGGCGGGAGAGCGACCTGCGCCTTATGCCGTCAATCTGGTCGTGCACCCGTCCAATCCGCGCATGGCGGGCGATCTGGACCTGTGCGTGAAGCACCAGGTCCCAATCGTGTTGACCTCGAAAGGTGCGCCGACCGATGCGTTTGATCGGATCCATGACTACGGCGGTGTCGCTTTTCATGACGTTGCCTCGAAGCGGCACGCGGAAAAGGCTGTGGCGGCGGGGGCCGATGCGGTGATTGCCGTCTGCGGCGGAGCCGGCGGACACACCGGCACGATCAATCCCTTCGCGCTCGTTAACGAGATTCGCGAAGTCACCGATAAGCCGATCATTCTTGCTGGCGGCATGAGCGAGGGTAAGGACATTCTCGCCGCAGAAGCCATGGGGGCATCCATGGTGTACATGGGCACCCATTTCATTGCTACCGAGGAATCCCTGGCGCCTGCCGCTTATCGGGATAGCCTGCTGCAGCACGGGGCCAACGATATCTTTTTTACCGCCGCCCTGGACGGCGCGCCGGCCAACTGGATTGCGCCGAGCATCGTGGCCGCGGGTCTGGACCTCGACGTGCTGGCGACGACCAGGCCCGGGGAGATCATGAGCGCGCAGCAGGTGCGCGAACGCTACAAGGGTATCTGGTCTGCGGGCCACGGGATCGGGGCTGTTAAGGCAGTGCGTCCGATGACTGAGGTCGTCAATGAGGTGGTCGCTCAGTACGAGGCGGCTAGGGCAGCCTTTTCCAGCCGGCTGGCCGCTCCATGAATCGCACAGAGACCGAACCTGTGAGTGGGCTGGCGACAAAGCTCCTGGACGGTGTCGACGTTGTCCAGACCGCAAGCAGCATAACGCCAGCGGTTGTGCGGAGGGCGTTGGATCTCGCGGGACAGATGGCCCGCCAGCTCGGGGCGCGGGTTCATGTCGACGAGCACTTTGCGACCGGGCCGGGCTTCGCGTCGCGCGGCAAAGTGCCCATCACGGGCGGCCTGACCCCGTGGCTCGAAGCCAACAGCGACTGTTTTGTTCTCATGGGCGGCGCCCGCGAAGCGCAGCAGGCGATGCCCGATCAGCGCGCAACCGTGCTGCTGTCCGCTGATCCGCTGGCCAGCGAGGCGACGCTCTTTGCGGAGTCTGGCCTCGCCGATCTGTTGGGCGATCCTGATCGCGCTCCCCTGATTCCCCGGGGCGACTACGGTGCAGGTACGGTCGCATACGCGGTACTCGCTGCGCTGTGTGGCCTGGTGGCCCTGCGTCGCCGGCAAGGCGGGACAGCGGTGGCACGCGTCGACGCCGTTGGTGTGCTGTCCTGGGTGAACTGGAAGGCCGCAGCAGCAGGGGATCTGGGTAAAGACCTTCATCGTGAGGGTTCGAACGCCGAATGGCCCGTCATTCCCTGTCGGGATGGCTATGTCGCGCTGGTCTATGTGGAGCGGGACTGGCCCGGCATCGTTGCGATGGTAGGGGATGAGCGGCTTGCGGATGCGCGCTTTGAATCGTTCGCCGGGCGGCAACGTCACCGATCGGAGGTCCTCAAGATCATCTCGGCCTGGGCGGCGACGCGCAGCAAAGCAGAGCTCAACGATCTGTTCCTGGAGCACGGTATTCCCGCTGCGCCGGTCATGACGCCGGAGGACCTGCTGCGCGACCCTCTGCTCGCACACCGGTCAGCCTTTCTGCCAGAGATAACTGACTCACAGACAGAAACCAGGAGCCCGCGACTGGCCCATCGGATCGTTGCTGCCTCGCCAGAGGCGTTTCCGCTCCACCAGGGCGCTCTGGGTTTGCCGTTGTCGGGCGTCCGGGTGCTGGATCTCGGGATCATTACCGCCGGGGCCGGCGTATCGGCGCTGCTTGCCGACCTTGGCGCGGACGTCCTGAAGGTGGAATCGCACAGCTATCCGGATCCGCTCCGGCAATGGGCGGGGCAGAAGGTCTCTCCGTTGTTCAAATGCAACAACCGCAATAAGTATGGCATCGCTCTGGATCTGAAGGACGAGCAGGATAGAGCCCGCTTTCTGGCTCTGGTCGCCGATGCTGACGTGGTTGTGGAGAACTTCCGCCGTGGTGTACTCGATCGCCTTGGCCTCGGCTATGAGGTGCTCAAGGCGGCCAATCGCGCGATCCTGCTGGCATCAATCTCCGGGCAGGGCGCGGATGGTCCCGGCAGCCACGCCAGCAGCTTCGGGTCCACGCTCGAAGCCTCGTCGGGCTTTTCATCCTGTGTGTCCTACGCCGATGGCGTACCGTTCATCACGGGCCGCAACGTCAACTATCCCGATCAAACAGTGGTGCTTTATGCCGCCGCCGTCATAGTGGCTGCGCTGTCGCAGCCCCGCAGAGGCCTACATCTGGACATTGCTCAGCGTGACGTTGCCGTCTACCTGCTGGGCGAGACGCTTGAAGCACTTGCAACGGGGAGCACCGGGCACCCTCGAGACAACGGTCAGGCCTATCGCTGTGGCGACGGCGGGTGGGTCGCAGTCTCCTTTGCGGGCTCGCTGCCGGCGACGAAGGCGTCGTTGCCGGACTGGTTTGCGGAACGGACGAGTGAGCAGGCGCTCGCCGCGTTGACAGCGCAGTCTGTCAGCGCGACGAGAGTCTGCTCTGGTTCGGAAATGTACGCTGCGCTTAAGAAGCGCGGCAGCGGTACTTTTGCCCACGGACCTGACGGCGCGCTGGTAAAGGGGTTTCCCTTTCAATTTGATGAGCAACCGATGCGTATTCGGTTGAAGTCTCCTGCAGTCGGCGAGCACACCGATGTCTTCTGTCAGCCCTGAGCGCCAACCTGTGGCACCTGCCTATCGCTCGAGTGCACTTGGCGCCTTTCTCTGTGGGCTGCTGGTGGCCGACGTGGCCCATCTTTAGCTCGAGCTGCCTGAACCAACGATGGAGTCGCAATGACAGAACAGACCGAAATCGAAGAGGTCATGGAAGCGGCCGTGACGCGCCGTCGTGGGCGGGGTTTTCACGACTTTGAGGTTGGCGAGGTGATCGACCATCACTGGGGCCGGACGATCACGGAAGCGGACACCATGCAGTTCAGCTACCTGACGCTGTCCTATAACCCGCTGTACTTCAACCGCGAGTATGCGAAGGCCCACGGTCACCCGGACATCGTGGTGAATCCGCAGCTGGTGTTCAACGTGATTCTCGGGCTGACGGTAGAGATCTGCTCGGAGGGCCTCGGCGGACCGTTTCTGGGCGTCTACGACCTCAAGTACCACCAGCCGGTGTACCCCGGCGATACGCTGACTGCCCGCTCGACGACCACGGAAGTTCGTGCGTCGACGTCTACCGAGGGGCGTGGCGTCGTGTCCTGGTACAACGAAGGCTTCAATCAGCGCGATGAGCTGGTGATCGAGTACAAGCGATCCAATCTTGCGATCTGGAAAGGTGGACTGCAGTTGGGAGAAAAGAAGCGTGGCTAAGCTATCCGCACTCACCAGTCCTGACAGCTACTTCGAAGACTTTGAGGTTGGCCAGACGCTGAAGCACCGGCGCGGGAAGACGATCACCGAGCTCGACAACGTCAACATCACCAACATGGTCATGAATACAGCGGACGGGCACTTTAATCTTCATCGGATGGAGCAGACGCCGTTTGGCAAGATCCTGAGCTACGGCGGCGTGAACTTTTCCATGGTGCTGGGGCTCGCTTCTCAGGACACGGTCGAGAACGCGCTGGCGGAGCTGGGCCTCGACAACATTACGCTCAAGAATCCCGTCACCCATGGGGATACGCTCTACGCCTATTCCCGGGTCCTCGCCAAAGAAGACAGCGATCGCCCGGATGCCGGCATCGTCCGATTCAAGCACTGGGGGGTGAATCAGCACCAGAAGCTGGTGGCGGAGGTCGAGCGGACCGCGCTCATCAAGCGGCGCAGCCATTGGGCTGATCGCTGAGCGTGTTGCGGAGCCCGAAGAGAACGCTATTGAGAACGCCAAGGGAGAACGGCCGATGACCAGACTAAATACCCACGGGCAGCCGCGTCGGCTGCGACGCTGCCAGCTGTCCGTACCAGCCAGCAACCCGAAGATGGTGGAAAAGGCGGCAGCCAGCGGGGTTGACCACGTCTTTCTCGATCTCGAAGACGCGGTTGCGCCGAACGCCAAGGTTGGTGCTCGGGACATCGCGATCGATGCTCTGAACGGGCTTCATTGGGGCAGCACCGTACGCTGTGTCCGCATCAACGATACTGGCACCCAGTGGTGCCACGACGACGTGATCAGCGTGGTGGAACGGGCCGGCGAGAACCTCGATACGATCATGCTGACCAAGCCCTTCGATGCCTCGGATGTGCTTTTCGTTGACAAGTTGCTGACGCAGCTCGAGCTCAAGCTTGGCCTGAAGAAGAAGATTGGCCTCGAGCTGCTCATCGAAGAGACCCTTGGCCTGCAAAACGTCGAGGAGATTGCCAACGCCACGCCGCGCCTCGAAGCCATGATTTTCGGAATGGGGGATTACTCCGCGAGCCAGGGTATTCATCCGACGGTGCTTGAGGGCTCCTACCAGTATCCGGGCGATGTATTTCACTACGCCAAGTTCCGGGTAGCGATGGCTGCCCGCGCCCGGGGCATCGACGCCATAGATGGTCCGTTCGGCAACATCAGGAACGTTGAGGCGTACCAGGAATCCTGCAAGCAGGCCCGCGCGCTGGGTATGGTCGGCAAGTGGGCACTGCATCCGACGCAGATTGAACATGCGCAGGAGCTCTTTACGCCCGATCCCAAGATAGTCGCCGTGGCGCGGCGGCTGACGGAGGCGTACCGGGAGTCGGAGGCGCGCGGCGAGGGTGCGGTAATGATTGAAGGGCGCTTTGCCGACGCGGCGACGGTCCGGTTCTACGCCAACACCCTGGATATGGCTGATCTGTGCGGTATGTAGCGTCGAGTTACCTCTGGTAGCTCGAAGCGTTTAGCGGCGTTGCGGCGTAGCCTGCCGTTCGCCGCTGGCCACTTCGCTCAGAAAGCTGCGGCAGGCTTCGTCAAAGGCGTGGGCTGCTTCGATGTTGACGGAGTGGCCGCCCTCGAGATCGACGACCCACAGGTTGTCATAGCGCGCCCTCAGCCGCGCCAGGTCGGTCTGGAAGGCGCGTTCGTAAGCGCCGTTGGCGATCATGACCGGCACGGGCACGTGATCGAGGCGATCGGAAAAGTTGAGGTGCCCGCCGAGCTGCCCACCAAGCCGGACGGTCTGAATATCCATCCGATCTGCGCTGGCAACGAGCGCCGCCTTCACGGCCTCCGGAAAGCGGCGCGCGTGGATCGGGTGGTACGGCAGCTTCCGCAGGCCTTCGACGGTCGTCGGGTCTGAAGCGGGCGGTGCGTTTGCTTTGCGTCGTGTCGGGCTGTCCTCCAGCGCGCTGAACGCGGAGCGGGAGTTGGTAACGATGACCGCAGGACACCGGTGCGGGTGCTCCATTGCGTAGCTCAACATCAGCCCGGCACCGTAGGACTGGCCAATGAGATACCAGCGCTCGATGCCGAGCTGTTCTCGGACCGCTTCGAAGCACTTTAGATAGCCGGCAACCGAAATCTGGTCCGGTTCCGGCAGGGGGGATTCGCCGTGCCCCCAGAGCTCGAATTCGATGAGCCGGTAGTGCGCGCCGAGCCGGGCCTCGTTGGCCAGCCATTGCGCATTGCTGGACATGAAGCCATGCAGCAGGGCGATGGCGGGGCCATTCCGGGTGCCGGTATCACGGTAGTTGAGCTGCATCTGATGATTCCGCACCGTTGAAGCTCGACCCTTACACATATTGGTTTGACGATCAATAAGTGTGGCTCTAGACTGGCGGCTGTTTCATCGCGCTGCCGAGGCACCCATGACGACCGGTTACTTCAACGACGAACGCCGCATGATTCAGGAGACGGCACGGGAGTTCACCCGGGCGGAAGTGCTCCCCGTGGCGAACGCGCTGGACCCCGAGAAAGGCCTTATCCCCCGGGAGCTCATCAACAAAATGGGGGAGATGGGCTACTTCGGCATTCTCATTCCGGAAGCGCTCGGTGGCCTGGGCCTCGGTACCTTCGAGTACTGTCTGGTCGCTGAGGAACTGGCGCGCGGCTGGATGAGCGTCGCTTCGATTATCGCCCGCGGCAACAGCTTCTATCGTTCCATCCCCGGTGCGGGCGCGGAGCGGGACGAGAAGATTGCCAGGATGGCGGTTGGTGACTACCTCGGCGCGTTCGCGATGTCGGAACCAAATGCGGGATCGGACATGGCCGGGGTTAGCTGCCGGGCTCGCCGCGATGGCGACCACTGGGTGATCAACGGCAACAAGTACTGGTGCACGTTTGCCGACGGTGCCGACTTCATCAGCGTTGTCTGCCGCGTCGAGACGGAAAGCAGCGAACGCCAGGCGGGCATGAAGAGCATCCCGATCGAGAAGCCTCGTGGTGAGCTGCCGGCGGGCGTGCAGGGGGCGCCGATTCCAAAGATCGGCTACCACGGCTGGAAGACCTATGAGCTGCACTTTGACAACGTCCGCGTCCCTGTCTTCGAGGAGCCGGGGCGGGATGATCGGGGGCTGAGCGGTGGTTTTGTCGGTATTCAGAAAGGGCTCGAGGTGGCGCGCGCTCACACGGCGGCGCGTTCGATCGGCGCTGCGGAAGCTGCCATGCAGGTGGCCATCGACTACGCCAACGAGCGGGAACAGTTTGGCGAGCCGATTGCCAACTTTCAGGCAATCCGCTTCAAGATCGCGACGATGGCGACTGAAATCGAGGCGGCTCGGCAGCTCATGTACAAGGTCTGCCATGAGATCGATGCGGGGCGGCGCTGCGATACGGAAGCGGCGATGGTGAAGTACTTCGCCGCCGAAGTGTCCGAGCGCGCGACGTCGGAAGCGTTGCAGATCCTCGGTGGCGCCGGCTATACGACGCATTACCCGGTGGAACGCTACTGGCGGGACGCCCGCCTGACGAAGATCTTTGAGGGCACCTCAGAGATTATGCAGCGGATCATCTCCGATCGCCTGCTCGGGAAGCCGCGGCGCACAGCCGTCGCCTGACCAGGGACGCGGTGCCTCAGTGGGTCAGCGCGTCGAGGGCTGCCCGTTGCACCATGGGTACGATCTCTTTCAGGCGGGCTGATTTTGGATCTGCCAGGTGTTGCATGGTGACGCCGCGCAGCAACCCGAGAATCAGAAAGGCGGCGGCCTTCGGGTCGATGTTCCCGGCGAACTCTCCGGTGGCGATACCTTCCTCGATCATGCGCGCAAGGCTGGCCCGGAAGCCCTTGTTCAGCTTTGCGACCTCTGGCTGAATCTCTTCGACGGCGCCCAGCGCTTCGCCCATGATCACATAGAGCGCCCGCACGCGGCTTTCCCGGATCGCAACTTCATGGAGGTAGGTGGCGATAAACGTCTTCATTGCCTCGGTCGGTGTCTTGTCGGCCAGCACCGGCTCGATCTGGTCTTCCTGGAAACGCTTTGAGCTGCGGCGGAACACCTCCCGCAGCAGATCCTGCTTGGAGCCGAAGCGGTGGCTGACCAGCCCCCCGGTATAGCCGGCGAGCTTCCCGACATCAGCCAGGGTCGTGCGGACGTAGCCCTGCTTGGCAAACAGTTCGCGGGCGGCTTTGATGATGCTGCGTTCCGATTCGGATTTGCGCTCCTCCTGCGTCCGCCGGCGCGGTCGTTCGCTTCCTGTGGCCTCTTCGGAAGCCCGGTTTGACGCGCGGGTTGCAGCGGCTTTACGGCTGGCTGCCAAAGTGTCCTCCTGGCATTGACACCTGTGGTTCAGGGACTCACGATACCAGTTGTTATTGGTTTATCAATCAATAAAAGTTCCGGGGGGAGCAGTGGCGGAAAGACGGGAAGCGACAGCGCGGCCAGCGGTCGGGCAGGGGCCCCTCAAAGGCATCACCGTAGTTGATGCTACGGTTGCGCTGGCGGGTCCTTTCGGTACCGCCGTGCTGGCTGACCTCGGCGCCAACGTGATCAAAATCGAGGCGCCGGAGGGGGACATGTCCCGGGGTACGCCGCCCTTCACCGAGAACTATGTGTCCGCCCGCAAAGGGGCAGGGCCGGACGAGATCGACTACGGCGGCTACTTTGCAAGCATCAATCGCAACAAGCGCAGCCTCTGCCTCGACCTGAAGAATCCTGCCGAGCGCGACGTGGTGCTCGAGCTCTGTGACCAGGCGGACGTGTTTGTCGAGAACCTGCGCAATGGCGTGATGGACCGGCTGGGTGTTGGCTACGAAACCCTGAAGGCGCGCAACCCGAAACTCGTCTACGGCGCGCTGCGCGGGTTCGGTGATGAACGGACGGGCAGAAGCCCATACACCGATCGCCCCGCCTTCGACATCGTCGCGCAGTCCATGGGTGGGCTGGTGTCCATCACCGGCGAGGAAGGCGGGCTTGGCGTTCCCTGTGGGTCCAGCGTTGGGGACATCTACCCGGGAACGCTGCTGGCGCTCGGCATTGTATCGGCCGTTGTCCACGCCCAGCGCACGGGGGAAGGCCAGTTCTTTGATGTGGCCATGTATGACAGCATCCTGCTGCTGGCTGAGACCGTCATCGCAAATTATGGCTTTGCAGGCAACAGCCTGGAGCCTCGTGGTGCGCACCATCCGCTGCTGTGTCCCTTTGGCGTTTTTCCTGCGGCGGATGGGGGCATCGCCATTGCGGCCCCGCGGCCAAACCAGTGGGAGTTCTTGTGCGAGGTGATCGGCCGTCCGGACCTGGTTGCGGATGACCGAACGAAGAACACCCTGGTGCGCCGCAAGAACCAACAGCTGGTCGAAGGGGTGATCGCCGAGTGGTCCAGCCTGCGCACGCGAGCGGAGGTGGTTGCTGCGCTTGCAGGGCAGGTCCCCTGTGGCCCGGTGAATACCGCGGCCGACATCTTCGTGGATCCGCACGTCGCGGTGCGTGAGATGATCACGGAGCTCCCCGTTGCCGGTGCCGATGGCAATGCGGCTATCGTGGGCTGTCCGCTCAAGTTTACGCAGACGCCGAGCGGTTACTACCGTCCGCCGCCGAAGCTGGACGAACATCGCAGCGAGATTCTCGCCGAATTTGGCATCAAAGACCCAAGACCCTGACGGGAGACAGCGCATGAGTGCAGTTCAACAGCTTGTTACAGCCGCCGCCAACCGGGGGAACCGGTTGCCGGCCTCGGTGTATCGCGGCAAGGCCTTTGACTGGTCCATTGCTTTCATGGATGCCGAGGGCGGCTCTGTCCTGGTCAACGAGGGCGGCAGCTACTCAGCCAGGCCTGTAGAGGCCGTAGAATCGCCGATGCTGTCGCTGACAGCCGATGCGGCCAGCTGGGAGCAGCTGGCGAGCGATAAGCCAGCGCCGGGCTATCAGACGTTGTACACGCTCGCACTCGAGGGTCGCCTTGCCTTTGCCGGCGAGCTGCGGCTGTTTCATCAGCAGATCATGAACCTCGAAATGATGCTTGGGTCACTGCCGATGCCGGAGGCCGCGCCCGTGCCGGCACGCCAGGCAGCGGTCGAGCCGATCACCGGCCGCTACGTCAACCTCGTCCATGATGGGCAGGCGTATCGGATCTACTTTGAGGAGGCAGGATCCGGCACGCCGCTGATCTGTTTACATACGGCGGGTTCGGATGGGCGACAGTATCGCGGGCTGCTGAACGACAGCACCGTGACCGAGCACTTTCGGGTCATCGTGTTCGACATGCCCATGCACGGCAAATCCTCGCTGTCCCCGGGCACCTTCGGCGGCCAGTATCGGCTCACCACGGACGACTATGTCGCGTTTACGATGGCCTTCGTGGAGGCTCTTGCGCTCGCCAACCCGGTTGTCATGGGTTGCTCGATCGGTGGTCGTGCGGTGCTCCATCTGGCCCTGCGCCACGGCGATCGCTTTCGGGCTGCAATCGGACTCCAGTCCGCGCTCTATGCGCACACCGAAGGCGATATGACAGGCGAGTCGGCGTCCGAGCTCTGCCGACCGGACGTCAACTCGCCCGAGGTCAGTGCCGCTGCAGTGGCAGCCATTACCGCGCCGGAGGGCAGCCAACGGGAACGCTGGGAAACGCTTTGGTACTACATGCAGGGCGGACCGGGCATCTTTCTTGGTGACCTGCACTACTACTTCGTTGATGGTGATCTCAGGAATCACTCACTCGAAGCCCTTAGGGACGGGGCCTGTCCGCTGTATCTGCTGACCGGCGAGTACGATCGTTCCGCGACGCCCGAGATGACCGCCGAAGTGGCGGAGGCGGTGGCCGCCGAGCACTTTGAGGTCATGAAGGATCTTGGACACTTTCCGATGTCTGAAAACTATGCACAGTTCCGGCACTATCTGGTGCCGGTGCTGGACAAGATCCGGAAGCGGGATCAGGAGTAGGCGATGGAGACACAGGCCGTGAAATCGGCTGACCTCACGGAGTCAGTTCTGCCACAGGTTGCTGCTGCGCTGTGGGAGCGCGTGCAGAACATCGAGCTGGCCGCGGTGCCCGAGCGCGTCCGCCGCATCGCCACCCACTGCCTGCTGGATTGGCTGGGATGTGCGCTCGCGGGAAGCCGCGAGCCGCTGGCAGCTGTGCTGCGCGATGAGCTATCTGCGGCGGATGGCGTGGCCACGCTGCCAGGTAGTCGCAGCCGCGCATCGGTGCTGAGCGCGGCCCTGATCAACGGATCAGCTGGACATGCGCTCGATTACGATGACACCGGTACCATCGGCCATCCTTCCGCGCCAGTGTGGCCCGCCGTGCTCGCGGTTGCCGAGGAGCGTGGGCTGACCGGTGCTGAGGTGCTCGAAGCGTTTATCGTGGGCTTCGAGGTAGAGAGTCGGGTTGGTTCCCTGTTCGGTCGCGATCCCTACAACAACGGGTGGCACACCACACCCCTGTACGGTGTGTTCGGCAGCATGGCGGCGACCGCGAAGTTGCTGGGTCTGAACGAGCAGCAGTTCGGCAACGCGCTGGGGCTGGCTGCATCCCAGGCGTGCGGCGTCAAAGCGAATTTCGGCACCATGACCAAACCCTTTCATGCCGGGCACGCCGCTGAGCGCGGCTGTCTGGCAGCACGGCTCGCTGGGCGCGGCTTCACGGCCAATGCGGCAGCGATCGAAGGTAACCAGGGGTTGCTGCAGGCCATGGGCTCAGGCACTACGCTGCTGGCGAGGCTGGGTGAGCAGCGGGACCGCTGGTTCCTGCCGGAAGTGCTGTTCAAATACCATGCGGCCTGCTACCTGACGCACTCCACGATCAACAACGTACGCGCCGTCGCAGGCGACGTTGCCGCCAATGCGGTGGATGCGATCGAGCTTACGGTTAACCCTTCCATCATCGACGTCTGTGGTCTGTATGACCGGCCGCAGACCGGGCTCGAAGGTAAGTTCAGCCTGACGGGGACTGCGGCCATGGCCGTTCATCGGATCGACACTTCGGCGCCGGACTCGTTCCGTGCGGAGGTCGTCACCGATCCGGCATTGCAGGCGACGATGGCGAAGGTCCGCATTCAGCATGACGAGGACCTCACGATTACTCAGGCCCGGCTTAAGCTGCACACCGTCGATGGGGGCGTGCTGGAAACGGCGAGCGATTCGGGGGTGCCGAACGAGCAGCTCGATACCCAGGAGCAGGCCCTGCTCGGCAAGTTCGCTGCCCTGGCGGGTCCAATCCTTGGTGAAGCGGCGGTGACCCTGCCGGGCCGATTGCTGAGCGTCGATCAGGAGTCTTCGGTGGCTGAGCTGTTGGCGCTGACGGCCGTTCCGTAGCCTCTCGATAGCGCCCCATCCGTCGCGAGCAGGCCGGTTCAGCAGACGCGGGTCAAGCGGTACGGTTTCTCAGGCCGGCGGCCGTGGAGCGCACTCACCCGGCGTAGCCTCGATAGTTGCTGACGACCTGACAGAAGGTCTCGTCGAGGAGTCTGATCAGGCGTTCGCCGCTGACTTCGGAGTCGATCAGTTCGTTAGCAATGGGGAGCGCTGCCATGGCGCCGGCGAGCTCCTGCATGAAGGCTTCGTTGAGGTCGGGCCGGCCTTTGTCGTCCAGCCGTCCGATGTCCCCGGCATCGATGTCCATCGCCTGCGCCAGCAACACGATGCGCAGCGCAAAGTAGTGCGCCCCGTAGCAGATGAGCGCATGGTCCAGGCGTTCGCTGTAGAGCCCGAGCGCCAGGGCCCGGGTGATCCGCGGCCACTGTGTTCTGCCCGGCAGGTCGGCGAGAAAGGCCTTGGCGCAATAGTCGGCGAGCGCGGTCATGAACTGGTAGCCGAACTGTTGCGCGCTGGCCGCGTAGCCGCGGGCATACTCCTTGCGAAAGGTGGCGAGCGCGGGTTCGGACCACTCTCCGGTTGCCACCAGCGCCTCGGCCAGCGGGTCGCTCAGCTGCATGAAGGACAGAAAATAGCTGGTCAGCCTGTTGGCCACCTCGAGCCCGAGAAAGCCGGCGGCCTCGAACTCCAGCTCCTCGAACGGGAAGGGCGCTTGCGGATCAAGGGCTTTGCGTTGCCGATGCGCAAAGATGACCTCCCGCAGTTTCGGCAGAAACAGGGTCCAGGAGCGCGGGCAGGGGTAGGGTACGCCATCGCGGGCGCGCTTCGGCATGTGGAAACAGTCGGGATAGCGCTTGAGGAAACCGGCGATGCCGGCATCGCCGGTGTCATCGGGGTACTCGGCCTGGGTGCGCTCCACCCAGTGGTCCAGCGTGTCTACCACCAGAAAGTTGGCCACCCGGGTAACGATAGCGTTTGAGGTGGCGCTCACGTTGGTGCCGTCGCTGGTGCCGAGATTGCCGGTGGCGCCGATGAGCGCGCGGCCCAGATCCAGGCCCTGAAAACGATTCTCCGTAAGAATGGAGAGCGCCACGTTCTGGATGTTCGGTGATGCGTTCGGGAAGTCGTCGAGCAGGAGCACGGCGGCGCCCGCGTGCTTGAGGGCGGCGAGGCGTTTGTTGGCAAGCTTGGTCATGAAGGCCTGTGCGCCGCCATCGCGGGTGGCAAAGGACTGCACATTGGGAATGCCGCCAAAGTCGACGGCGGACACCTGCCCCGACAGTTCCTGAACGATGAACAGCAGCTCCTCGCCCGTCGGCACGTAGTCATCGGCCGGGTTCACTACGAGCTCCAAGCTGAGCATTTCGGCGACGCGCTGGGCCGCGACCCGGTAGCTGGTGGTTTTGCCCTGACCGGGATAACCACGCAGGTAGGTGGGCGTTACCGAGCGGGCCAGAAAAGGCACGCCGCGTAGAGCACGCCAGGCGGCCTCGATCCTCGCGTCCAGGGTCGGAGTTCTGCCAGCGCTGTGGAAGCGCTGTAGCATATCGAGGACGAGGCGGTCGATAATCTGATCTGTGGTGGCTTCGCGCAGGGCGATGTCGGGTTTGTCAATCATGGATGGCGTAGTGCGGGATATTGCAGAAACGGCGGCGGTGGCGTTGCAACGGAGTATACGTGACACGGGGTTGATCGAAGGTCGCGCCCATTGAGCTCGCTTGATCTGTCGCCGGACAGCGGTTTGCGGGCAGCGCCGGACGCCGACCGTACACAGCGTGGTCTGCTCAACAGCAATCAGCACTGGAACGATACGCTGCAGCGGCTGCGCAGCCACATCATTCAGGGTGACGAGCATGGATTGCCGCGCTACGGCGTGCTCTCGATCCTGGCGCGCCGGGTGCCCTTCCATCTCTACGACCATTCAGCGCTCGTCAGGCTGTGCCGCACGGCCTTCACGGACGGGATTCACGTGTTCGTGCACACGGC
>JBCDGJ010000088.1:0-19784 GCA_038757945.1 Pseudomonadota bacterium
CTCTGGTACACCGGCAGACCGCGTTCATCGATGACGATGACCTGCGCCGAGTGTTCACCGCGGTCCACGTTTTCGAGGCTCATGGAGTTGGATGGCGTGGTGCCGACCGGGCTGCCATCGAGGAAGAAGCGCAGCTGGTGTGCGGGGGCCAACCCCGGCGTGACGGCGGCGGACAGCGTGATCATGCCGCCGTTGGAGCGGATCGTCTGGCCACTTGCGGGCGCGGTGATCGCAAGATTCGAGTAGGTAAACGCTTCCGCAGCCTCGTTGAGCTCCTCGAGCGCCTGCTCGATATCATTCGGCAGGACCGCCTCCGGTCGCTCATAGCGGTTGGGCTCGCTGAGGATGACCTCTGCTTCTTCGGCTGCGCCCGGCTCCTTCGGCGCGACATCGGTGTAGACGACGTTGCCATTCTCGTCGACGGTCTTGTAGATCCGTGATGCCGCATCGGCCGGCGTGCTGACCAGCAGGGTAGCCAGCAGGCTGATGAAGGAAAGTCGGGCTGTTGGTCGCATCTTATCCGGCCTCATCCGGTTCAGGTTCAGGCTCGGTTCAGCCCGCACGCAGGACTGGCCGCAAAGCAGCTCCTTCACGACCCGTTCTTAAGATTAGACCGCAGCTGGCCGGAAAAGTGGCGGTTGTGCCGCACACCGTAAAATCCTGCCGATTCGAGCAGGCCAAAAAAAACGGCACCCGAAGGTGCCGTTTTCACAGCCGATGCCAGCGTCTCAGACGCTGTAGTACATCGCGAACTCGACCGGATGCGTGGTCTGGTTGAGCAGCTCCACTTCTTCCTGCTTGAGCTCCAGGTAGCCATCGATGGCGCTGTCGGTGAAGACGCCACCGGCCGTGAGGAAACTACGGTCGGAATCGAGCGCTTCCAGCGCCTGCTCCAGCGAGCTGGCGACGGTCGGCACACCCTGCAGCTCTTCTGCCGGCAGATCGTAGAGATCCTTGTCGAAAGAATCGCCCGGGTGGATCTGGTTCTTGATGCCGTCGATGCCGGCCATCAGCAGCGCTGCAAAGGTCAGGTACGGATTGCCGGTGCTGTCCGGGAAGCGCACTTCGATCCGGTAAGCCTTCGGATTGCCGCCCTGAATGTAGGGTACGCGGATCGATGCTGAACGGTTGCGCGCCGAGTAGGCCAGCATGACCGGCGCTTCGAAGCCCGGTACCAGACGCTTGTAGCTGTTGGTGCTGGCGTTGGCGAAGGCATTGATGGCTCGAGCGTGCTTGATTACGCCGCCGATGTAGTAGAGCGCCATATCAGACAGCCCGGCATAGACGTCGCCGTGGAACAGGTTGACGCCGTCTTTGGCGATTGACTGATGCACGTGCATGCCGTTGCCGTTGTCGCCCACCAGCGGTTTCGGCATGAAGGTCGCGGACTTGCCGTAGGCGTTAGCCACGTTGTGGACGCAGTACTTATAGATCTGCACTTCGTCTGCCTTGCGGACCAGCGTGTTGAAGAGACCACCGATTTCGCACTGACCGGCGGTGGCCACCTCATGGTGGTGCACCTCTACGGGCAGCCCCATGCTTTCCATGGCATTACACATCGCGTTCCGCAGATCCGCCAGCGAGTCGACCGGTGGCACGGGGAAGTAGCCGCCCTTGATGCCCGGCCGGTGGCCGAGGTTGCCGCCGTCGTACTCGGCATGCGATTCCCAGGCAGCTTCTTCGGAACCGATCTCGTAGGACGCGCCGCTCATCTCGACTTTCCAGCGCACATCGTCAAAGACGAAAAATTCGTTCTCTGGCCCGAAGTAGGCCGTATCGCCGATTCCCGAACTCGCCAGGTAAGCCTCGGCTTTCTTGGCAATGCCGCGCGGGTCGCGCTCGTAGGGCTCCATGGTCGAGGGCTCGACGACGTCGCAGCGCAGATTGATGGTCGTATCGTCGCGGAACGGGTCGACGACGGCGGTGGAGTCGTCCGGCATCAGGATCATGTCGGACTCGTTGATGCTCTTCCAGCCGGCGACGGACGAGCCGTCGAACATGTAGCCGTCCTTCAATGCGTCGGCGTCAATGCGCGCTGCCGGAAACGTCGTGTGCTGCTCCTTGCCCCGCGGGTCGGTAAAACGCAGATCGACCCACTTTGCGTCGCTGTCCTTGATCAGTTTGAGAGTGTTTTCGGACATGCTTGCTCCTTATATCCGATGATTGGCTTTATGTTTCTGCCCGGGTCGTATCGGCGATCGCTCGCTGGCCGGCGCCCGTGGTGTCTTGTTGCGGATGTTGCTTGCTCCCCCCGGAGCTGTTCGTTCCCGGCTCAGCGCTGTCAGCTGCGAACCGTGCCCGGCTGGCTATGCGTCACCTGACGTGCAGCACTGGCCGGCGCCTCGGGACCTGTAATCCCGGGCCCCGGCTCGCCTGATCGAGCAAGTCTTGTGCCATCGAGGCCGCTGAATTCAGGTCCGCCTGGCGATAAAGAGACCGGAAACTGGGCGTAAAGCCCGGAAATTGTGCGAATAGCGCACTGTCGTAGTGCGCAAGCGCTCCGACCGCTCAGTTTCAACCCCGACTTCTGGCCGGAAGCGCAGTTTCAGGCAGCGCGGTAATTCCAGAAAGGGATGTCGTCCATCTTCCGAAGCGGAGTCTGCACCGGTCTGGTGCCGAGGTCCAGGCACGTTCCCGGCCCCCGCGCCGGTCCGATCATCCCGAGGCGTGATCTTGGCCCTCGACCCTGTGCAGTGCTTGCTGGATAATCGCGCGCTTTTCGCGGGGCGACCCCGCACAGCCGGTTTGCCGGCACGCAGCATTGGCGCAGCCAGAGGCAGGTTTTCAGTGGCGAACGAGTCGGCAGCATCTACAACGCTCAGGAACGTGGCCATCATTGCGCACGTCGATCACGGCAAAACGACGCTGGTCGACAAGCTGCTGCAGCAGACCGGCACGCTCGACCGCATGACCCCGGATCGGGTGATGGACAGCAACCCCCTGGAGAAAGAGCGCGGCATTACGATCCTGGCGAAGAACACCGCGATCGAGTACCGCGGCTGCCGGATCAACATCGTGGATACGCCGGGTCATGCCGACTTCGGCGGCGAGGTGGAACGCATCCTGTCCATGGTCGACTCGGTTCTGCTGCTGGTTGACGCGGTGGACGGGCCGATGCCGCAGACGCGCTTCGTTACGCAGAAGGCATTCGCCGCCGGGCTGAATCCGATTCTCGTGGTTAACAAGGTAGATCGACCGGGCGCCGATCCGTACCAGGCCATGGATCGGGTGTTCGACCTCTTCGACAGCCTCGGCGCCAGCGATGAGCAGCTCGACTTTCCGGTCATCTATGCCTCCGCACTCAACGGCGTTGCCGGGCCGGAGCCGGATCAGCTCGCTGACGATATGACGCCGCTGCTGGACATGATCGTCGATCGGGTCCCTGCGCCGGCGGTTGATCCGGAGGGGCCGCTGCAGATGCAGATCAGCTCCCTGGACTACTCGAGCTACGTCGGCGTCATGGGCGTCGGACGCATTACCCGGGGCACGCTGAACCGCAACATGCCGGTCGTCGTCGTGGATCGCGAAGGGCAGAGCCGGCGGGCGCGGGTGCTGTCAATCCTCGGGTACATCGGCCTCGAGCGCAGCGAGCAGGAAACGGCAAATGCCGGCGATATCGTCTGCGTGACGGGCGTGGAGAACATCGGCATCTCCGACACGCTGTGCGCCCCGGAAGCGGTGGAGGCGCTGCCGTCGCTCAAGGTCGATGAGCCTACGCTGACGATGAGCTTCTGCGTCAACACCTCACCCTTTGCCGGCAAGGAAGGCGACTTTCTCACCAGCCGCCAGCTCAAGGAGCGGCTCTGGCGCGAAGCGTCGTACAACGTCGCGCTCAGCGTCAAGGAAACCGAAGATCCGGATCGCTTCGAAGTGTCCGGCCGCGGCGAGCTGCACCTGTCGGTGCTGATTGAGACGATGCGTCGGGAAGGCTACGAGCTCGCGGTCTCCCGTCCAGAGGTCATCAACAAGGTCATCGACGGCGCCGAGTGCGAACCGTTTGAGCTCGTGACGCTGGACGTTGAGGAAGACCATCAGGGTAAGGTCATGGAAGCCTTCGGGCTGCGGAAAGGCGAGCTGAAGGAAATGCGCCATGACAGTCAGGGCCGGGTCATGCTGGTCTATCGCGTTCCTACCCGCGGCATCATGGGCTTCCGCCCCGAGTTCCTTTCGATGACCTCGGGCACGGGTATCATGACCTTCGCATCGGATGGCTACGGACCGCTTGCCGGCGGCGACATCGGAACGCGCAGCAATGGCGCGCTGATCGCCATGGCACAGGGCAAGGCGGTCGCCTTTGCGCTCTTCAACCTGCAGAACCGGGGCCGGCTGATGATCGGGCCCGGGGATGAAGTGTACGAAGGCATGGTCATCGGGATTCATAGCCGGGACAACGATCTGGTCGTAAACCCGATGAAAGAAAAGAAGCTGACCAACATTCGCGCGGCAGGCAGCGACGAAAACATCATCCTCGCCGCACCGATCCGGCAGACCCTGGAGCAGGCGCTCGAGTTCATCGACGACGATGAGCTGGTCGAAGTGACCCCGGCGGCGATCCGAATCCGCAAACGGCTGTTGAAAGAGGTGGAACGCAAGCGCTCCGGATCGGCGCGCACCGCCTGAGCGGCCGCGTGCGCGTGCTCCTGCAGCGGGTGCAGAGCGCCTCCGTAGCGGTCGTTCCCGCGACGCCCGACGACCCATCGCCCGTGGCACCGCCGAGCGCGGAAGAAACCGAGATCGTGGCGCAGATCGGTCGCGGGCTGCTGGTCTTCGTCGGCATCACCCCGGAGGACGACCGGACAACCGCCGAGCGGCTGGCACAGAAAACCGTGCGGCTGCGGATCTTTCCCGATCCGGCCGCCGATGACGATGCGATGCGTGCGTCCGTTGCCGACGTCGGCGGGCAGATCCTCGTCGTATCTCAGTTCACGCTGGCCGCGGACACGCGGCGCGGGCTGCGGCCGAGCTTTTCCGGAGCAGCGGACCCGAGGGTTGCTGAGCCGCTCTACGAGTATTTTGCGGCTGCGCTCGAAGCCGAGCTGGCGCGGCCGGTGGGCAGGGGGCGGTTCGGTGCCAACATGCAGGTGGCCCTGGTGAACGATGGGCCGGTAACGCTGCTGCTGTCGAGCTGATCAGCGGCCGTTGGCGCTGTTTTCCGGGTCTCTGCCGAGCTGCACCGGTGCGCTGCTGATCAACGTGAGCTTCTTCTCGAGCACCAGCTGCTGCGCGTTGTTCCTCGCTTCGCTGGTCGACAGGCCGTTGAGCCGGTCCGTGCCCTGCAGACGCACCCAGCGGTTCTTGCCGGAGGTCTTTGCGATGTAGGCCGCCTGATCCGCAAGCTGCGATACGGTCTCCCAGCTCGCAACGCCCGGACGCCGGGCAACGATTGGATAGCTGCAGATGCCGATTGATGCGGTCATATGGCCCTCTTCTTCCGTCCCGGTGTCGAAGGCATAGCTTTCGATCCGCTCCCGGATACGGTCAGCGAGCGTTTCCGTTTCCGACCCGGAGGCGACCTCGCCCAGAATCAGAAACTCATCGCCGCCCCAGCGGCAGACCACGTCGCTCTCACGGCAGGTGCTGGTCAGCAGGTTGGCCAGCTGTGACAGGGCGGTATCGCCGGCGTGGTGACCAAACTGATCGTTCAGGCCTTTGAAGCCATCGAGGTCAATCATCATGATGAACACGGAGCGGGGCGCTGCATCGCGACCGCTGCTGTAATGCCGATCGATAGACGCGACCGTAGGCCGGACGACCTCGTAGAAGAAACGGCGGTTGCGGAGCCCGGTCAGCGGGTCGGTGACGCTGGCCTGCCGCAGCTGCTCGTTGAGATCTGCCAGCTGCTGGTTCTGTTCCTGCAGCGCTTCGGTCCGTTCCGCCACCTGTGCCCGCAGCTCCTGCTGCTGCGCCTTCGACTGCTCGAGCTTGCGTCGCTGGGCGCGCGCTATCAGGCCGATCAGCAGCAGCGGTGCCGCGACGTAGGACGCGTAGGCCCACCGCGACTTCCAGGGCGGCGGTACGATGATGACCCGTACGGAAACGCCGTCGTTGTTCCACACGCCACCGCTGTTCGCTGCACGCAGGCGGAACCGGTACTCGCCGGCCGGAAGGTTCGTATAGGTCGCGCGAGGGTAAGCGCCTGGATCCAGCCACTCCTCTTCGAAGCCTTCGAGCTGATAGACGAAGCGGTTCTTGTCCGGTGAGACGAAGTCCAGCGCGGCAAACTCGAAGGTCAGTGCGTAGTAGGGGTAGGTCAGCTCCACGGCCGGCGGCGCGACATCGTTGCTGAAGGCCCGCGCGATGACCCGGTTCCGTGAGCTTGCGGTCACAGCAACGTTTGGCTCGCTGGATTGAGCAACTGTGGTGCTTGGCTTGAAGCTCACCAGCCCGGTTGCGCTGCCGAAGTAGAGCTTGCCGTCGGAGCCGGCATGGGTCACACCCATCATGAACTCGTCGCCGGACAGACCGTTCTGCACATCGTAGCGGCGTATGGCATTGTTGCTCGGGTTGAGTTCAGTGAGACCTTTGTTGCTGCTGATCCACAGGTTCCCGGCGGTGTCTTCCTCGATGCCAAGGACAGAGTTCGATGACTGCAGCTGGGCTTTGCCGAAGTGGGTCAGCCGAAACTTGCCCGCGAGGCGATCCATCGCGGACCAGCGGCTGAGGCCAGCGTCCGTGGTGCCGATCCAGAGATTGCCCCGGCTGTCTTCGAAGGTGAGCCAAGCTTTGTCGCTCTGCAGGGACTCGGCGTTGCTCTCGTCTATGCGGTAGTGCACGAAGCGTCGATCGCCGGCCATCATCCGGTTTACGCCACCGTCTTCCGTGCCGAGCCACAGATCACCCTGGCCGTCGCGCTGCAGCGACACGATCTTGTCGGTGCTGAGGCTTGTTGGATCGTCGGGATCGTTCCGATAGGTTGTGATCCGCTCGTCCCGCAGCCGGCTGAGCCCGCCGCCGTAGGTGCCGATCCACAGGGTGCCATCCGGATCCAGCAGCAGGCTGGTGATCCCGTTGCTTTGCAACCCGGTACTGATGGGCAGGGTGTCGTCGGGCTGGGCCGCGGTACGGTAGTGCGTAACTGAGCCGGTGACCGGATCGAGGTAGTCGAGCCCACCACCCCGCGTGCCGACGTACACGTTGCCGTCAGCGTTTACGGCGACTGCCATAACGCGGTCGTTGCTGATGGCGTTGGAGTCCGTTGGATCGTGCCGATACTGCCGTACGGTCTGATTGGCGCGATCAATATGGGTCAATCCGCCGCCGTAGGTGCCAATCCACAGCGAGCCGTCCGGTGCTTCGGCAAACGCAGTCACCATTTCCTGCTCGAGGTGGCCGGTGGCGTTGTTGTAGTAGGTGAAAAGGTCGCTGACGTAGTTCCACTTGTTGGTACCCGCGTAGCTGGCCACCCATAGGTTCCCGCTCACATCTACGAACAGATCCGTCAGGGCGTTGCTGCTGAGGCTGCCGCGATCCTCGGGGTTATGACGGTAGGTGATGAACCGGTCCTCACCAAGCCATTGCGCCAGCCCTTCGTCCGTTGCGATCCAGACCGTGCCCATCTCGTCCTGCAGGACATCGCGGACAAGATCCGAGGGCAGGCGGTACTCCAGCTCAGCCTGCTCTGCCTCGCTCAGCTCGTTCTCTTCGATGTCATCGTCCGGTGCACGAAAGCGTCGAAAGGTCTCTGTTGTCGGGTCGTAGAGATTCAGGCCGCTGTCGTAGGTGCCGACCCATAACCTGCCGGTGTTGTCCACGGACAGGTGGCGAACGGCGTTCCCGGACAGGGTGTCCGCGCGCGCCGGATCATGGGCGAAGCGCTGGAAGCCACCTGCCTCGGGGTTGTAGCGGGCAATGCCCGCGTTGGCGGTACCGACCCAGAGGGTGCCGGTGCGGTCCTCTACGACGCTGACTACGCTGTCTCCGGGAATGCTGGTCGGATCTTCTGGATCGTGCCGGAAGCGCTGAAACCGGCCGGTGCTCGGATCGAAACGATTGAGGCCGCTCTCCAGCGTACCCACCCAGAGTATCCCGTCGCTATCCTCATGGAGCGAGCGCACGCTGTTGCCGGACAGGGTTGCGGGATTGGCCGGGTCGGACAGCAAGGTGACGAAGTCATCGGTCTTCGGCCGATAGCGAGCGAGGCCACCACCGTCCGTGCCGATCCACAGCGTGCCGTCGCTGCTGTTCTTCAGGGTCCAGATCCAGTCCTGCTGCAGCGCCTGGGGATTTTTTCGATCGGCGACGTAAGCCACGGTCCGGCGGCCGTCGAAACGGGTCAGGCCCTCTTGCGTGCCGAACCACATGAAGCCGTGATTGCCCTGCTCGATGCTGTTGACGATCGCCTGGGACAGTCCGTCCCGGGAATCGAGATGATTGAAACGGATGTTCCGGCGCTCCGGTTGCCACACCGATTCCTGTGCGGTGTTCTCGGCGTACGACCGTTCAACGGGTACTAGTGCGCCCAGCGTGAGCAGTACGAGCAGCGATTGCAGCAGGAGGGCCCTCATGCCGCAGCCTCCCTGAGCTCCTGCAGATGACGGCGGTACGTTGGTGGCGTAACGCCCATCAGCGCGCTGGCAAACCCGGTGTCCTGCGGCAGCAGCCCGGAGACGATGTCGAGCAGCAGTTTCTTCGCCCGTTCCAGCGGGGCGGCAGCAGCGGGATCTGCGCCTGTGGCGGTATCCGCGAGGATGACCAGCTCATGGATCCAGGGCAGGTTGTCCACGAACAGATCATGGGTCTGGGTCAGGCCGGATGCGCGCTGCGCCTGCAGACGATCGTGCTGCCGCCGAAAGGTCGATTCAGCGAGCCCGAGGGTGTGGGCCGCATGCTTCGCGACCTCATCGTGGTGATTGTAAGCGGCTTCCAGGAACGCATCGCCCAGCCAGTTGCCGATCGGCAGCCGCAGGCCCCTGTCGATTGCTGCGCCACAGCTGCTGCGCAGCGTCAGCTCGAGATTCTGCCAGAGGTCGCCGGCCGTCAGCTGGGCTGCTGCGCTGTTTGCAGCCGGCGCTGGACTCGTTATCGCACGACCCACCGGATCGGTCGCCGGCTGGGCGGCGGCGCGCTCAACCTTGAGGAGACCGAGGTCCTGCTCCTGAATCTCGTCGCTCCCGGCCTGGAGACAGGCCTTCAGCATGCAGTGCTTGAGCTCGCGGACATTGCCGGGCCAGCGATGGTTACACAGCGCGTTCAGGGCGGCGGGGGTCAGCGTGCATGCGCGCTCGTACTGGGCGTTGTACTGCGCGAGGAAGTGCTGGCACAGCGGTTCGATGTCCTCACGCCGTTCCCGCAGCGGCGGCAGCTCAAGCTCCAGTACCTTCAGGCGGTACATCAGATCGGCCCGGAACCGCCCGGCGTTGACCTCTGTCGCGAGATCACGGTTGGTGGCGGCGATGATGCGGACATCGACCTGGTACACGTCGGCTGAGCCGACCGGCGAGACCTGACGCTCCTGCAACAGCCGCAGCAGCTTGCTCTGGCTTTCGAGGGGCAGCTCGCCGATTTCGTCAAGGAACAGTGTTCCCCCTTCGGCCTTGCGCACATAGCCCTCGGCGGCGCTGTCGGCGCCGGTATAGGCCCCTTTGATGCGCCCGAAGAGCTCGGCTTCGATCAGCGTCGGCGGAATCGAGGCGCAGTCGACGGTGATCAGCGGTTGTTCGGCACGAGCGCTGGCCTGATGAATGCGCTGCGCAAAAACCTCTTTGCCGGAGCCGCTCTCGCCGGTGATGAGAACAATCTCCTCGGTCCGGGCCCAGGCTTTGGACCGCTCAACGATGGCGGTCATGGCCGGGGCCGTAAAGGTCATGTCGCTGACCGGCTGCCGCTGGCTCAGCACCTGGACCTGCCGGCGTAGCGCGGTCGCCTCCTCGCTGCGTCGGCTCAGCTCCTGCTCGGGGGTGGTCAGACGCTCGAGAGCGAAGGTGATCTGTTCCGACAGCCCGACCAGCAGCGCATAGGCAGACTCGCAGAGCAGCTGCTGCGGGTCTTCGAGCAGCAGGTGAATGGCGCCGAGCTGCGGGCTGGTCGTGGCAACCACCTGCTGCAGCTCGTTGTGCAGCGACAGCGCATTGCGGGTGATGCCCTCCGGCAATGCACGCAGGCTCTGCCACAGGGACTCGGAAACCGGGTTTTCGAGCGTGGTCGTGCTGGCGAGCACTTCCGCGCCGGTCTGGCTGACCTGCAGCAGGGCCGCGCCGACCCCGAGCCGTTCGTTGAGGAGGGTGATCATGTCGGCGGCGAGGTCGGACGCCGACCCCTGTTCGCCGAGCCGGTTCACGGTGTCCCAGAGCAGGCGCATGTGCCGATAGTCGCGCGTCGGTTCGCCAGAGAAGACGACGCTCAGAGCGGGATCCACCTGTTCGTTGACCAGCCTGCCGTCGACCTGCAGCAGCGGTTCCAGCTGAGCGCTGCCACGGCCCTGGCTCAGGCACTGGCGTAGCACGGTTTCCGCGGCCAGCGAGAATTCCAGCGCCGTCAGGGCCGGAAGGTCCTCTGGCTCGTAACGCACTGCGGCAACGGACCAGGGTCCGGCGGTACTCTGCCCCGGCAGCGAGTCGGTCAGGGCGCGCTGAATCTTGTCGCCGAGCAGCTCGAGGTCCTCTGGCTTGAGGCCAGGGACGATGAGCGCCAGCTGATCGAGCGCATAGCGGTACAGCTGGTCCGAATCACGCAGCGCAAGGTTCAGATCGTGAATCGCAAGCTGCAGCAGGGTCGGGAGCTGCTTTGCGCTTTCGTTGGCGAAGATGAACACCGTGAGGCTGTTGCCTTCGTTGCTCGCATCGCTCAGCTGGCTGCGCAGTGCCCGCTCGAATTCTGCCCTGTCAGGTAGCCCGGTCTGCGGATCCGCCCGCTGGCTTTCCAGCGCAAAGAGGCGTCCAGCCAGCCGTGTCAGCGCCTCGATGACCGGGAGCTGCTCGCTCAGCACGGCAGTGGGTACGCCGCGAACGCCAATCCAGTAGCTCGGTTCCTGGGGTATGAACTGGCGCCGTTCCTGCTTTGGTTGCTCGTCATCGGCGCGGGTCGGAATGGAAATCAGCTGGCAGTCGCTGTCGCGCGAGGCGAAACGTTCCGATCGCCGGCTGGCGAGGCTGCCGCTGATGAGCGATGCCGCGGCTTCCAGGTCGACGAGCTCCGGCGCAGGATTTTCCTCGCCAGCATGGAATAAGCCGATCTGACGCGCGTCGCGTTCGCCGGCATAAACCAGCAGCGCGACGTGGGTGGCGCGCAGACCCGCCTGCAGGCGCTCCAGCTGTTGTTCCAGAAGGTTCATTTTTTTGGCGGAGACGCCCCTGTTTCAACGCCTAAAAAACGGCGGTCGACTGGAAAAAAATGGTGCCAGAACGGCGCATCCGCTTCTGTGGGTCGCGTCACGGAAGCGGGAACGGTGCGGATCGCGCAGGCTGCGGGTGGGGTGAGGACAGCGTTTTCAGCGGCTCTGCGGCGCGCCTGCCGTCAGTCCGCGAGGATGCTGCCGGGTAGTGTCATCAGGTGCGTTGCAGGCGCGATGGCCGGAACCCGCTGCTGCGGGTGCATCCATCGTTCAACGACGTCAGCTTTGCGCTGCCGCCCGACGTCTGCGGTTCCGCTCCGCAAGCCGCAGGATCACCTTCGGGTAGCTTTGTGGCAGCAGGCGCTGCAGGGCGGACAAAAAGCGGGCATCGCGGCCGACCAGGATGTGCGCGCGATTGCGGCTGACGCCGGCAAGGATGATTCGCGTTGCTTCCTCCGAGGACAGGCCGGCGAAGCTTTCGAACAGGGCTGCGGCTTCATCCTTGGTCGGCGCCTCATTGTCGGTCGCGTAGTAGCGCGACGTTCGGACAATGTTGGTGCGCACGCCGCCCGGCAGGATGCAGCTCACGCCGATGGGGGTCTCAGCCAGCTCCTGGCGCAGGGACTCGGTGAAGCCGCGGACGGCAAATTTCGCCGCATGGTAGGCGCTTTGGGTCGGGATGGTGATGACGCCGAAGATGCTCGCCGTATTGGCGATGTGCGCCTCCTCAACCTCCTTAAGGTAGGGTAGAAACGCCTTCGTGCCGTTGACCACGCCCCAGAAGTTGATGTTCATCAGCCACTCGAAATCGTCGAAGCGCATGTGCTCCACGGTATCGGTGAGCGCAACGCCGGCGTTGTTGAACACCATGTGCACGCGGCCATGGGCCTGCCGGGTGTCACGGGCGAAGGCGAACACGGCGTCCCGGTCGGCAACATCCAGCGTGGTGGCCGTGACGGTGACGGGGTACTCCGCAAGGAGCCGCTCCGTTTCCGCCAGCGTATCGGCGGATACGTCGCTGAGCGCGAGATGGCAGCCCCGCGCTGCGAGCTCCAGGGCGAGCGCCCGGCCCATGCCGGAGCCGGCACCGGTAATGGCGGCAACGCGATCTTTGTAGGTCTGCATGCTTCAGTAGCGTCCTTAGTCCAGCGTCGTTCGGTAACGCAGCATTGCGATACCGATGACGATACCGGTAAACACCGTCAGAGCAAGAAACGGGGTCTGCAGATCGGTCAGGGTCGCGTGTTTCAGCATGACGCCCCGAATAATGCGCAAAAAGCGCCAGCGTCAGCCCGGAAAGGGTTTGACGCCGAGCCAGGTATGAATGGCGACGATGATGGCGTAGAGCACCAGGCCGATGATCAGGAGCCGGATGTCGCCGCTGATCGGCCCCGGTTCCGGTCGCTCCCAGGGTCCTTCCTTGGCGCTGATGAGCACCATCTCGACGACGGACCACACCGCAAGGCCGCCGAACAGCAGGATCGATGACTGATCGCCGTTGACGAGCAGGTGAGCAACCGCCCAGACCAGCACGCCGGTCAGCATCGGGTGCCGCAGCCAGGCGCGCAGCTTACCCTTGGAGCTGCCCATGCCCAGCAGGATCACCGAGAACAGCATCAGCAGGCTGTTCACGTGCCAGGTCCAGGCCGGCAGGGCGTAGACCGGGCTGAACGGTGCGCTGCGGTAGCCGAGGACCATCAGGATGATTCCGCTCAGGATGATCAGCGCGACGACACCTTTGCCGGCCGGCCCGAGCCGTTCCCGGAGCGCTGGAAAGAGGCGTTTGAACAGGTGGCCAAACCACCAGAGGCCGAGTCCGGAAAGCAGCAGGGTCATCGTCAATCATCCTTCAATTTGCGCGCACTCTAGGGAACCTCTACCTGATTGTCGATCGTTCAGCGCTTGCGCTGCAGAGGCTGGCGGCGGCTGGTGCGCAGCGCTTGTGCAACAAGTTCGTCAACGGCGGATTGTGTGTCTTCGGACAGCGTCTCGGCGAGTTTGAGGTAGTTGAGATAGTAGCGGCTCCCGGCCCGGTCGCGCTTCAGGAAGCCACAATCCACCAGGTAGCGGCGACAGGTGACGTGATCGACGCTTGCCCGGACCTTGCGCAGGGCGTCTTCCAGAGCTTCTTTCAGCTCCGGTTCCGTATATGGATATCGTCGTTCCAGCCCGGTACTGATTGTGGCCAGGATCAGATCGCGGCGTTCGGGGTGTTTCGGAATGCGGTCCAGGGTAGCGGTGGGCATGGCCTTGCGCAGTGCGGCGAGCAGCGCCTCGGTATCGGCCGGAGTTGCGCTCGTCACCGCGGGTCCGCGGTGCGGCGTGGCGCGCGCAGCTCCGGCTTGTGATAGGTCAACGCCATCAGCAGGCAGTCCCGTAACGCTGCGGGGGGAGGTGCGGAGCTCGGCATGCGGATTTCGCGGTTGCCGATGCAGTTCAGCTCTGGAAACAGGGTGCGGCAGTCTTCGATCAGCGTTGTCTGGCAGTGCAGGAACACCGAGTACTGGTCCGGCTGCTTCGGTTTCCACGCAAGGCGTATGGTTGAACCGCTGCGGCTTGCGTTCGTCAGATAGGCGGGCTCGCCCCACTTCAGCGTTTCCGTCAGGTTGCCGATAGCCGGGTAGGCGGCGGCGAGCTGAAAGATCTGTTGACGCAGGGCCAGCAGCCGGCGCCGGGCGGATGCCGGGTAGCTGTCGAAGACCGGTCGGACCATCGGATCAACCGGCGGGATGCGCGAGGTTGCGCGCTGGCCGCGTTTCAGCGGCGCCTTTTGCCGAGCGCTGCGGCCGTCTGTTTCGGGTTCTGCCACGTAGGGTGCCGAAGTTAATGCCACCCTTGCATTGTCTCAGCACCGCATCTAGCGTGCCAGCACCATCCGAGCGCAGAGACGTCGTCATGCTGAGCCACACCGATCCGGTTGCTGCCGGATTCAGCCCCGATCGCCTGTCACGAATTGCGGCTCACCTCGAGCGCAGCTACATCGAACCCAACAAGATCGCGGGCTGTCTGCCGATCGTCTACCGTCGCGGTTCGCTGGCTTACTGCGAGCCGCTGGGTCTCATGGACCTGGCTCGGGACAAGCCGATGGCCGAGGATACGATCTTCCGCATCTACTCCATGACCAAGCCGGTCACCTCGGTGGCCGCGCTGATGCTCTATGAGGAAGGTCGGTTCCAGCTCGGTGACGCCGTACAGCGCTATATTCCGGAGTTCCGTAACCTGCGCGTGTACCGCGGTGGCAGCTGGCCGCGCTTTCTGACTGACCCCGTCGATCGGCCGATGACAATCCGGGATCTCTTTACCCATCGTTCCGGGCTCACCTATGGGTTCATGAACCGCTCGATGGTGGACCACGCTTACCGCAAGACCGGCATCGAGGGTGCGAACACGGCTGCCGGCACGACGCTGAAGGAAATGATCGAAACGCTGGCGAAGATCCCGCTCGAGTTTTCTCCGGGCGAGCGCTGGAACTACTCCGTCTCGACGGACGTGCTCGGCTACCTCGTCGAGGTCATATCCGGGCAATCCTTCGATGCGTTTCTGCGCGAACGGATCTTCGAGCCGCTGCAGATGGTAGACACGGGCTTCACCGTCGATCCCAGCCAGGTGGACCGGTTCGCGGCGAACTACGAGCGCGGCCCGAAAAAAGAGCTCAAGCTGATCGATGATCCGCAGGACAGCAGCTATGCCCCGCCGCGAACCTTCTTCTCCGGTGGTGGCGGGCTGGTGTCCACCGGCGCTGACTACCTGCGGTTCTGCCGAATGTTGCAGAACGGCGGCGAGCTCGACGGGCAGCGAATCATCGGTTCGCGAACGATTGAGCTGATGACCCGGAACCACCTGCCGAACAACGAAGACCTGACCCGCTGGGCGCTCGGATCGTTCAGCGAGACGGCGAATGAGGGATCGGGATTCGGCCTCGGGGTATCCGTGAACCTGGGTTCGGAACGAACCGGCGAGATCGGCAGCCTCGGCGAGTATTCCTGGGGCGGTGCGGCCAGCACCGTCTTCTGGATCGATCCGAAGGAAGACCTGATAGCGATCTTCCTGACGCAGCTCATGCCGTCATCAACCTTCAACTTCCGCGGCCAGCTGAAGTCGCTGATCTATTCGTCGATCGTGGATTAGCCGCCGGAATAGACCCAGCGGCCCCGCAATCGCTGGTTGCGGGGCCCTGTCCGGTGCTCAGAGATACTGGTCCAGCGACTCCGCGATCTGTTCCGGCGTCGTCTGCGGCGCCAGGCGGGCGATCGCTTGTCCATCCCTGCCGACCAGAAACTTGGTGAAGTTCCAGGGCAGGTCTTCGCTGCCGTCGTCGCCCGGTTTGGCTGCCCGCAGATACTTGTAGAGAGCGCAGGCACCATCGCCGTTGACTTCGATCTTCGCGAACATAGGGAAGTTGACGTCGTACTTGGAGCGCGCGAACTCAGCGATCTCGGCGTTGCTGCCGGGTTCCTGGGCGCCAAACTGGTTGCAAGGAAAACCAAGGACCGTAAAGCCCTGGGACTCGAAGCGTTCCTGAAGGGTACGCAGACCTGCGTACTGCGGCGTGAGTCCTCACCTGGATGCGAGATTGACGATCAGACAGACTTTGTCTTTGAAGCGGCTGAGCGGGATCGGCTCGCCGTCGATGGAATCCATGGTGTAGCCGTAGATGTCGGTCATGGGTGACTCCTGGTGGGTGACTTCTGGTGAGTGTTACTGCGGTGTGGGCCGCGCTATTGGTGTGCTGGTTCTGTCGACGCGGTGTGCCATGGCGCGCGCGACAATCATGCGTCCGCTGCCCGGCGCTGCGCGATCAGCGAAACGATCTCGCTCTCATCGGGGAACTGGTGGGTTTCGAACTTGGAGTACAGCAGGTGCCCATCGATGGTGACGTCAAAGATGCCACCGGCGCCGCGGGTCAGGGCCGCCTCAACACCGAGCGACTCTTTGATCGTTGCAGCCAGACTGGCCGCCGCCGGCAGGTAGTTTCAGGCGCCGCAGTAGGTGATCTCGATCTTCACAGGCCGTGCCGATGCTGTAACGCTTCGGATGGTGGCATACCCCTGGAGCTGCGCCAAGGGGCGTTCCAGGCTCGGGCGAAATTCGTTTAGGCTGGGTGCTTCGTACCAGTTGCAGCCCCGCACCAAGCCGTCCATGACCGAACCCAGCAAGAACCAGAAACGTCGCGCAGAGATTGTTGCCGCTGCGGCTGCACATCTGGTGGCGCATGGTTTTGCCAACAGCGGCATTCGGGCCATTGCCCGCACCGCCGGCATGAGTGACCGCATGATCATGTACTACTTCGAAACCAAGGATGACCTGGTTGCGGAGGCCCTCGAGCTGGTCGCAGAGCAGCTCGCGGCGGGGATGGATGCCGCGGTGCCGAAAGGTGGTCTGACTCCGCGGCAGGTTCTGGACGCGCTTGCCGGTATGCTCAAAAGCGAGGAGGTTCAGGCGGTCATGCGGCTCTGGTTCGAGATCGTCGGCCTTGCAATGCGCGGCCAGGAACCCTACCGGCGCATTGCCGCGGAGCTGGTTGACCAATCAGAAGCGCAGATTGCCGCCAAGCTGCGTACGGATCAGAAACACCGGGCCGGCGAAGTGCTTGCAAGCCTCGAGGGCGGGTTGATGATCGCCCTGCTCAGCAACTGACGCGGACATCAGCTGCCGGCAGTTGGCCCATACGTCTTTAGCGCCGCTTGCTCCGGTTCGGCCCCGCCAGCCGGTTGCCACGCAACATGAAGTACAGGGCGAGGCCGAGCATCATAGTGTGCGAGTTGCTGAGCGTGATGGTTCCCCACAGAAAGAACACGATGACGCCTGCGATCGCGGCCGCCAGGGCAAAGCCGGCTGCCCGCGTCATGAGGTCGCCGAGAAAGCGAAGCCAGGAGCGGTTCGGGTTCAGGGTTTCGATGCCGCCGCCGACCAGCAGCGCGATGACGCCAAGCACCTCGCCGAACGCATTGAGGGTGTACAGCGGTGCCGGCACGCCAAAGTCACCGGGGTTGCTGATGGCAGCGGGGAACTTCGCTGCACCGTAGCCCCACAACAACGCTGCGAGCGGCACTCTCAGCAACCAGTGTGAATGCCGCTCCAGCCACTGCAGAACGGTTGCATAAGCCCAGGATGCGGCTTCGCTCGCACCGAACACCGCATGGATCCTGAGATCCAGCGCCGTGGCCCTGGTGCGGGGTGCACTGGCTCTGGTCTTGAGTGATGACGTCATTGGTAACCTCGTGTGTTGTACCGAGCGTGACGCTGGGAGAACGTTGCTGCTCAGGCGGCCTGTGCGCTGAAGAACTCGCGGTAGTACGCGAGCAGTTGCTGAAGGTCCGGGTCCATGTCTGAGAGCGTTGCCGGGCGGCGCTTCGCCTTTTCGTTCAGGAACGCTAGAAAGTCGAGGCTACAGCCACGTCTCGAATCGCTACCCGCTGTGATCCTGAGCCCTCGGAAGGGACCGTTGTAGAAGACAACCCGTGGTGACATGTGTGCTCTCCAGAAGTGGAGCGAGAAACCTAGACACATTCGCGTCAATTCGGGGTTATTGTCTAAGTAAATATAGACTGAATCTGCGAATTTGCGGATAATTTGTCTTTCCGTCGAAGTTTCGCGGCCGTTTGTCGAAGCTGCAGGTCAACTCCGGAACGCGTAGTAGGTTCGGGCGGACTGCGGGCGCAGCGGCCACGCGCATAGATTTAGACAACAGGAGACGGCGTCGAACCGGGTCTCTGGCGGCGAATCCAAAGGGCATCGAACAGTGCTGTGGGTTGCCAGCGGCCGGGCTTTTGGCGCTACTTAGTTACGAGGATCGTTATGCACAGGAAGTACGCCATCGGCGAAGTTGCGCAGCTGACCGGGCTGTCCAGCCACAACATCCGGAAGTGGGAGGAACGGCACGGTGCCGTCGCGCCGCAGCGAACCGAAGGTGGCTCGCGCAGGTACACCAGCGAAGATGTGTCCCGGCTCACCCTGCTTAAAGAGCTGGTGGACTCTGGTGAGAGCATTTCCGAACTGGCGGCGCTCGACGACTCGACCCTGAAAGCGCTTTGTGTCGAAACGCTGCAGGTATCAGGGGTGCCGTTTCAGCAGCGCGTGCGCGTTGGGGTATTGGGTGAGAGCCTGCCCACGATCCTGCTGCAGCACGGCACGCTGATGCCGAGCCTCGCCATCGTGCTGGAACCGTTCGAGGCTGACGCAATCGACATGCTGATCGTCGAACAGGCGGGCCTGGACGCTGACACGGTCGTGCGGCTGAATGAGCTGCGAGATCGATATGCGGTCGATCAGGTGGTTGTCCTCTACGGGTATGCACCGCAGAGTCTCGTGCTGCGCATCTCTGACGAAAAAACGGCTTGCCTGCGCATGCCGATCAACTATGTTGAGCTGCAACGTACGGTGCTGGCGCTGAGCCCGGCGGCGCGGAAGGTGCAGACACCGCAAGTTGCACCGCCGCGGTTCTCTAAACAGATACTCGCGCAGATGTCCGCCATTTCAACCAACATCGACTGCGAGTGTCCGCACCACGTTGCTGATCTGCTTCTGGCGCTGACCGATTTCGAGACTTACAGTGCCAACTGTGAAGATCGCAACCCACTGGACGCCGCCGTGCACAACTACCTGCGCGTAACCGCGGCGCATGCGCGCGCGGCGTTTGAACAGGCACTGGCGACCGTTGCTGCACACGAGAACATTCCGCTGGAACAGATGGTTGCAGACGCGTCGGTGGTGCCGTCCGCCGCAGTATCGGAACGGAGCTCATGACCTCTCCCAGCACTTCAGCGCAGAGACCAGCGGACGACGGGCCCCGGACAGCCAGAAGCGCACGCTCCCCCTTGGCGGACTTCAATCTGCCGACGCTGCTCGCGCCCATCAATGCGCGGCTTGCGCCGCTGCTGCGCCGTGGACTCGCCAACCCGTTGGCGTTTACCCCTGGCCTCACCGTGCTCGAGGTCCCCGGGCGTAAGTCTGGCAAACCGCGGAGCGTGCCACTGGTCTCCTACCTGGCAGGGCCCGTGCTGATCATTGGCACCGTGCGCGCCAAGTCGCAGTGGATTCGCAATCTCGAGGCCGCGGAGAATCCGCGGGTCTGGTTGTGGGGCCGGCGGTGGCCGGTGGCCAAGCTGCTGGTAACGGACAACGTCGCGGTCCTGTCATTGCGTTGCACGGCTCGAGTGTAAGCACCGTTGCAACCGATCTGGTGCTGACCGGCCGGCTGCCGAACCTCGTCCGCCGGGTCAGTGGTACGGGAATGCACAGGTACGGACATTCCACAGGTACGGACATTCAGAGGTACGGACATTCAGAGGTACGGAAAGCCAGAGGTACGGCAGTCAAAGCAGGCCGGAGCCGTGTGGGTGCGACAGCCTGCTGCAGCCTTCGGAGGCAGCGCTACTCCTTCAGGCTGATCTGCAACGCGCCGTCGCGGATGTTGATGGACTCGACGCCATCGGCAAAGGCCTGCCAGAAGCCTGGATCACCGCCGAACTGCTCCACCAGATCCACGTTCTTCAGATTGCCCATCCAGGCGTTC
>JBCDGJ010000089.1:0-19748 GCA_038757945.1 Pseudomonadota bacterium
CCGCAGCCACCGTGCGCTGATTCAGCCTGTGTCAGAGCCGCTGATCGTTGGACGAATCGGCGGCCCCCATGGCATCCGCGGCTGGTCCCAGCTCGTCTCTCTGACCGATCCAGTCGACAATATTCTTTCCTACAAGCCGTTGTTGCTCGAGCAGGAGGCAGGGTGGCAACCGCTCCAGGACGTCGAGTTCTCGCGTAAAGGCAACAAGCTGCTGATCCGGCTTGCCGGCAGCACGGATCGCAATGTGGCCGAAACCCTGCGGGGCTTGCAGCTCGGTCTCGCTCCGGGGTCGCTGCCGGCCGCCGATCCCGATGAGTTCTATTGGCGCGACTTGATCGGTCTTACCGCTCTGCACCCGGACGGACGCAGGCTGGGCACCGTAGCCAGCCTGCTCGACAGCGCCGCGCACGCCGTGCTGGTGATTGTTGCGGACGCAACCGACGCAGCAGCAGAGGAACCGCGGGAGGTCCTTGTGCCCTTCGTCGAGGCGTTTACCGGCGCGATCGACACTGCCGCCGGCACCATCGTGGTGGACTGGCCTGAGTTCGACGACAGCACGACGCCCGACGAGGAGCGCTGACGTGTGGTTCGGCGTGGTGACCCTGTTTCCGGAGCTGGTCCTGCCCATCACCGAACATGGCGTAGTGGGCCGGGGCTTCAGAAACGGGCTGCTGGCGCTGGATTGCCTGCCGCTTCGCGACTTTGCCATCGACCGCCACGGTACCGTGGACGACAAACCCTACGGTGGGGGTGCCGGGATGGTGCTCCGCGTCGATGTCGTGGCTGCCGCGGTTGCGGCCGCGCAGAACGCCTTTCTGGCCCATCGTGGTGAGCAGGACCCGGCACCGGCCTTCGAACGGGCCCGGGTTGTGGCACTGAGCCCGCACGGCAGACGGCTCGATCAACAGGCCGTTAATCGGCTCGCCCTGGAACCGGGGCTGGTGCTGCTCTGCGGACGCTACGAGGGCTTCGATCAGCGCGTTCACGACGCGCTGGCGGATGAAACGCTCTCCATCGGCGACTACGTACTATCCGGCGGCGAGCTGCCAGCGCAGGTGCTCATTGACGCGATCGCGCGTCAGCTTCCGGACGTGCTGGGCAACCCCGCCTCTGCAGAGGCGGAATCACACCTTGCAGGATTGCTGGATTACCCGCACTATACGCGGCCCGAATTTTCCGAGCATGGCGCGGTGCCGCCTGTGCTCCTCGGTGGCAACCACCAGGCTGTGGACCGCTGGCGCCGTCAGCAGAGTCTGGTGAGGACCTACCGGGATCGACCCGATCTGCTGGCTATGGCCGAACTCGATGCTGGTGACCGAGCGCTTCTTGCTGAAGGGCTCGCCGAAGCGGGTGCGGCCGCGCTGCGGGGCGCGGAGCCGGAAAGTTCACGGACAGTTGCACAGACGGAATCGCGGTCGGATCTACAATCCGACTCCTGAGCGGATCCGGACGTCGAAGCAGACCGGCAGGTCACCCGGCCCTTACCACCAGGTGCGGATGGGGGCTGGCGGAGTAGCCGACATGACTCTTGAGACGGCGAGCAGAAGTTACGGGAACCGGGTTGGCGCGGCGCAGCGTTGGGTGGCCAGGCTCAGGACCGGGGCCCGTCGCGGTGACCGCAGGAAGGTTCGGCCAAGGTTGCCGGGCGAACACAATCAGCGATGACAGAACTGGGAAGCAGACCATGCGCAACAACAAAATCATTGATGCTCTGGAAAACGAGCAGCTCAAGGCCGAGGTGCCGCCCTTCGGGCCCGGTGACACGGTAGTTGTGCAGGTCCGGGTGAAAGAGGGCACACGGGAACGCCTGCAGGCTTACGAAGGGGTGGTCATCGGCAAACGGAACCGTGGCCTCAACTCGGCATTTACGGTACGCAAGATCTCCCACGGAGTGGGTGTTGAAAGAACCTTCCAGACCCACAGCCCGCTGGTTGAATCAATCACCGTCAAGCGCCGCGGTGACGTGCGCCAGGCGAAGCTTTACTACCTGCGCGAGCGGTCCGGTCGCGCGGCACGCATCAAAGAGAAGGTTTAACGCCGGCGCGGTATTGCCGCGCTGGTCCCATCGGCATCCGATACGGGTCCACCGTCCGGGTACCGCAACGGTGCCGGGTTCCTCACTAGCCTTGCACTGCGGGCGCGCCAGCCACGGCTGCGCTCGCAGGAGTCGTGCTGAGTTTCTCGCGGGTAAATCCTCGCTGCAGGCGTTGCGGCAGGCGCGTTAAGGGGCGGCCTGCCGGGACGTATCGGGGGGGAATCGCGTCCCGGCAAGCCTCGCAGCAGACGAGGAGAGGACGCCTGCTGCACGCTTCAGGCTCTGAGGGGCATGAGCCGATGAAGCTTACGGGGAGCAATGCAGACGCCATGCCAGTTCCCCTGAGTCAGGTAGATCTCCAGAATTAATATTTAATAATCAATAGGTTGCAGAAGAAGCGGAATGTTGGGCCGAGCGCTCGCGCCCTTGTTTGCGACGGCTCGTGAGATGACGCGGTAGGTCCAGGCTGACCCGCAGGGAACCTAAGTGTCAGAATGCGGCGCCCGCTGATCGCCAGCGCAACGACGGAATCTCTCAGCATGGCGGTGTCCCCCGGCGCGTCCAAGGACCCTGCGATCGATGTCTATCTGAACGAGCTGTGGCTGGAACGCGGCCTTGCGCAGAACACGCTGGCGGCGTACCGACGCGATCTGAATGATCTGGCCGGGCGCCTCGGCAAGCGGCTGGATGATGCGACTCCAGCCGAACTGGCCGAAGCTCTGGCGGGCCGCTACGCCAGCGGCTATGAGCCGCGGTCTTCGAGCCGCTGGCTCTCGTGCCTGCGCGGCTACTATCGCCACCAGGTCGCCCATGAGCGCCGTGATGACGATCCTGCGGCCGGGCTGGAAGCGCCGAAGCTCGGGCGGGCGCTACCGAAGACGCTCTCGGAGGCGGATGTCGAAGCGCTGCTTGCAGCGCCGGACGTCGAGACGGCCCGGGGGCTGCGGGATCGAGCGATGCTCGAGCTGCTCTACGCCACGGGGCTGCGCATTTCAGAGCTGGTCAACCTGCCGCTGGTGGCGCTCAACCGTCGTCAGGGCGTGCTCCGGGTGGTCGGCAAGGGCAGCCGCGAACGGCTGGTTCCGGTGGGTGAGCAGGCCTTGCGCTGGGTGGCACGCTACGTCGCCGAGGCCCGCCCGGCTGCTACCCCCATGGCGCTGTTCCCGGGCAATCGTGGGCAGCCGATGACCCGACAGACCTTCTGGCACGCGATTAAGCGCTATGCCCGGAGCGCAGCGATCCGGACGGACGTCTCGCCACACACGCTCCGTCATGCCTTTGCAACGCATCTGGTTAACCACGGCGCCGATCTGCGTGCCGTGCAGATGATGCTCGGGCACGCCAGCCTGTCGACTACTCAGATCTACACCCACGTCGCGCAGGCGCGGCTCCAGCAGCTGCATGAGACGCATCATCCGCGAGGCTGAGGAGCCGTTCAGCTGCGGAGGCAACGGCATCGCGCTAGACTTCACAGCTACAGCGCGCGAAACAGCTGAAGCGAGCGCGGGACTGATCGGTGCGATGCGCGCCGGTCGCTGAATTTGTGGATTCAGTTGTGGTCGAAGTGCCGTGAGCCGAGCACAGTGACGGCAGCAAACGGCGTCGATCAGGGCGTCAAACAGGCCGCCAGCTGCTGCGCAGGCACCGCGTTCACTCAGCGTTCATAGCATGCCCGGTTCCCTCGTGGGATGGGTCGAATCCAGACACAAGAGCGAGTTTTTCATGACAGTTGCTGAACTTGCGGCACGCCGCCGCTCCCTGGCGATCCGGGTGCTCATCGCCCTGGCCACCGTGCTCGGCGGCGGGGTCGTCCTCAACGCGCTTGCTGCCGAGGCCGGCACCCGGATCGAAGCGAAGGCGGGTAAACCGCTGCTCGACCGGCTGCTGAAGCTGCGGCCCAATCTGCCGGTGGAGTCGGTTACCGATTCACCCATTCCCGGGATCGTGGCCCTGAACCTGCCGGACGGTAGCGTGTACTACGGCACGACGGACGGCCGCTACCTGTTCGCCGGTGATCTGTTTCGCCTCGATGACGATGACCTGGTGAATCTCGCTGAGCGCAATCGGGCCGACAAACGCCGAGCCCTGATGGCGGACGTGGCGCGAGGCGAAATGGTGTCGTTTGCGCCAACGGGTCCGCGGAAAGCCGCCATGTATGTCTTCACCGACGTGGACTGCGGTTTTTGCCGCAAGCTGCACCTCGAGGTTCCCGAGCTCAACGCCATGGGGGTCGAGGTCAATTACCTCGCATACCCGCGGGCGGGTATCGGTTCCGAGAGCTACGACCGCATCGTTTCCGCCTGGTGCGCTGACGATCCGCAGGCAGCGCTCACGGCGCTGAAGTCCGGCAAGGTGATTCCGCCGAGCACTTGCAGCAATCCTGTGGCGTCGCAGTACCAGCTCGGGCAGAGCATCGGGATCTCCGGGACCCCGGCCATCGTCCTCGAGGACGGCCGGTTGCTGCCCGGCTACCTGCCGGCAGCGGAGCTTGCGAAGACCATCGGCATCTGATCCCGTGTTCGTAATCCTGTCAGGTGCCGGCGTCATGGACAGCCGGTCGTGAGCCCGCTGCGCCTCGGTCTCCTCGGGCTCGGCACAGTTGGTCAGGGTGTCATCAGTATCCTCGGCGAGCACAGCGGGCTGCTTGAGGAACGTGCGGGTCGCCCGCTTACGCTGACCCGGGTCGCGAGCCGCTCGGCGAAACCCGAAGTTGATCTGCTGGGTGCCAGCTTCGGCACCGATCCGGCGGCGCTGGTTCAGGCCGATGACGTTGACGTGGTGGTTGAATGTATCGGCGGTGAGCAGCCGTGTCTTGATCTGCTCACCGCGGCTCTGGGCCGGTCGAAATCCGTGGTCACCGCCAACAAGGCGCTGATCGCGACGCACGGGGACGCGCTGCATCAGCTGGCCAGCAGCAGCGGTGCAGGCCTCGCCTACGAAGCCGCTGTTGCGGGGGGGATTCCAATCCTCAAGGCCATCACCGAGGGCCTGGTGGCCAACCGCATCGAGTGGTTGGCCGGGATCATCAACGGCACTTCGAACTACATCCTGACCGCCATGGCGGAGCAGGGGCAGGATTTTTCCAGCGCGCTGGCCACGGCACAGGAGCTGGGCTATGCGGAGGCGGATCCCACTTTTGACGTGGAAGGCATCGACGCGGCCCACAAGCTGGCGATCCTGGCGGGTCTCGCCTTCGGTCGCTGCTTCGACTTTGCCGGGGTGGCGACCGAGGGAATCTCCGGAATTGCACCGATCGACATCGAGTACGCAGCGCGGCTCGGCTACGTGATCAAGCACCTCGGGATCGCGAGGTTTGCTGACGGCGCCGTGGAAACGAGCGTCCACCCGGCGCTGGTCCCGGAAGGCGCGCCGCTGGCACAGATCAAGGGCGTGACCAACGCCGTGCAGGTGGGCGCCGATGCGCTGGGGTCCACGCTCTACACCGGGCCCGGTGCCGGCATGCTGCCCACGGCTTCCGCGGTGCTCGCCGACGTCGTCGATCTCGCGCGCGGCGCGCCGCCGCCGCGCCGGCTGGCTGCGGCAGCAGCGCCAATGGCTGCGGACGATCGCGAAACCCCGTTTTATCTGCGCTTGCAGGCGCAGGATCGTCCCGGGGTTTTTGCGCGGATCACCACCCTGCTTTCCAATGCCGAGATCAACATCGATGCGGCGCTGCAGCAGGAGCACGATGCATCGACGCCTGGAACGACCGTGCCGATCGTGCTGCTGACCCGTCCAACGACGCGCCCGCAGCTGCAGTCTGCCCTGGAGCAGCTCGAAGGTCTGGCGGACCAGGTAGACGACGTGCAGGTGCTGCGCGTCGAATCGCTGAAGCCCTGAGCGTTCAAGCGGACAGCCCGGTGCTGGTCGCGCGACCCGTCGATCCGTCGCTGCCACTGGTCGAACGCCTCTACGCCGCCCGTCACGCGTCGGTCGGTGAACGCGATGTTTCGCTGGGGCGTCTTCTGCCGCCCGATCAGCTGCCGGATATCGATCGCGCGGCCGAGCGGATCGCGCGCGCGGTGCAGGCGGACGAACGCATGGTCGTTGTTGGCGACTTTGATGCCGATGGCGCGACGGCCGTGGCCGTGTCGCTGCTGCTGCTGCAAGGGTTCGGTGCTACCCGGGTCAGCTACCTGGTGCCCGATCGCTTCCGCTTCGGCTACGGTCTGTCGCCGGAGATCGCCGCGCTGGCTGTCGCCGACCAGCCCGGGCTGCTGATTACGGTGGATAACGGCGTTTCCAGTATCGATGGCGTGCGGGTGGCCAACGCTGCCGGGGTTGATGTGATCGTTACCGACCACCATCTGCCTGCTGCCGAGCTTCCCGCGGCCTGCGCGGTGGTCAACCCGGTGCTTGCGGGCTCGACCTTCGCCTCACCGGCACTGGCCGGGGTGGGCGTGGTGTACTACACCCTGGCGCGGGTGCGGCAGGTGTTGCGTGGGGCCGGCTGGTTCGAGAACCGGGTCGAGCCGAACGTGGCGGCCGTGCTCGACCTTGTTGCCCTCGGTACCGTGGCCGATGTGGTCCCGCTTGATTTCAACAACCGGGTGCTCGTAGCGCAAGGGCTCAAGCGCATTCGTGCCGGTCGCTGCCGCCCTGGGATCCTGGCGCTGCTGTCGGTTGCACGCCGGGACCACCGGCGGCTGACTGCTGAAGACCTCGGCTTCGCGGTAGGCCCGCGGCTCAATGCGGCAGGCCGCCTCGATGACATGAGCGTTGGTATCCAGTGCCTGCTCGCAGCCGATCAGGAAGCTGCACACGCTCTGACGCTGAAGCTTGATGCGCTGAATCGTGAGCGCCGTGATCTGCAGGCCAGCATGGTCGCGACGGCCGAGCAGCACGCGGCCATCGTCACGGCGGACCCGGACGTCGTTGGCGTCTGCGTGTACGAACCGGACTGGCACCAGGGCGTGGTCGGGCTGGTTGCTGGCAAGCTGAAGGAAAAGCTGCACAAGCCGGTCATAGCCTTTGCCCGCACCGACGCCGGAAGCAGCCAGCTCAAGGGGTCGGCGCGCTCGATTCCCGGGCTCCACATCCGCGATGTGCTGGACAGTATCGCGGCCCGGCGCCCTGGCTTGATCAAGCGCTTCGGTGGTCACGCGATGGCGGCAGGGCTCGAGATCGACGAGCGGTTCCTCAAGACCTTCGCCAATGCCTTCGACACGGCGGTCCGCGCGGTGGCTACCGAGGAACAGCTGACCCGCGTGCTGCTGACTGATGGTTCGCTGACGGCGCAGGAACGGAACCTCGAGGTTGCGCGCGAACTGCGCGATGCCGGCCCCTGGGGCCAGGGGTTTCCGGAACCGCTGTTCACCGGTGAGTTCGAGGTAATCAGCCAGCGGGTCGTCGGCACCGGGCACCTGAAACTGCTGCTCGGGTCCGATGACCAGGTGCTCGACGCCATCGCATTCAATCAGGAGCCCGTGGCAGGCAAGCGCGTCCTGGCCGCCTATCGCCTGAGCGAAAACGCGTACCAGGGGCAGACCACCCTGCAGCTGATGGTGGAGCATCTGTCGAGCCTGCCGTAAACTCCGCGACCCTTCAGATAGCGAAAGTTCGACGCACCATGGCGGAAATCACGTCCCTGCGGGAGCGGCTCAAAGACCTCAGTGCGCGGGAAGCCGCGCTTAGGGGGTACCTTTGACTACCCGGGCAAGAAGGAACGGCTCGAAGAAGTAGAGCTCGAGCTTGCCGATCCCAAGGTCTGGGAGGATCAGGCGCGCGCCCAGCAGCTGGGCCGTGAACGCTCGAGCCTTGGTGCGGTGGTGTCGACGCTGAGTACGCTTGAAGGCAGCCTTGCCGAGTATGCCGAGCTGGCCGAGATGGCGGCGGAAGAAGAAGACGCCGAAAGCCTCGACGAGGTCGCGGACGAGCTGGAAGCGCTAGAAGCCAATCTGGCGGAGCTCGAGTTTCGCCGCATGTTCCAGGGCGAGCTTGACGCCAGCAACGCGTTCGTCGACATCCAGGCAGGCAGCGGCGGCACCGAAGCCCAGGACTGGGCCGAGATGCTGCTGCGGATGTATCTGCGCTGGGCCGAGAAGCGCGGTTTCAGCGCTGAGGTGGTCGAAGCTTCTGATGGAGAGATTGCGGGGATCAAGAGTGCGACGGTGCTGATCACCGGCGAGTATGCCTACGGCTGGCTGCGCACCGAAACGGGCGTTCACCGGCTGGTGCGCAAGTCGCCGTTCGATTCTGGCAACCGACGCCACACGTCCTTTGCCTCGGTCTTCGTTTCGGCGGAGATCGACGACGACATCGAGATCGAGATCAACCCGGCGGATGTCCGCACCGACACCTACCGTGCCAGCGGCGCTGGCGGGCAGCACGTCAACACCACCGACTCGGCGGTGCGGCTCACCCATCTGCCCACCAACACGGTGGTCCAGTGCCAGTCCGAGCGCTCGCAGCATCAGAACCGCGACAAGGCCTGGAAGCAGCTGCGCGCCAAGCTCTATGAGCTCGAGATCCAGGCCCGGAGCGCGGATCAGCGAGCGCTGGAGGACAGCAAGGCGGACATCGGCTGGGGTAGCCAGATCCGGTCCTACGTGCTGGATCAGTCCCGCATCAAAGATCTGCGGACCGGTATCGAGCGGACCGATACCGGTACCGTGCTCGACGGCGATCTCGACAGCTTTGTCGAGGCCAGCCTGAAGGCCGGGCTCTAGCGGAATCTTCGAGGAGACAGAGACTGTGAGCGAAGAAAGCGATCTGCTGGCGACCCGGCGGGCCAAGCATGAAGCCTGGCTGGCGCGCAGCCGCGCCATGGGCAGCCCCTGGCCGAACACCTTTCGCCGTACGCACCTGGCGGCAACGCTGGCGGCTGACCATGCGGAGCAGGATAAGGCAGCCCTCGAAGCTGCCGCGATCCTGGTGGCCGTCGCGGGACGCGTCATGCTGCGGCGGGTCATGGGCAAGGCCTCCTTCATTACGCTGGCTGACTACAGTGGCCAGATTCAGTGCTACCTGCGCAAGGACGCGCTCGGCGAGGCCTATCAGCAGTTTGAGGACTGGAACGACATTGGCGATCTGGTCGCCGTGCGCGGGACCCTGATGCGCACCAACAAGGGCGAGCTGACCGTGGCCGCCAGCGAGTTCCAGCTGCTGAACAAAACGTTGCGTCCGCTCCCCGACAAGCATCATGGCCTTACGGATCAGGAACGGAAGTACCGCGCGCGCTATCTCGACCTGATGGTCAATGCGGATGCGCAGCAGCGGTTCCGGCTGCGGTCGAAGACGCTGCAGACCATTCGCACGTTTTACCTCGAGCGTGACTTTCTCGAGGTTGAAACGCCGATGATGCACGTGATTCCCGGCGGCGCGACGGCGCGCCCCTTCGTTACGCATCACAACGCGCTGGATCTGCCCCTGTACATGCGCGTGGCGCCGGAGCTGCATCTGAAGCGCCTGCTCGTTGGCGGCTTCGAGCGCGTCTTTGAGATGAACCGCAATTTCCGCAATGAAGGCATCAGCACGCGGCACAACCCGGAGTACACCTCGCTCGAGTACTACCAGGCCTATGCGGACTACAACGACGCCATGGACGACTTACAGGCACTCTTCGCGCGCCTGAAAGCCGAGGTGATCGATGGCGAGCTGGTGGACGTGAACGGGACCGCCGTGGATCTGGCGGCCCCCATCGAGCGGTTACCGATGCTCGAATCGCTGAGCCGCTACGGTGGTGTGCCGCTTGGCGAGCTGAACGATACCGACGCGCTCAGCAACCGGCTGAAGACGCTCGGTGTTGCAGTCGGCGACGACTGGGGCCGGGGCAAGATCGTGATGGAGCTGTTCGAGGCGCTGGTGGAAGAACAGCTGATCCAGCCGACCTTCATCACCGAGTATCCAGCCGAGGTATCGCCCCTGTCGCGGCGCAACGATGCTGATCCAGACATCACCGACCGCTTCGAGCTCTTTATCGGCGGCCGCGAAATCGCCAATGGTTTCTCGGAGCTCAATGATGCCGATGACCAGGCGGAGCGGTTCCGGGCGCAGGTTGCCGCGAAAGAAGCCGGCGATCAGGAAGCCATGCACTTCGATGCAGATTACATCGAAGCGCTCGAGTACGGGCTTCCGCCATCGGTCGGGGTTGGTCTCGGCATCGATCGCGTGATCATGCTGCTGACCGGCGCACCGTCGATCCGCGACGTGCTGCTGTTTCCGCTGATGCGTCCGATCGACTGACGCGGGCTGCGGCGGATGGCGGGTGAACTGACCGGATCCTGGGCGGAGCTGCTGGCGGCGGAATTCGCGTCCCCGTACATGAAGACGCTACGCTCGTTCCTCGTGCAGCAAAAGCGGGAGCGCCGTACGGTCTTTCCGCCGGGTCCGCAGATTTTCAGTGCGTTGAACCTGTGTCCGTTCGAGGCGGTTCGCGTGGTGATCGTCGGGCAGGATCCCTATCACGGTAGCGGCCAGGCGCACGGTCTGTCTTTTTCCGTACCACGGGGAATTCCGCAACCCCCATCGCTGGTCAATATCCTGCAGGAAATCAATCAGGATCTCGGTGCTCCGGACCATCACATACCCCGCGATGCCGGGTGCCTCGAAGGCTGGGCGAAGCAGGGGGTGCTGCTGCTGAACGCCGTGCTCACCGTTGAGCAAGGGCGCGCGGGGTCGCATCAGGGACAGGGTTGGGAGACCTTTACCGATGCGGTGGTCAACCACTTGAACCGGGAGCGGGACGGGCTCGTGTTTCTGCTCTGGGGCGCCTATGCACAGAAGAAAGGCGCACAGCTGGATCCAGAGCGTCATCTGGTGCTCAAGGCACCCCACCCATCACCGCTGTCCGCGCATCGGGGTTTCTTCGGCTGCCGGCACTTCTCCCGCGCGAACGCCTATCTCGAGGCACGCGGATACCCGCCGATTGATTGGTTTGCGGTAGAGTAGCGGCGGTTGTGCGGGCGGGCGCGTCCGATCGGATTGAGACTGGAGGGACCGATGATCGAATCACCAACCGAACTGCTAACGCTCGGCTTCGACCCGGACAGCCACTGTCTGGAAATCACCATCAACAACCCGCCGGCGAACACCTGGAACGCCGAGAGCCTGACCGGCCTGGTGCAGATCGTCAGCGCGGCGGCCGCGGAACGTGAGGTCTGGTCGATTCTCATCACCGGTCAGGGTGAGAGATTCTTCTCTGCCGGTGCTGACCTCAAACTTTTTGCCGACGGCGACAAGGCCGTCGCTGCCGACATGTCGGGATACTTCGGCGCCGCATTCGAGGCGCTGGCCAACTTCCGTGGCGTTACCATCGCCGCGATCAACGGTTACGCCATGGGCGGTGGGCTCGAGTGTGTGCTGGCCTGCGATATTGCGGTGGCAGAGCAACATGCGCAGCTGGCTATGCCGGAGGCTACGGTTGGACTGCTGCCCTGCGGTGGTGGCACGCAGAACCTGGCTTGGGCTGTCGGCGAAGGCTGGGCCAAGCGCATGATTCTGTGTGGGGAACGGGTGGATGCCGAAACCGCGTTACGGATCGGGCTGGTTCACGAGGTTGTCGACACCGGCGCGGCGATCGAGCGTGCCCGCGCCCTCGCGCAGTCGGTCGGCAAGCAGAGCCCGCCGGCGGTGGCGAGCTGCAAGGACCTCATTCAGCGGGCCCGACATGGCGACATCGGCAGCGCGTATACCGCGGAGCGCGAAGCGTTCGTGCGTCTCTTTGATACCCGCGATCAGCAGGAGGGTGTCAACGCCTTTCTGGAAAAGCGCAAAGCGGCGTGGGTCAACGGGTGATCGAAGAGCCGGTTTAACGGAACGGTCGCAGAACGCGGGTTACGGCAGGCAGGACGAATCATGGCGCTGGATGCAGAACTTCTGAACGATGCGGGGTCACCCGTGGTCTGCCGTCAGCTGAGCGTCGGCGGTGGCCGGCTGCTCGCGCATGCAGAGCTGTCGGTGGCCGCAACCCTCAACTCGCTGTCGCTCGAAATGATCGATCTGCTGCGCCCGCAGCTGAAGGCGTGGCTCGACGACCCTGCAGTGGCGGCGGTCGTTATTACCGGGGCGGGTGACAAGGCGTTCTGCGCCGGGGGCGACATTCAGGCGCTGTACCGCTCGATCCGCGAAAACCAGAGCGCCGGGCGCATCGTCAACAGCTATCCGTTCGAGTTCTTCGAACGCGAATACCGCCTTGACTACGAGCTGCACACGGCGACCAAGCCGGTGCTGGTGCTGGGGCACGGGATCGTCATGGGTGGCGGTTTCGGCATTCTCGGCGGCGGCACTTTCCGGCTCGTCACCGAACGTTCCCGGCTGGCGTTTCCAGAGGTGACTATCGGCTTGTTTCCCGACGCCGGCGGCACCTGGCTGTTCCGCAACATGCCCGATCACCTGGCGCTCTTTCTCGGCGCCACCGGCGCCAACATCAATGCTGCTGACGCGCTGGCTTGCAGCGCGGCCACCCACTGCATTCCGGATGCCCTGCGCGGCAACCTGCTGCCGACGCTGGCGGGGCTGGACTGGACCGGGGATGCCGCCGCCGACGCGGCGATGATTGGCGCGTGGCTAGGCACCGTCGCGATTGAGCCGGACCTCGAGCGGGAAACCGATTCGGTACCGGCAGACCTCGCGACGGTTTCGGATGTGCAGGCCCTGGCCACGGCGATCGAGGGCCTGGCCGGCAGCAGCAAATGGATCGACAAGGGCATCCGGACGCTGCAGGCGGGCTGCCCGACGACGATCGGCATCGTCTTCGAGCAGCTCAAACGCGCGAGGACGCTGACGCTGGAGGGCTGCTTCCAGCTGGAGATGACCGTCGCTTCGCAGTGCGCACTGCACGACGATTTTCCGGAAGGGGTGCGAGCGCTGCTGATCGACAAGGACGGCGCGCCGCAGTGGCAACCCGCCTCGCTGGCTGCGCTGAGCACTGCGCACGTCGCCGCACACTTCGAGGCGCCCGGCACACCCTGGGCGCTGAATCCGCTGGCTGATCTGGGAACCTGAGATGACACGTATCGCATTTGTTGGCCTTGGCAACATGGGTGGGCCGATGGCCCGCAACCTGGCTGCCGGTGGATTTTCTGTCGCTGTGTTCGACCTGGTGGACGCAACCGTGGCCGCTACGGTGGCGGCGGACCCGGAGCACATCCGAGCAGCCGCGTCAGCAGCGGATGCGGCGCGGGACGCGGAGGTGTTCATCAGCATGCTGCCTGCATCGCGCCACGTCGAAGGCCTGTATCTCGGAGACGACGGCGTGCTGGCGGCTCTGCCTGACGGGGCTCTGGCCATCGATTGCTCGACGATCGACGCTGCCACCAGCCAGCGGGTTGCGGAAGCAGCGCGGACCGCGCAGGTTGAGATGATCGATGCGCCAGTGTCCGGCGGCGTGGCCGGTGCGACGAACGGCACCCTGACCTTCATCGTCGGCGGCACGGAGCCGGGCTTCGCGCGAGCGCGCCCGGTACTCGAGGCCATGGGGGCGAACATCTTTCACGCCGGTGGCAACGGCGCCGGACAGACGGCGAAGATCTGCAACAACATGCTGCTCGCCATACTGATGGCCGGTACGGCTGAGGCCCTCGCGCTCGGGGTCCGTAACGGCCTCGATCCGGCGACCCTGTCGGAGATCATGAAGCAATCGTCGGGCGGGAACTGGGCCCTGAACGTCTACAACCCCTATCCGGGTGTGATGCCCGAAGCGCCAGCCTCGCGCGGCTACAGCGGCGGATTCCTGGTGGACCTGATGCTCAAGGATCTGGGGCTGGCCATGGATACCGCGCAGCAGGCGGGTGCCAGCGTGCCGCTCGGAGGGCTCGCGCGGCAGCTGTACAACCTGCATAAGGCGGACCGCGACGGCGGTGCGCTGGACTTCTCGAGCATCCAGCAGCTCTACGGCGCGGAAACAGGCTGAACCTCGCTCGGCACCGTTCGCAGTGGGGCGTACGGGGCCGATGGCCGCACTAGGTGGTCAGCGCAGCGCGGGTGACGCCTGCGGCTGGCCGCCAGCGCTGGACTCGAGCGGTTGGCAACTTAAGGTTGTTCCCCAGGATCTGGTCGCTAGAGGTTGGACGCCGACTCTGCAGCCTCTTCCAGCAGGCTGGCGTGCAGATCGGTGTTGGCCGGGTCGATGTCGAGAATTTCAAAGGCGCTGATCTCGCTCAGCGGAACCGCATCCGGATCCTCATCGCCCTGCACCAGCCGATTGGCCAGGGCAACGATGGCAATGAAGTCCGGCTGGCTCGCGTAGCGGCTGTGGTCGAGATGCAGCGCCGGTACCAGGGCGATTTCCTCGGGAAACTCCCAGCGCTGCAGGATCATCGTGCCGATGCTGCCGTGAATTGCAGTAACGATGCGCTCGAGCGAAATGCTGTTGCTGAGCAGATGGTCGTTCTCTTCAGCCCAGGACAGGATCGGCAGTACGCCGATGCTGTGCGTCAGCCCGGCTACCATGGCCTGGTCGACCCGCAGCTTGGTATGGCGTTTGGCGAGCAGCCCGGACAGTCCGGCGACCTTCGCTGAGCGGGACCAGGTTTTGCGCAGCATGGTATCGATGAATTCCGAGGTAGCCTGGAACATGTGCTTCATGGCAAGGCCGGTTGCCAGGTTCGCCGAGTAGTCGAGACCGAGCCGGCTGATCGCCAGGGGCAGCTCATCGATCACCCGAGCGGTCCGAAACATCGGCGAGTTGACCACCTTGATCAGCTGTGCGGCGATCGACGCATCGTCGGCGATGACCTTGGCGAGGGAATTGACCGATACGCTGTCGCGCTCCGCTTCGGTGCGGATGTTGAGCGCGACTTCAGGCAGGACGGGCAGCTCCAGCTCGTCGGCGGCCAGGGCCTCGGTAATTGCACCCTGCACCTGTTGCGCAAGATCGGCCATAGCGGTTCCACTCCGGTTCGTTGGGAATGAACGAAGTATAGGCACGGTGCAGGACACCGCTCGTGCGCCAGGTCATGCTTATTCAAGTGCTCGATCGCGGTCGTTGCTCGCTGCCGCTGGCCGCCAATTTTTTGGCTTGCCGATCCCGCCGGTGACGACGCGGGACCGTTCGGCTGCCGCGCGATCGCGGACGCGGCGCGTGCCCCGGGCTACGGCAGCAGGGTCAGCGTCCAATCGCCCATCGAGAGCGTCGGCGGCGGACCGTCCGTCGCCGCGACCGCGTCTGCGGCGACCACCGCAAGCAGGTGGCAGTCGGTAGCCGAGCGGGGATCGGCCAGCACGATCGTCCCGACCTGGCGTTGCGGCGCGCCGCCCTCAACCGGGTCTCCGGCGGCTGGCGCTGTCGTAGGCTGCGGCACGGCTGGAGCGCTGGCCCGGAACGCGTGCAGCGTGCGTTTTACCGCACCGCGATGCTCCGCACGGGCAACGATTTCCTGTCCCAGGTAGCAGCCTTTGCTGAAGTCGACGGCGCCGAGGGCGGTCAGGCCGAGCATCTGTGGCAGAAACTGGTCGCTGACTGGTGCGGTGACGAGCGGCAGCCGGACCTCGAACAGCTGGCGTTGCAGCGGGTCCTCGAGGCTCGGCAGATCCGCAAGCTCGCATGTGCCGCGCGTCGCCTCGAGCTCGGCGCTGCTGAGGATTCTGCTCTTGCTTTTGGAGAACATCAGGTACTTCGCAAGGAACGTTGCAACGGTTTCGACCAGGTCGGCGGCCAGCAACAGGTGGACGCCGCCCGGTCGCGCCACTGCCCAGCCGTTGGCGAGCACGCGGCCTTTGAGCGTCGTCAGTGCCGTGTGCTGGCCTTGGTCGGCGATCAGCTGCTCCGTGTCGCTGGTCAGGTAACCCTGCAGGAAGGCAGCGGCATCGGACCCTTCGATGGCCAGGCCGCCAAGCGTCAGCGGCTCGGGCGCACCCGCTGCAGGGTGTGTGTCAGTGGCGGTAGCCATACGTAACTCCTGGCCTGGTGCTGCGGAATCGTTGACATGGTTATGGGGCAACCACGGTTATAGTTCAAGGCCAATGACGGCGGTCGGGCGGCGCTCGAGGCAGCAGCAGCCCGCCGCCGGCCCCCGTAGACTGCAATGACCGATGACAGCCGATGCAACCACCGACCCAACCGCCGGAAGACTCGACGATTGCGCACAAACGCGCCTACTGGCGCAGCCGTCGCGGCATGTCGGAGCTCGAAAACTGGTTGCTGCCGTTTGTCGTGCACCGGTTCATGACGCTGAGCGAGGCCGAACAGCACAGCTACCTGGCGCTGCTTGATATCGATGACTGGGATCTATTCGACTGGCTGCAGGAGCGTCAGCCGGCGACTACGGCGGATTTTGCGGCGCTGGTCGCGAAGATCCGCAGCTACCGTTTCTCTGACGATTTTCCCTCCGGTTGAGGCTGCCGCCGGTCGTCCGCCGCTCATCCTCCTGACCGTTGCGCCCGGTCGCCACGCGGGCTGGCATAGCCTGTTGTTCCGCGTGCTCTTCGTGGCAGGCAGCGGGCCGCTGCTCGGTGTGGGTGGCACAGTGCTGCTGCTGGTGCTGCAGGTGGAGAGCCTGCGGCGCGATCCGCCGCTGCCACCACTGCCTGCCGCCGTGTGGCTCGATTTGCCGGCGTCATGCTGGCTGTCCCGCTGGTTGCTGGTGTTCCAGGGGCGCGATGCCCGCGGTCGGCGGTGCCAGGTTGCGCTGTTTGCGGATCAGCTGAGAGCCGCGGACCACGCGCGGTTGCGGCGTCTGCTCCTGCGGTTACAGTCCGGCTCGCCGTGGACCGATCAGGATCATTTTGATTTGCTCTGAAGCTGTGCCGATTCGCAGCGGCGCTCTTTCCGCCCGGCGGGCCGGGCTCCGGCCATCGTGCGCTGGCGTGCGCCCGCCGCGCAGGACGACCGGGGATCAGTTGGCGGCTGGGCTGAAGGCGTTCAAGCGCTCAATGCTGCCCGGGAACAGGATCGTGTCTTCAGCCGTCTCCGCGGTGTCCGGATAATCGAGGTTGTAGTGCAGCCCGCGGCTTTCGCGCCGTGACAGCGCTGAGTTCACGATCAGCTCCGCGACCTGAATGAGGTTACGCAGCTCGATCAGATCGTAGGTCACGCGATAGTTGCTGTAGTACTCGTGCACTTCCTGCTTCAGCAGCTCGATGCGGTGCCGGGCGCGCTCCAGCCGCTTGTTGGTGCGGACGATCCCCACGTAATTCCACATGAAGCGGCGCAGCTCCTCCCAGTTGTGGTTGATGACGACGTCCTCGTCGGAGTCCTTCACCTGGCTGGCATCCCAGTGTGGGGCAGCCACATCCGGAAGCTCCCGGTGCAGCTGGGAGCGGATGTGCAGAGCCGCCGCGCGGCCGTAGACCAGGCACTCGAGCAGCGAGTTTGAGGCCAATCGATTGGCGCCGTGCAGCCCCGTGCAGGTGACCTCACCGACCGCATAGAGGCCGGGAATGTCCGACCGGCCCTGGGTGTCGACCACAACTCCACCGCAGGTGTAGTGCGCGGCCGGCACGACCGGAATCGGCTGCTCGCTGATGTCGATGCCGAAATCCAGGCAGCGCTGCGCAATGGTCGGAAAGTGCTGGCCCAGAAAGTCGCTGGACCGGTGGCTGATGTCGAGGTTGACGTGGTCGATGCCGAGGCGTTTCAGCTCGTGATCGATGGCCCGGGCAACGATATCCCGGGGCGCAAGCTCACCGCGCTCGTCGAAGCGTTCCATGAATCGGGTGCCGTCGGGCAACCGGAGCAGGCCGCCTTCACCGCGCACGGCCTCGCTGATCAGGAACGACTTGGCGTGCGGGTGGTACAGACAGGTTGGATGGAACTGGTTGAACTCCATGTTGGCGACGCGGCAACCGGCGCGCCAGGCCATAGCGATCCCATCGCCGGTCGAGCTGTCCGGGTTGCTGGTGTACAGGTAAGCCTTGCTGGCGCCGCCGGTCGCAAGAATGACGAAGCGGGCCTGAAAGACCTCAACGTCTCCGGTGCCACTGTTCAGCACGTAGGCGCCAGCGCAGCGGTTGGCATAACGCCCCAGCCGGCTCAGGTTGATCAGATCGATGGCGACGCGATCGTTGAAGAGCTCGATCTGTGGATGGTCCAGCACCCGGCGGGTCATGGTTTCGGTCAGGGCGCGGCCGGTCGCGTCGGCGACGTGCAGTACCCGGCGTGCGCTGTGCCCGCCTTCCTTGGTCAGGTGGTAGGCATTGTCCTCAAGGTCGAAATCGACCCCCCAGCTCGTCAGCTCGGCGATGATCGACGGTCCGGCGCTGACCACGTTGCTGACCACAGCCCGGTCGCACAGGCCGGCACCGGCATCGAGGGTATCGGCGATATGGCTCTCGATGCTGTCGTCCGGATCGGTAACCGCGGCAACGCCGCCCTGCGCCCAGTGCGAGGCGGACGCCTCCATGTCACCCTTGCAGATGACGGTCACGCGGGCGTGATCCGCAAGGTAGAGCGCGGCCGAAAGCCCGGCGGCACCGCCGCCGATAATCAGGATGTCCGTCGAGAAGCGCTGATTCATGGATCACCGTCGTGCTGCCTGACTGGCCAGTATACGGCGATGGCGGCAATATACGCGGCTGGCGGGATTTCCCAGGATGGCTGGTGCGGGTGTGAGCGGTGAGGTAACGGACAAAGAGCTCGTTCGGCGGGTGCAGGCGGGCGACCGTCGGGCTTTCGATCTTCTGTTCGGCCGCTACCAGGGCAAGATCCTTAGCCTGGTCGGCCGCTATGTGAAAGATGCCGAGGAGGCTCGGGATGTCGCTCAGGAGGCCTTCATCAAGGCGTTCCGGGCTCTGCCGCGCTTCCGTGGCGAGAGCGCGTTCTACACCTGGCTGTACCGCATCGCGATTAACACGGCCAAGAATCACCTGGTCAGCCGCTCCCGGCGTCCGCCCGGCACTGACGTCGACGTCGCTGACGCGGAACTTTTTGACGGCTCCGGAGTCCTTCGAGAAGGCGAGAGCCCGGAATCGGCGCTGTCCCGGGATCAGCTCAAGATTGCCATCGACGAAGCGATCGCCGAGCTCCCGGAAGATCTGCGCAGCGCGGTAACTTTGCGGGAGTTTGACGGTCTGAGCTATGAGCAGATCGCATCGATCATGGAGTGTCCGGTCGGGACAGTGCGCTCGCGCATATTTCGTGCCCGGGAGGCCATTGACGAGCGGATTCGGCCGCTGCTGTCCCGGGCCAGCACCTAGCTGTGCCCTCCGAGGAGCAGCCAGGGTGAATTTCGCGATGACGGGAGCCCCAAAGGGCGGAACAGGGCGTGCTGGAGCAGAGACAGAGCAGGGGCAGAGGCAGAGACCGGGACAGAGACAGAGACCGGGACAGAGACAGAGTAGAGAGTAGAGAGTAGAGAGTGGTGTAACAGACAGGTGTCTCCTTGCGCGACCCTGAAGGACAGGACGCGGGCTCGAGGGACGGTAATGGACGTAACGGTGTCGGACCGGGCAGGGGAGCCCGACGCCGTAACAGGGTCTGCAGCAGGCAAGTCTGGGCCTGATCAAGCACCCCGAACGGAGTGCGGCTGAGGCAGCCGCAGTTGAGAAAACGATGTCAGAGCAGCTAAACGAATTCTTATCAGCAGCGGTTGACGGCGAGGCGCAAGACTTTGAACTGCGTCGTGTGCTCGATGAAGCCGGGCGTGATCCGGAACTGCTGGCGACCTGGAATCGCTATCACCTCATCTCGCAGGGTCTGCGCGACGAGTTGCCGGCCAAGGCGCATGAGGGCCCGAAGATGGCCGATGCGGTCTGGGAAGCCTGTTTCGCAGGCGCCGAGGTGGCGGCCGAGCTCACGACGGTTGCTCCGGCCGACCGGGCAGCTGCCGGTCCGGAG
>JBCDGJ010000090.1:0-19537 GCA_038757945.1 Pseudomonadota bacterium
ATCGCGCACAACGCCTGGATGGAAGCGGACAACAGCGATGATGTGAACCCGGATGGCAAAAAGCACTATCCGGCGATTTTCCTGAGCGACATTCACCTCGGAACCAAGGATTGCCAGGCCGAGCTGCTGCTCGACTTTCTGAAACATCACACCTGTGACCGGCTGTATCTGGTGGGCGATATCATCGACGGCTGGCGCATGAAGTCGAGCCTCTACTGGCCGCAGCCGCACAACGATGTGCTGCGGCGGTTCCTGACGCTGGCCAAGCGCGGGACCAAGGTGATCTACGTCACCGGCAACCACGATGAGTTTCTGCGGCGCTACAGCCAGATGACGTTCGGTAACCTCGAGCTGGTCGACGAGGCCGAGCACTGGGGTGAGGACGGGCGCCGCTACCTGGTGATTCATGGCGACCAGTTCGACGTGGTGACGCTGCACCATCGCTGGCTCGCGTTTCTCGGCGACAAGAGCTACGAGTTCCTGCTGCGCATGAACCGGGTCGTCAACTGGGCGCGGAAGCGCCTCGGCAAGGAGCACTGGTCGCTGGCGAAGTACCTCAAGCACAAGGTCAAGCGCGCGGTAAACTTCATCAGCGAGTTCGAAGAGGCGCTCGCCGCCCAGTGCCGCCGGCTGGGTTTCGAAGGGGTGGTGTGCGGACACATACACCACGCGGAAATTACCAGCTACGGCGAGATCACCTACATGAACTGTGGTGACTGGGTCGAAAGCTGCACCGCGCTGGTTGAGCGCACCGACGGGCAGTTCGAAATCCTGCGCTGGGGTGTTGCTACAGGGGAAGCTGCGGGGGATGTCGTGCCGCTGGTTCGCCCGGAACACGCAACGGCCGACGTTGCGGGTGAGGGGTTGGCGGAAGCGGTCGACGTACCCGATCGCCGCACTGCCTGATTCTGCTGAGCCTGATTCGCGTTTCGCCCGACTTCTGGACCTGAAGCTGCCGGCCCTGTCGGCGGTACACGCCAATGACTGAGCCGCTACCGTTTCGCCCCACGCATCTGGTGCTGGTGACCGATGCCTGGCACCCACAGACCAACGGCGTGGTCACCACGCTCTCGGCCGTCTGTGAAGAGCTTGCGCACCTCGGTACGCAGGTGACCGTCATCCACCCCGGGTCGTTCAGCACCTGGCCGCTGCCGAGCTATCCCGAGATCCGCATCGCAAGAAATCCCTGGCGGCTCTGGGCGATGGTACGGGACCTGGCCCCGGACGCTGTGCACGTGGCGACCGAGGGGCCGCTCGGCATTGCGGCCCGAATCTGGCTGCGTCGGCATCGGCTGCCTTTCACCACGTCGGTGCATACCAAGTTTCCCGAGTACATTGAGGATCGGATCGGGCTGCCGCCGCGGTTCGTGTATCCGTTGATGCGCTGGTTCCACAACGGCGCAGAAGCCTCGCTCTGCACGACGCCAAGCCACGAGCGCGAGCTCGAGAGCTGGGGGCTCAAGATGCTTGTGGTCTGGGGCCGTGGCGTTGATACCGAACGGTTTCGCCCGGCGCCGCAGAGCCCGCGAACGACGCCGAAGCTGCTCTATGTGGGGCGGGTCGCGGTCGAGAAGAGCGTCGAGGACTTTCTGGCGCTGCCCGTTACCGGGGAGAAGATCGTTGTGGGCGACGGCCCAGCCCGGCCGTCGCTGGAAGCCCGTTTTCCCGATGCCCGTTGGCTGGGGTTCCGCAAGGGCCAGGCGCTCGTCGATCTCTACGCCGACGCAGATGTGTTCGTTTTCCCCTCGCGGACCGACACCTTTGGACTGGTCATGCTCGAAGCCATGGCCTGCGGAACACCGGTAGCCGCTTATCCCGTGACCGGTCCAATCGATGTGGTTGAGGAGGGCGTGACCGGCGCTCTGGATGAGGACCTCGCTGCGGCCACACGGCGTGCGCTCGAGTTGCCCCGGTCGCAGGTGCGTGACGCTGCTACCGGTTTCAGCTGGCGGCAGATTGCGCAGCGGCTGCAGGCCCAGCAGACAGCGATCGACTGGTCCCGCTACCGCTGACGCGCCGCACGTCTGCAGCCAGGAGTACGGAGTCGCGGAACAGAAAGTCGGCTTCAAGCGCTTCGCCACTCAACGCTCTCGGCAGCCAGTGGCGATCGTCTGCCCACATGCGGTCGTAGGGCAGCGCGTCTTGCGGCAACCACAGGGGGCGTGCCTCGCGGGTTTCCCGCGGCGTGCCGATGAGCCCGGTACCGACAAACGCGTGCCCGAGCCACTGATCGCCTGCAAGTTCCACGAAACGCAGCGTCGCGGCCTGCCTGAGGTGGCGAACGCCGACCCCAAGCTCTTCGTTGAGCTCGCGGCGCGCACAGGCAATGGGGGATTCGCCGCTGTGCAGCTTGCCGCCGGGCCCATTGATCAGGCCGCTGCCGTGACCGGTCTTTTTGTGGATCAGCAGCACCTGCGGACCCTGGCAGACGAACACCAGCGTCCCTACCAGCTGCGGCTGCCAGTTTTCCAGTATGGTGCGCAGCTTTAGGACCGCTTCCGTTTCGAGCATGAGCGTGGATCTCTGAGCAGGTGCCGGGCGGAGCCTCAGGGTACCGCAGGCAATGCTCGAGCCGGTAACGCGCGGGGTGTTCATGACTGGTGAGGTCGAGACAAGATGACCAACGGCGTCGAGGCCGAGCAGTGGCTGCTGTGGACGGAACGGCTGCGTGCGATCGCGCAGACCGGACGCGCCTATTCGATCGACCCCTATGATCGGGAACGGTATGTCGAGCTGGATGCGATGGCTCAGCAGATGCAGGCCGCGCTGCTTCAGACCACACCGGGATCGCTCGGCGGACGGTTCGAGCTCGATGGTGGCTATCCGACCCCCAAGGTTGAAGTGCGGGCTGGCGTCTTTGAAGGCGAGCGCATCCTCCTGGTGCGGGAGGAGAGCGACGGTCGCTGGGCGCTGCCGGGCGGCTGGGCGGATCAGCAGATTTCGCCGGCCGGCAATGCAGAGAAAGAAGTTCGCGAGGAAACCGGGCTGATCGTCGAAGCAGTCCGGTTGGTCGCGTTGCTCGATCACAGTGGGCACACCTACCGTCCGCAGCGGCTGGAGCACGTCTACCGACTCCTGTTTCTCTGCGAGCGCCGCGGCGGTGAGCTCAGCACCAGCCTGGAAACGACCGATGCCCGCTTCTTTGCCCTCGATGACCTGCCGGAGCTGTCGTTGAACCGCACCGCACCGCGGGAGCTCGAGCTGCTGCGCACCCACGCTGCCGACCCGGAGCGCCGCAGCTGGTTTGACTGATAGACTTGCCGCAGGGATTGAAGTCGCGCACCTTGGTATGGCCGATCTAGGATGACCGGCGTCCGGTCTTGGTGAGAGAGACGTGCCAGAGAGAGAATTATCAGATAGAGGCGCGCCAGAGAGAGGCGAGCTAGAGAGACGTGTCGGAAGAGAGAGCCCTGACAGATCGGTCCCTGATAGGGACGGGTCAGAACGAGATCGGTGACGCCCTATGACAAAGCGCCAGGACCATGAATCGCGCTGATCGAGCCCGGACTGCAGCGCTCCCCGCCGGGGCGCCGAAGCTGACCTACGCCGATCCGGAGGATCCCTGGCTCAAGGTGCAGCTCATCCGTGCCATTGAGGTGGCGACCGGACGGCTGAAGCTGGAGCGGATCTACCGGGCCCTGAAGCGGCAGCCGGATCGGGTCGATGAGTTCTTCAGCGAAGCCTTGCGCCTCGGCCGCATCGATATCGACCAGGACGGCCTCGAAGCGCACCGGATCCCCACCGACGGACCGCTGGTGTTCATCGCCAACCACCCCTTTGGACTGGTGGACGGCCTTATGCTCTGTGATCTCGCCATGCGCTGTCGCGGGCAGTTCCAGATTCTGCTCAATGCCCGGCTCTGCAAGGACGACGATCTGGAGCCTTTCTTTCTGCCGGTGGACTTCAACGAGACGCGATCGGCGTTAACCACCACGATCGCAACCAAGCGCGCGGCCCTCGAGACGCTCAAGGCGAACGGCACCATCCTCATCTTCCCCGGTGGCGGGATCGCCACGGCGCCGCTGCGCGGCGGACGGGCCGAGGAACTGCCGTGGACCACCTTCGCGGCGAAGCTTATCAGCCAGGCCCGGGCGACGGTCGTGCCGGTGTATTTCCACGGGCAGAACAGCCGGCTGTTTCACGTCGCCAGCGCCATGGGCGAGACCGTGCGGACCGCGGTGCTGCTGTTCGAGGCGCGGAACAAGCTCGGCAAGCGCTTCCGCATGACGGTCGGTGCGCCGCTGCCTTACGAGAGCCTCAGTGACTACGGTGGGCGGGCCGAGCTCACCGAGTTTCTGTACCGGCAAACGCTGGCTTTGGAGCACACGCCGCCGCAGGCGAGTTAGTGTCCTGTCGTAAAGGCGTGGGCGTGGGCGTCGGCGTCAGTCGGCAAAGAACTCAGTCTTGCGCTCTCCGTTCGGACCGTAGACCGGCTCGCCACGCTCGACCAGATAGGCCTGGTTGATGCTCTCACGCACTTTGGCGCTACCGAGCAGCTCGACCATGCGATCGTAGTTCGGATGCTTGAAGTGCGCCGCCAGGCTGTCGCTGTCCTCCCACAGCTCATAGACCTGAATCCGGTTCGGCACCGCCGGGTCCGGGGCGAAGCAGTAGTCTCTGCAGCCGGCTTCCTCTTCCCGCGTGGCCAGCTGCACCTCGCGTGTGAGATCGATGGCGTGGTCTCGATCGGCCTGATTGTCGAATACCAGGGCGGCGACAACGATGATCATGGGTTCGTCCTCTCTGTAGTTCGTCCTTTGACGGGTCAAAGTTCCGGGCGCAGGCCGTCAAGTCTCTCCCGACTCGTGGCTGGTTGTCGCCTGGATTCAGAAGCGTCTGCCGATGCTGACCAGCTGCGAGTCCAGGCCGGCATTGTCGTCGGCGGCGTTGAGGTTGGAATGATGCATCAGTCGCCAGGCGAGTTCCCAACGCTGCTGCCGGCCGAAACGTATGCCGATGGCAACACGATCTTCGAACTGCCAGCGCGTACCGAGCCGCAGCGCCCGGTTGTTGCCGGAGCGCAGCTTGTCGTCGCTGAGCACGGCCAACCCGACACCGGCTTCGAGGAACGGCGTGATCGTGCTCTGGCCCAGCGCCTGAAACTGCCAGCGCAGGACCGGGCTCGTGCCCAGGATCCAGAGCTGCTCAGCGCCGGTGTCGGCAGGCCCTCGGAGCACATCCCGGGCATCGAGCAGCGTAACGCCGGTATCCCAGAAGAGGTTGAAGTGGAATCGACGGGTCTGCCAGAAGGACCGGTTCCAGTGGCGCTGCAGGGACAGCCGGTAACTGTCGTGGCGTTGGCCTGCTACGCCTTCGCCTGCTGCCAGGGTAGCGCCCCAGCGGGGCTCGGCGGCCAGCGGTGGCGCAGTGAGCAGCAGCAACACGACGGCGACCGCTGCCGGGGGCCGAACCGGGACTCGGGCCGTAAGTGGGGCCACAAGTGCGGCCAGAAGTCGGGGCACACATAGGGCCGCAAGTGGGGCTACAAGTCGGTCCAAACGTCGGGCCAACTGTCGGGAGAGATACACCATGAAACTGTCGCAGGCCGGCAAAAAAAGCTCGCGCGAGTATCTCAGCGTCGGCGGCTGCCGTCATGGCAACCGTAGCGGGCATGCGGCGCGCAGTACGCCCGCGCCGGAGGGCAGGATGTGGACTGTCGCCTGCGCAACACCGGGTGGCTGCCACTTGGCGGCCACCGCTTGGCGGCCACCGCGTGGCGGCCACCAATTTCGGTACCATAGGCGTCGGTAGCTTGAGAGGAAGACCAATGACTGATCCGGCGGGTATCCGAGGTGACGCAATCGTTGCTTGGCTGGCGCAGGCGGGCGTTAAGCTCGAGCCGCCGGTGCGCTTTGCACTGCTCGCCGGGGGGCACTCCAACCTGACCTATCGCATGGATGATGCCAGCGGCGCCCGGGTGCTGCGACGGCCGCCGCTCGGCCAGGTGCTCGAAAGCGCGCACGACATGGGGCGCGAGCACCGCATCATCAGCGCCGTCGCCCAGACCCGGGTCCCGGTGCCGAAAGCTCTGGCCCTGTGTACCGATGCGGAGATCAACGATGCGCCGTTCTACGTGATGGAGCACGTCGATGGCCTGGTGCTGCACGACGCGGCAGCGGCGTCAGCGCTGACCGCGGACCAGCGGGTCCAACTGTCCGAGCAGCTCATCGACGTGCTCGTGGCGCTGCATGCGGTCAATCCGGACGACATCGGGCTCGGTGACCTCGGACGCAAAGAGGCCTACCTGGCACGGCAGCTCAGGCGCTGGAAGAAGCAGTGGGAGGCCGCCAAAACCCATGAGATTCCAGAGATGGATGCGGTTGCCCGCCTGCTCGAGGAGCGGCTGCCCGAGCAGATCGGCGCCAGCATCGTTCATGGGGATTACCGGCTCGGCAACATGATCGTCGATGGCGGCGAGATCCGTGCCGTGCTTGACTGGGAACTGTGCACGCTTGGTGACCCGCTGGCGGACCTCGGCTACACGCTCAACTGGTGGGCGCAGCCCGAGGACGACAACGCCGACACTGCACCGACCGGCGCCGGTGGCTTTCTGACGCGGGAGGCGATGGCCGAACGGTATGCGGAGCAGAGCGGTCGCGACCTTAAGCACCTGAACCTGTACCGGGCGTTTTCGCACTGGCGGCTCGCGTCGATCGGGCAGGGCGTCTATAAGCGCTACCTGACCGGGGCCATGGGCGACGACCACGGACAGGATCTCGACGAGCGCAAGGAAGGGGTCGCTCGCGGTGCCCGCAATGCGCTGGCGCTGCTGGAATCCTGATCGTGTCGATTCCGGTCGTCGATTGCGCCGCGCTGGCCCGCGACACCCTGGACAGCCGGCAACTCGACGCGCTCGCTGCAACGCTGGATCAGGCGCTGACTTCCGCGGGCTTCGTGGCGGTGCGCAACCTGGGGATTCCCGCTGACCTCAAGGACCGTGCTTTTGCCGAAGCGCGCCGCTTCTTTGCCTGGCCGGACGCGGCCAAGCGCGAACTGGCTTATCGCGATCCGGCGGCTAACTTCGGCTATCAGGCACCGCTGACCGAAGCGCTGGACCCCGCGGTGGCTCCGGATCTCAAGGAATCGTTCACCATGCGCGACCTCCGGCACCGCGTTGGCGATGAAGGCTGGCCCGACGCTGCGTTCCAGGGTGCAGCGGAGGCGCTGTACGACGCCTGCTTCGAAGCGTCCATGCAGCTGCTGCGGGTCTTTGCCACGGCGCTCGGCGTACCCGGGGAGTACTTCGTCCGCTTGCATTCCGGAGAGAACGCAACGCTGCGGTTCCTGCACTATCCCCATGAAGGGCTGGCCGTCAGCCGGCCGGAACAGATGGGTGCCGGTGCCCATACCGACTACGGCGCGTTGACCCTGCTGTTCCAGGATCGGGTGGGTGGCCTGCAGCTCAAGCCCGAAGGTGCTGCCGAGTGGCTCGACGTGGCGCCGCTGGACGAGGCGATCAATGTCAACACAGGTGATCTGATGACCCACTGGAGTAATGGCCGCTACCCGAGCACGCTGCATCGCGTGCTGCCGAAGGTGGGTGCTGAGGACCGGTATTCCATTGCGTTTTTCTGCGATCCGGACAGCGCTGCGCCGGTGCGTTGTCTCGATGCCTGCGTCAGCACCGAACGGCCCGCACGCTTTGCCGAGACCACCGCGGGTGCGCACATTCAGGGCCGAATCGAAGCGTCCCAGGCGCACCTGGCCGCCACGCAGGAGCAGCGCCCGTGAGTGACCAGCCCGACTACCCCCGCGATCTCATCGGCTATGGCGCGGAACCACCGGATCCGCGCTGGCCCGGTGGGGCGCGGCTGGCGTTGTCGGTCGTGCTCAACTTCGAGGAAGGTGCCGAGAACAGCGTGCTTCACGGCGACCCGGCGTCAGAGACTTTTCTGTCTGAGATCATCGGCGCCAACGCCTACCCGACGCGCCACCAGTCAATGGAAACGCTGTACGAGTACGGAACCCGTGCCGGCTTCTGGCGGCTGCACCGGTTGCTCACCGGCTTCGAGATCCCGGTGACCGTCTATGGCGTTGCAATGGCGCTGGCGCGGCACCCCGCGGCGGTGGCTGCCATGCAGGCGGCGGACTGGGAGATCGCGAGCCACGGGCTGCGCTGGATCGACCACCAGTTCATGGCGCCGGCCGAAGAGCGGCGGCAGATTGCCGAGGCGATCCGCCTGCACACGGAAGTGACGGGCAGCCGGCCTCTCGGCTGGTACACGGGTCGGGACAGCCCGAACACGCGGCGCCTGGTGCAGGAGGCGGGCGGTTTTCTCTATGACTCCGACTCCTATGCCGACGATCTGCCGTACTGGGTGCCGGGACCAGCCGGCCCGCATCTGGTGATTCCCTACACCCTGGACATCAACGATATGCGCTTTGCCGCGCCGCAGGGGTTCAACTCCGGGGACCAGTTCTTCACCTATCTGAAGGACAGTTTCGACTGCCTGTATCGCGAGGGCGCGACGGCGCCGAAGATGATGAATCTGGGTCTGCACTGTCGCATCGTCGGCAAACCCGGACGGGCCGAGTCGCTGCGGCGCTTTCTGGAGTACGTGCGCGAGCATGAGGATGTCTGGGTCTGTCGACGGGTGGATATCGCCCGGCACTGGCATGCGGAGCACACCCCGTAGTCCGGGTCGCCCCAGGTCTGACTGGTTGATCCGGTTGCCGCAGCTTTCACGCTGTGGCAGCGGCCGTGCAGCCAACGCCCCGACTGGCGCTGCCGAATCTATCGATCATCAGAAATTCGCGGTCGCCGTGCGGTAATAACAAGGTGACGTACTACGGATGCCACCATGTCTGGCAAAACACCTGTTCTGATCTGTGCCGCCCTTGGGGTCGTGCTTGCTGCTGTTTGGACGCTTGTTGGCAGCGATGCGATCGACCGAGGCCCCGCCGGGCCGAGCCTGACCGCCGGCTTTGCCGCACCGGGGCCTGATGCTGCCAGCGGTACCGGACTCCAGGACACGCTTGAGGAACTGCAGCGTGCCCTTGCCGTCCAGGATGAACGTATTGCGCGGCTTGAAGCCCAACTTGCTGCGGCCGTGGATCAGCCTGCCGCGGTAATGAGCCTCGTGGCCGACGCGGCAGCAACTGCACTGTCCGACGAAGGTGCCAGTGCGGCGACCGACAGCCCGCGGCCGCCGCGCGGACCGGCCACCGTCGCGATGCTGATTGAGCAGGGGTTTGCAGAAGCGGACGCGAGCCAGCTCGTCGCAGATCTTGACGCGCTCAAGCTCGAGCGGCTGCAGATCATGTATCAGGCCAACCGACCAGGTGGTGCCGACACGAATGAGCTCAGTTCCGCGATGCAGGCACTGCCGAGAGAGCGCCAGATGATCGAGGAACGCTTCGGCGAGGAAGGTTACGAGAAGTACCTTTACGCCACTGAGCGGCCGAACCGCCTGGTAGTACAGGACGTGCTGAACAACTCGCCAGCGGCTGCCATCGGCCTCAAGGCCGGAGACCAGCTGATCAGCGCCGCTAATCGGCGCGTCTACTCCGTCGGGGACCTGATGCGTGCCGCGGCTTCAGCGACCGGGGGCCAGATGGCGCTGGTGATCCGGCGTGGTGATGCCCTGATCGAATCCACGCTACCGGCCGGCCCGCTTGGCGTCACCACCAGCCTCGCGCGCATCGATCCGAATCCCGCTATCCGCTGACGATCCCGCCGATCAGCGCGAGGTTCAGCTGCAGCCAGTCAGCAGGACGCTAGTCCAAGGCCGGGACGCTCATGCCCTTGATCGTCGCCGGCCGCTCACCGACCGCCTTCAGCCATCGCTCCAGCGCGCTGGTATCTCCCAGCGCCTCCGGTGCCGAGGCGCGCAGCGGCTCGATGGCCAGTGATACCCACCCGTAGTGGGCGATGTCGGCAATCGAAAAGTCGCCGGCAATGTATTCATGGTTGGTGAGCTGGCCGTTCAACACGGTGAGCAACCGAGCGCTTTCCTGCGTGTAGCGATCTATGGCGAGCGGCACCGGTTCCGGCGCGCTGCGCGTGAACCAGGCGAGCTGGCCGATCATTGGCCCGATGTGGGCCATCTGAAACATGAGCCACTGCAGCACGCGGGCGCGCTCCGCTGCAGCGGTTGGCAACAGCTGACCGGTCTTCTCTGCCAGATAAATCAGGATCGCGCCGGAATCGAAGACCGACACCTCGCCATCGACGATGGCCGGAATCTTGCCGTTCGGTGAGATGGCCCGGAAGTCTGCCTCGTGCTGGGCGCCGTTGCCGATATCAACCGGATGGACGCGGTAGGGCAGGCCGGTTTCCTCGAGCATCATCGAGACCTTGTAGCCGTTCGGGGTGGTCCAGGTGTAAAGATCGATCATCGTCTGCCGTCCTTGTGAGAAACGCCTTACCGGCACTGTTGCGACTTGCGACCGCACGACCGGAACGTAGTCCGCGGGATGCGGTCCCATAGCTGCGCTGCAGCGCAGCGGCTGAACTTAGCAGAGTTTGGCCGGGCCGTGCGCGGCTCGGGTCCTGCAGCACCGCCAGCATGGTGGCCACCGGCTGCCACGACCGCGCAGCAGCTGCAGATCAGCCGATCGGCCGATGACGTCTGCGGCGCAGCTTCCCTAGACTAGAGATCCCATCAGCTTGCCGATGCCCGTATGCCAAGGCTCCTGGAAACGCTCTGGAACGAACCGCGCGCGCCCGATCCCCCCACGCGCGTCTGGCGCGACTGGGCGTTGCTGGCTGTGGTGGTGCCTGTTGCGATTGCCGAAGGCGTGCTCTCGGAGACGGTAGTCTGGCGCCCGCTGGCCATTGCGCTAACGCTTTCCTTTGCGGTGTTGCTGTTCTGGCGGCGCACGCAGCCGCTGCGGATCGTCCTGCTGGTCCACGGTGCCAGCATCATCGTGCATCTGTTCGCCGCACAACGCGGTGTGGATTGGACCGGGCTCAGCAGCAGCGCCATCGTGCTCATCCTGCCCTATGCCTTGCTGCGTTGGGGCTCCGGGCGTGAGGTTGTGCCGGGGCTGCTGGTGACCGCCGCGTCCTTCGCCGTGTCGATGGTTGGCGAGGTCTCCAACTGGACTGAGATCGTCGGCGCCAGCCTGTTCATGCTCTTCCCGGCGGCGCTCGGCGCATCCGTACGCTACCGGGACAGCGCCGAACGCCGTGCCACCGAGCAGGCACGTCTGCGTGAGCGCGAGCAGCTTGCCCGCGAGCTGCACGATACGGTTGCGCACCACGTCTCGGCCATTGCCGTGCAGGCCCAGGCCGCGCGAGCGCTGGCGGACAGTCGACCGGAGGCAGCGGTCGAAGTGCTGGGCGTCATCGAAGAGTCCGCGTCGCGGACGCTGACGGAGATGCGGCGCATCGTTGGTGCGCTGCGGGGCCCCGGCGCAGCCGCCCGCTCGCCAACGGCAAAGCTCGAGGACATCCGCCGCCTGGCCCGGGATGCGGCCGCGCCGGTTCCCGTCGACGTTACCTTTGCCGGCGCGCTCGACAATCTCGACACCACGCTGGAATCCACCCTCTATCGCATCGCGCAGGAGGCCGTCACCAATGCCGTCCGCCATGCCCGTGGCGCCAACCAGGTCACCGTACATGTCGAGGGCGATGCTGAGCAGGTACACCTGCGCGTCGCGGATGACGGGACGGCCGTTGCGACGGGTCATCGCCCGGGCTTCGGGCTGCGTGGTATGGCCGAGCGGGTGGCCCTGCTGAACGGGACGCTCCGCACCGGCCCCGGTTCCGACTGTGGCTGGATCGTGGACGCCGTGCTGCCGAAGCAGGGTGCAGGCTCGTGAGCATCCGCGTGCTCGTGGCAGACGATCAGGATCTGGTGCGTACCGGGCTGCGCATGATTCTCGATGCGCAGCCCGGCATTGAAGTGGTTGGCGAAGCCGCGGATGGACGGGAAGCGGTCCGGCTCGCCCGCAAGCTCGAGCCGGACGTTTGCCTGTTCGATATACGGATGCCGGAGCTGGATGGCATCGAGGCGGCGCGCCTGCTGGCCGGGCCCGAGGTGACCGCGCCGATGGCGGTCGTCGTGATCACAACCTTCGATCTCGATGAGTACGTGTACGGCGCGCTGAAGGCTGGAGCGCGCGGCTTCCTGCTCAAGGATGCGGGCCCGGACCTGCTGGCTCAGGCCATTCGCGCTGCCGCCGATGGCGAAGCGCTGATCGCGCCAAGCGTTACCGCACGCCTGCTTGCCGCCTTTGCCGACCTGCCGGACAGCGCCCCACCGGCACAGCCCCAGGAAGCGCTCACGGACCGTGAGGAGCAGGTGCTGCTCACCGTGGCGCGGGGCCTGACCAACGCCGAGATTGCCGATCGGCTGCATATCAGCCTCAGTACCGTGAAGACCCACCTGGCGAGCCTCATGCAGAAGCTTGGCGCACGGAACCGGGTAGAGATTGCCATGTGGGCCCACGAGACCGGTCGGCTCCAGTCCTGATCTCCAGGGTAACGCGCGCATGGCGCAGTCCTCAGCCAAAAGGCGGAGGCACGGATCAGCTGGCTGGCTGGTGCCAGTCCAGCCAGACTCCCGATGTGTGGCGTCGCTCAAGGCGTGATCATGCCCGCCGCTATCGATGGACGAGGAAGCAACCGTGATCGCCAGTCAACCGGTGTCTGTACCGCCCGGCGTCGCGCCCCTCAGATCGCGGCGGGCGCGCTACCAACTTCGTGGTCGCGTCTGGAGTACCAGCATGGAGAACGCTATGGAACACACTGCTCGTTTCTGGGATCGGATAGCCGAAGGCTACGCCGCAAAGCCGGTCGCCGATCAGGCTGCCTACGAACGGAAGCTCGCGATCACCCGCGAGTACCTGCATCCGGAGGCCGAAGTACTCGAACTCGGTTGTGGCACCGGGTCTACGGCCATCGCGCACGCGCCGTTCGCGGCCCATATCCGGGCGACGGACGTCTCCGCAAAGATGATCGAAATCGCGCGCGCGAAAGCCGCAGCCGAGGGCGTCGACAACATCGACTTCCGCGTGGCCGCTGCCGCCACCGTTGGCGCAGCCGATGCCAGTCTCGATGCAGTCCTGGCCTTGAGCCTGCTGCACCTGCTGGAAGACTGGCGCGCGGCGATCGCAGCTGCGTTTCGGGCGTTGAAGCCGGGTGGCGTGCTGGTGACCAGCACCGCCTGCATGGACGATGGGTTCAAGCTGATGCGCCTGGTCGCGCCGCTCGGCCGACGCTTCGGCGTGTTGCCCACGCTGAGCTTTTTCACCCGTGACGAGCTGGAGCGGGCTATGACCGACGCCGGATTTGTCATCGAACAGAGCTGGCGGCCGTCCAGGCGGAAAGGCCTGTTCGTTGTTGCGCAGAAGCCGCGATGAGGTATTGGTTTCCCGTGTCCCCGGCGGGCGGCCTACAGGGGCTTTGTCGGCTCGCAATTGCGCTGACGGGGTTCCATTGGCTGTCCGCGAGGCAGGGGCTCTGGTTCGGAGTTGCGTTCGTATCGCTGTTGCTCACGTTCCTGCCGGCGCGATTGATTCGCGACGCGCTGCTCGCGGAGGCCACGGCAGTCGTGGTCGCTGTGCTGCTGGCTGCGCACGTAGTGTTCGGGATGCAGGGCGGGTTGTACGAGACCTCGAGCGTGTACGACAAGCTTGTGCATGCGAGCGGCACCGGCGCGGTCACGGTAGTGCTGATCGTTGCGACGCAACGCTACGATCAGCGTCGTGGCATCGAGCTGCCGTTGGTGTTATCTCTCATGCTGGTGCTGGGCGGCGCGGTGACGGCCGGTACCTTCTGGGAGCTGTTCGAGTTTGCGGTGGACCGGACGGGGCTGTTTGCTGCTCAGCGGGGCCTGCACGACACCATGCTCGATCTGCTGGCGGATACCTTGGGGGCGCTTCTGGTGGTATCGGCCTTTGCGGTGAAGATCTCCTTGCGGCGACAGGCTACGGCTGCGGTGCCAGAGTGATTTGCCGCTGGTCGACCTTCGGGTTTCAGGCGCGTAGCCTGATGGGTGTTCCGATGTAGAGAATCCCGATGCGTAGATCCCGCTCACTGTTACCCGCCGCTTGCCGCCTGCTGCTGCTCCTGTCACTGCCGTGGACGGCACTGGCACGAGCCGATCACCACGACCCAGCGCTGGCAGACCGCGTGGCCGCGCACTACCAGGCGCAGCTCAAGGATCTGTTTATCTGGTTTCACCAGAATCCGGAGCTCAGCTTTCTCGAGCATCGTACGGCGGAGCGACTGGCGGACGAGCTCAAGAACCTGGGTATCCCTGTGACCGGCGGTGTTGGTGGTACGGGTCTCGTTGGCGTTATAGAGAATGGTCCCGGTCCGCGCGTGCTGATCCGTGCCGATATGGACGGGCTGCCGGTGAAAGAGGCCAGCGGGCTTCCGTATGCGTCGACCAGAACGCAGGTCAACCGCGTTGAAGCCACCCTGCCGGTCATGCATGCCTGTGGTCACGACGTACACATGACGTCGCTGGTGGGCACGGCCAAAGAACTCATGGAGACGCGGAACCAGTGGTCCGGAACGGTGCTGCTCATCGGTCAGCCCGCTGAGGAACGCATCGGCGGCGCAAAAGCCATGCTGCAGGATGGCCTCTACGAGCGGTTTGGTGTGCCGGACTATGCCATCGCCTTCCATGTCAGCGCCGATGGGCCGTCCGGCAAGGTTGCGGTGCGACCGGGGTTGGTGCAGTCGAGCTCAGACAGCGTCGACATCATCGTGAAGGGCGTCGGCGCGCACGGCGCCAGCCCGCATCGCGGCAAGGATCCCATCTACATGGCGTCGCAGCTGGTCATCGCGCTGCAGGGCATCATGAGCCGGGAGGTTGCGCCGCTGCAGCCGGGGGTCATCACCGTCGGCTCCATCCACGGCGGCTTTAAGCACAACATCATTCCGGATCAAGTGAAGCTGCAGCTCACCGTGCGATCCAATGACGAGGCGGTGCGGGCGCAGCTCATCGACAGTATCGAGCGGGTTGCTCGGGGCGTTGGGGTGCTGAACGGGCTGCCCGAGAACCTCATGCCCGAGGTTATCCATGGTTTCGAGGGCACGCCGACGAACGTTAACAGCAAGAGCGCTACCGCGAAGGTGAGAGACGCCTGGGCGAACTATTTCGCGGAAGACCGCTTCTACGAACGGCCGCGCACCGGCATGGGCGCCGAGGACTTCGCCGAGTTCGTGCAGACCAAAGAGCGGGTGCCCGGTGTTTACTTCGCCGTCGGTGGCACGCCAGAGGCGGTGCTCGAAGCTGCTGAACGGGGCGAAGCCGTGGTCCCCTCCCACCACTCACCGTTCTTCAAGATCGAGCCGGAACCGTCTGTTCGGGCCGGGGTGGAAGCGACGGTGATCGCTGCGCGCGCGTTGCTTGATTCGCGGTGATCCAGAACGGGCAGGCTGATGATCTGACAGCGCGAAGACGGGGCGCTGTTTGCTGACCCGGCTTTGAAGCGCAAGCTGGGCTTGAACCTTGAACGTCCTCCCTGTGACTCAGCAGGGAACGCCATTCAAGGAGGCTTCGGCAATGATCAGGCTCAGCACCTTCGTCTTCATCTTGACGGCGGCCGCGGCTACGTCGGCAGTGGCTTGCCCAGAGGGTACGCCGCCCACGGTGGAAATGGGCGACAACTACGTTTACATCCCGCCGGATGAGTGTTCGAAGCCGGAACCAGAGGTTGGCGGAGGCTTTTCGTTGCCGCAGTGGGGATCACTGCCAGGCCAACGCCGAGAGATTGCTTTGCCGCCCAATCACGGGGCTATCCCGTTTGATCCGCGGCAAGACATCATCGTCGTCGACGATCCTGATTTTGGCAAAGCACCGGGCGAGTCAACCGAGCCGGAACGGGATGACGACTATTTCTACATTTCTCCGATCGAGGAGCCGCGTGATCGTTTTGATACGCCGTGGCGGAGCATCATCGACGACAAGTACTACGCACACCCTGCCAACGGCTGGACGACCTGGTAAGCCCACCAGGTATCGCCCGGTGCATTGCTGAAGGCGAGCCTTTCCGTCTCAGGCACGTGTAGGCTGTGCGGGCTATGAAATCTGCTGCCTTTCTGCCATCGGTGTTCCTGGGCTCGACTGCGTTCGTGTTCCTGAACTTTGGTCTGCCGGTTCGTGCGGATGATCTGGGGATCGATGCCGTTGCCATCGGCGGAATGTACGCGGTGTTTACCGGCACGATGTTGCTGGTGCGCCCGGTGGTCGGCTACTGCCTGGATCGGTTCGGGCGACGCTGGTTCTTTTCCAGCGCCTTTGTTTTCTATGCCGCGGCCATGGCCGTGTTCTCTACCAGCACCGACCTGTTCGATTTTTATCTGGCGCGTTTCCTTCAGGGCATTGGTGCTTCACTGATGTGGGTGGGGGCGCGAACCATGATTGCCGACCTGCATGACTCCACCGGGCGCGGCGGCGCCATGGGACGGCTAACCGCAACTTCGGTCCAGGGCAGCATGATTGGCGCAACGTACGGCTTTACGCTGCTGGGTTTCATGCCCCTGCAGCAGGCGTGGCTATGGGGGTTCGGCGGTTACGCCATCGCAGCGCTGCTGGGCTTGGTTTGGTCGTTGTCGCGGGTGCAGGAGACGCGTAGCGGTGTTGAAGGTAGCCGGCGAGGTCGAATGCACTGGAACGGCCCCCTGCGCAGGGCGCTGTCGATTGTGTTTCTGTCGGCCTTTGCCAGCGCACTGATCGAGCCGATTTACCTGCTGTTCCTCAAGAACAAGTTTGCGCTCGGCACGTTGCCTCTGGCCTTTGCGTTTCTACCGGCTGGGCTCGTGTTTGCCATTGTCCCACGCTATGCCGGGGAGTGGTCGGATCGTTTTGGCCGGGCACCCGTTATCGCATTGGGCGTCACGCTTGCCGGGTTGGTGTCGATGGCATTGCCGTTCTGGCCGACCATCGTCTTGGTCGCCGCTTCCTACATCCTGTTCGCCGTGGGCTGGGCGATGGCCAGCCCGGCAGAAGACGCGCTGATTGCCGACCTCGCGCCAGATGCCCTGCGGGGCACTGTGATCGGCGCCAAAGAAGCGGCCGCGGGTGTTGGCGCGGCGATGGGCCCATTAGCCGGCGGCTACCTCTACGAGCACGTGGCGCAGCCGATCGCGTTTGTCACCAACGGTCTCCTGCTGTGGCTGACGGCGGCACTGGTGCTGGCGTGGTTCCGGCGACCGGGCGCAGTCTAGGTCGGTGAGGAACAGCAGCCAGCGTGCGGAAAGCGCTGTTCCTGCGGCGCCAACACGACTGTCCGATTGCGATTGGTAGCGACCAACAGTCGCTCCTTGGCAGGCGAGGCTCTTGGGAAGAGTTCCATGGGGATCGATGGCTAAAGCGCACTGCGATGGCTGGCACGGTCTCTGCTCCATCTGGAGAGCAACCCCTGCAGTTGCGCTGCGTCAAACGGCAGACCGCGACTGCATCTGAAAGGCGAGAGAGACATGGAACTGAAAGACCTGAAGCTCGGACGCGAACTCGATACAACGGAGATGCGGCAAGCCACCGGCGGTTGGCAGCTGCGGAACGCCTGGCCCAAGCGATTCAGTGGCGCCGCCCAGGGCATACCGGGAAATGCGGCGTGGGCAGAGGGCGACTGGAACGGTGACGGCGCGTTCTCATCTGACGATCTCATACTGATGATCGGCCGCGGATCTGATTGATTAGCGAGATGGTGACCTACACGACCGCTCCGTTGAACGAGTCCGGGCGTCGCTCACCGGTCTGCACCTGCCCGCAATTCACACGCTTAAGCAGTGGCTTGGATTCCGTGCTGTTTGCCTGTATCGCAAAGCCGTGAAGGCACGCACCTGGCTGTAGGCGGCTGCTCCCGAGTCGATTAGGATAGCGGGCCACGTCGCAGGCGACCGGTCTGCTTCGCGATGCGGGTGTAGTTCAATGGTAGAACCTCAGCTTCCCAAGCTGATGACGCGGGTTCGATTCCCGCCACCCGCTCCACGCTTCGCGCTCGCGGTGCAGCTTCCCAAGCTGCTGGCGCGGTCCTGGGCGGACCCGTTCGCTTCCCGCCACCCGCTCCACGCTCGCGGTGCAGCTTCCCAAGCTGCTGGCGCGATCCTGAGAGGACCAGTTCGCCACCCGCCCGCGCTCCACACTCGCGAGACGAGATGGGTCAAGCCGCACCAGCGGTGACGATCTCCTGCAGCACATCCGCGACCGCCCGCACCCGGGCCACGGAACGCAGGTCGGGATGGAACAGCAGCCAGAGTTCTGAAGGTGCTGCGGCCTCGAAGCGATCGCGCCGCATGAGTCCTTCGGGCTGATAGTTGGAGGGCAGCAGCGCCACGCCGATCTGCGCACGCGCCAGCGCCTCCATCAACTCCAGGCTGCCGGCCCAGGCGGCGAAGCGCTCCTCGGGAAAGGCTTCATGCAGTCGCCGAAAGGCACCCACCCGCAGTAGTGCCGTGCTCGCGCCGATCAGCGGTGCGTCCTCGGCCGACGTATCGGGATGCGCGTGGAACCACCAGTCCACCTCGCGCAGGCGGCGACCGACCAGGCCTTCGGGTGGGGCCATGGTTGCGCGCAGTGCGAGGTCGGCTTCGCGACGGGCGAGGTCCTGATCCGAATCTGAAACCACGACGTCCACGCGAATGCCCGGATGCCGTTCTGCAAGCCGAGCCAGCGCCGGCGGGACCACCTGCACGGCCAGATCCGGCGCTGTCGTGAGGCGAACGCGACCGGAGAGCGTAGCGTCTCGACCGGCGGTGCGTCGCAGGATCTGGTCAACGGCGTCGCGCGCGAGCTCGGCCTGGGGCAGGGCCTCGGCGCCCGCTTCGGAGAGGCGGTAGCCCTCCGGTCCGCGCTCGAAGAGGGCGACGCCGAGCTCTGCCTCGAGCGCCTGCAGGCGCCGGAAGACGGTGGAGTGGTTTACGGCCAGTGCGCGGGCGGCACCAGCCAGGGTGCCGTGCTCGGCGATCGCGAGAAACACGGGTAGGTCGTTCCAGTTCAGTGCCGGCATCTATTTGCACATGTGCAAACTCAGTTGGCAGATATTGCGAATGTACGGGCAGGAACGCAAATCACACACTGCGCCTCGTTCACTTCCGAACCCAACTGAGGAGCGACTGACATGAACATCTTCGACGATCGTACGACCCCCGCCGGAACCGATGCCGGCCTGCTGGTCCTGCGGATTGGCCTCGCCATCGTGTTTCTGGCACACAGCGTCTACTTGAAGCTGATGGTCTTTACCCTTGCGGGTACCGCCGGTTTCTTCGAGAGCCTTGGTCTTCCCGCGTCTCTCGCTTATCTGGTATTCGGCGCCGAAGCGATCGGCGGCGTGTTGCTGATCACCGGCCTGTTCGTTCGACCGACTGCTCTCGTGCTGGCCGTGATTTCTCTGGGCGCACTCTGGGCGCACGCGGGCGCGGGTTGGCTGTTCAGCGCGGAAGGCGGTGGCTGGGAGTATCCGGCGTTCCTCATGATCACGTCTGCGGTCCTTATCCTGACCGGTCCTGGCCGTCTCACGGTGAAAGCGCTGTTCCGGTCCAACGCTGCTGCTACCACTGCCGTCCCGGCCTGAGCCATGACGGCTGCAGCACTCTTTGTGTCGCACGGTGCGCCCGATCTTGCGATCGCGGCGC
>JBCDGJ010000091.1:0-19512 GCA_038757945.1 Pseudomonadota bacterium
CAGCCCCCTGGAAATGTAAGGAGAACGGACATGACCAACCAAACCCTTTCGAAACTGTTTCTCCCGGTACTGCTGACGCTGCTGGCGGCCTGTGAGACGACGCCGGTTGCGGACGTCTGCAACGGCTCGCTCGGTCGTGATCTCGACCAGGCGGTGAGCGAAGTCGAGGCGCGCCTGGCGAGCGGGTGCGAGTACCACTTCGATCGCTACTTCACGGAGCTGCTCGCCATCGCAGAAAACGATCCGAGCCCGGACAACCGTAAGGTCTTCAGCGATCACCTGGTCGCCGCAAAAAACCTCGGCGTCATCAGCCAGCGTCAGGCGCGGGAACGCTACAACCGCTACTTCAATGTCAAGTTCGTATCGCTGACGGGTGACTACAACACCTGTTCGCAGGCCTGCCCCGACCGTCGAGCCGTGCTGTCGCGCATGAAGCTCGAGCTCGCCGACAAGGAGCTGGGCCTGCTGCGGATCAGCAACGATCAGCCGGCTTACTACCGCGCAGACGTGCTGCTCAAGGAAGCGGACCTGGTGCTTGAAGCCACCTGCCGCGCCTGCGAGGCGCCGGCGGTCGGAGCCCGGTAATGGCGCGCGCCTGGGAGTTTCCGGCCGGGCTGGTCCTGGGCGCTGCGATTACCGCCGTCGCGCTGGTGACGGGGAACCTGTCAGCGCCGGCGCGGATCGACCTTCCCGCTTACGGTGATAGCGGGGCTGCGGGCCTGGTGCAGTGGATTGCCCTGAACCTCGGGCACTCGGTGTGGCTGTTTGCGTTGGTGCTGGTGCTGTACGTCATGAATCTCGAGCGGCTGAGTAGCTCCCTCGAAACGCATCCAGAAGCCTCCGAGGTTGTCGAGCTCGATCAGCTCAGCGATGTCTGGATCAATCTGTTCATCGGTATCGGCGTGATCTGGACAGCGGTCGGCATGCGGGCCGCGCTGCAGGCTGCGCTCGGCGACTCCTCGAGCGGCGACAGCCCCGAGATGGTGCTCCGGAATCTGGTTGACGGCGGGATACTGCTAGCGCTGACGACCACTATCGTCGGTGCCGTCGGTGGTTACCTGATGCGGTTGATCAAGACGCTGCGCGTCGGCGCTCGGCTGGCCGCGGTGTACGAGGCGCAGCAGGCACGCCAGCTGGACGCGTTGATCAATGCGACACAACGCATCGAGCAACGGTTGCCCGTGCAGGAGCAGGATCATGCGGTCCCGGGTTAGCACCACCATGGATTCGGACGCGCTGCAGGCGGATGTCATGCGGTTCATGGCGATCATCGCTTTCTGTCTGGTCGCCGTGCTTGCGCTGGTGCGCCAGATTGAACCGGTGGCGCCGGATGAGCCGCAGCGTTCGGCGGAGAGCACGGTGGCGAGTCCGACACCCGAGCCCAAGCTGCAGCCGGAGCCGGTTGTCGAGCGGATTATCCAACCGGTGGTTGAACCGGTTCCGGAGCCTGCGCCGATCCCCGTAGCCGCACCCGTGGTGCCCGTTCCGGAACCGCCTGAGCCGCGCCCGAGCGCAGTGGTGCAAGGGCCCGCTGCGCTGCGGCAGCCCGTCACCGAGGTCGAGGTCGCCCCCCCGGTGCGCGAGCCTGAACCGACGCTCGCAGCGCCGGTCGCCGCACCGATTGAAGACCCGGCACCCGCGGCTGCGCAGATCGACGCCGAAGCGCTTGCTCCGTCGCCAATCGATAGCCGCAGCGATGAGGGGCTGACGCTGCGCTTTGCAACCGATCAGGACTTTCTGCGCCTGGTCGCCAAAGGCGATATACGGGTGTTCCTGTTTGGTGCCGACAGCACCTACCGGCTGCGGCCGGACTACCGCTTTGCGCCCGCGACGACGCCGCGGCAGTTATTCGAAGTGATGCCGGAGACCGTGCCTGCACAGATTCGCGGGCGCGCCACGCAGTTGCGGGACGCCTCCGCCCTGCGCTACGGGCTGCAGTTTCCGGACCGTATCGAGCGGCAGCTCGATGACTACCTGGCGCGCGTCGACAGCGGCGCTTTGCTGATTGATCGTTATGGACGGGTAAGCCATGTACCGAGTACGCAGTAAGTTCAAGTGCAGCATTGGTGTTCTGACGGCGCTGCTGCTGTTGCCGGCCATCGCGATCGCTGACCTGCTGGACGGGGAGCTTGGACTGTGGCTGACGGATCGTGTTGCACCGAAGCTGATTCGGCACGTCGGGCAGCATCCGCGATTTGCCGGTGCCACGCTCGAGCTTGTGGCGCTCGACGATCAGCGGCCAACCGCAAAGTCGAATGAGTTGGTTGGCGCCATCGCCGAGTATCTGCAGCATCGGCTGCTGGAGCAGAGCCAGGCGCGTATTGCCTGGACCGGCACCGCAGATGCCTGTCGCCGATTGCCGACGGCAACCCTGCTGCTCGGCATCGAGGTTACCGGCAGCGGCGGCCGCTACCGGGTCAGCGTCCGCGGTCTCGATCCCGAGGAAGGCGTGTGGCTGCCGGGGGTGAGCTTTCGCTGGCAGGGCCCCCTGGGCAGCGCGGAGCGCCGCGCGCTGCGCCAGACAGTTGCCCAGGGTCCACGAGGCACGCGCGCCCGCCCTTTTGCTGCCGATGATCGCGCTGCGATTGCCGATGCGCTGGTCGCGCAGCTGGAATGCCTGCGCGGCTTCACGCTCGATGGTTCCGTTGCCTTTGCGGCCGGCGCTGCGGATGCGGGTGCATCAGCCTCAGCGGCGAGCCCGCGCCTGCGCGCGATGCTTGAGTCGCGGCTGCGGCGGGTACCAATGCTCACGCTTGCCGGGCAAGCCGACGATGCCGACTGGCTGTTGAAGCTTCAGACCGGAGCCGAGACGCCCGGTGCTGCCGAGCTGGTGCTCGTGGCCAGCACCGACACCGCGCAGCAGCGTCTGGCATCCACTTTCGTAGTGACGCCGGCCGCGCCGCGCGGCTTGGAGCCCGACACTGCGCCCGCCACCCAGCCCGCTGTTGCGCGTGACGAGCGGCCCGACACAGCTGCATTCGAGCCGCAATCGCTGCTGTCGGATCTGTCCAGGCACCCGGGGAACGAGTGTCCGAAGACCGTGCGACCCGCTCGCAACGAGTATTGTGTCGCCGTTGATCTGGCCCTCGAGGAGGACGGTTACCTGTTCAGCTTCCGGACCGAGAACGGGCGCGTGATCTCCAACCACTGCGGTCGCGCCGCGGAGCACAGCGCTCCCGGTCGCCGCCGGTTCCGGCTGGTGCTCGATCGCGAGTCGACGGTCACTTTCTATGCGTTGGCAACACGTGACGTACGAACCGCTGAGGCCCTGAGGCGGCTGTTCAACGAGCGCGGTTCCGGTTGTGGCAGATCGCGCACCTTTGATCGCGCGCAGTGGCTGACCCGCCTTGACCGCATCGTCGGCACTACCGCTGCGGTGGACTGGCGTGCGCTCGAGCTGCCGGAGAGCGGTGCCGAACTGCTGGCTACCCGCGAAGGAGGTTGAGATGCGCTTTGTTTTAGGACTCATCGTCGGCGTTGCGGTCGTCCTGATCGTGGCCACGCTGCTCGCGCCGGCAACGGCTGAGGTCGCCGCATCCGCCGAGGCTACCGCGGCAGCAGCGGTTGTCGGTGGCGTCGCTGCTACGTCCGCTGCGGAGGACGCCGCGGAGCCTGAGACTGCCGTTCCGGATGTGGTTGCTACCGAAGCCGAGTTGCAGTCCGCTGATGCGGCTCCCACGCCAACCGGGCTTAGTGCAAGCGTCACTGCAGCTGAGCCGCCGGTCGCGGTCGGCGAGTCGGGATTGATGGTGGAAGCCACAGTGCCGGATGCGGTGACTGACGCTGTCGTGCCGGCAGCTCCGCCGTCGGTTGCCGAAGCGTCGCTGGAGGTTGCGGCGCCGGAACCCGCATCGGCCGTTGCCGGGGACAACGGGCGGCTGGTCGACGGCGATCCTGAAGCAGGCGGCGGTCAGCTGTCGGTCTGGCGACCGTTTCATAGCGAGGCATCGGCCGAGGGCTTTGCCCGTCGTCTGAGCAGTCAGCTTGGCTACCCCTTTACCGTGCAGCGTGTTGCAGCCGCCGAGTACCACGTGGTCTTCGACTATGCCGACGGCAGCGAACGGGAGCTGCTCTCCCGACAGATTGCTGCGCTGACAGGGAGGCAGCCATGAAGCGGATACAGGGCCTGGTGCTGTTGCTCCTGAGCGGAGTGGTCCTGACCGCTACGGCCAGCGTGCCGTACCGCAACTGCTTCGAGCGCTCGGCCAACGACTATGACCTCGGCGTGGATCTGCTGATGGCGGTCAGCGCCGTGGAGAGCAATTGGAAGGTCAACGCGCGGTCTCATGCGAACGCCCATGGGCTGATGCAGATTCAATGGCCGGGCACCGCGCGGCACCTTGGTGTCCGTCGGGTGTCCGAGCTCTACAAGCCCTGCACCAATATTGCGCTTGGCGCGCGCTACCTGCGCGAGCTGCTGGATCGCTTCGACAACGATGAAGCGCGTGCCCTCGCTGCTTACAACTACGGCCCCGGGCGCATCGAACGCGCGAAGACGCTGCCGAACGGCGCGCAGCGCTACGTAGCGCGCGTCGTCCGCAAACGTGCACAGCTGACCAGCAACGGAACCGTGGTCGACAGTCGGGACCGGCGCCGTCCAGATGCCCGCTCGATACCTGCACCGACGGTCATGACCGTGCGCTCCCGCGGTGCCGCGCGGCGCTACCTTCGGGTGCTGGAGCGGCGCGTTCGTGGTGCGGACTTCAGCTACCGTCGGCTTCCCGACGGGCGCCACGGTATTCAGATGTTGCCGCGAGCCGCGGGCTTGAGCGATCAGGACCGGCTGATCCTGAAAACCATGGGGTGGGAAGCATGACGATCCATAGCGTACGAGCAACACACGGGTTCCGCGCTGGCATTGCGTCCGGCGCTCTGTTGCGTGCAGGCCTTGCGCTCCTGTTGCTTCTGCTGGCTGGTGCCCTCCGCGCCGAGACGGTTGTGTATGGCCGCGTAGTGGCCGTCGAGCCGGTGCACGAGCCCGTGAGCGCCAGGTCGACTGCGGCCGACTCTGGCTGCGCGGTCACCGCCCCGGCCCATGAGGCCGGGTTGCTGGCGCGGCTGCGCTGGGATCTCGAGCAGCGCGCCATTGAGCGTTCCCGCTGCCGGGCGCTCACCAAGCCTGCCAGCTTCATGGTGACCTATCGCTGGAACGGCCAGCTCTTTACCCAGGAGCTGCCGTTCGATCCCGGCGAGCGAATTGCCCTGCGATTGGACGTGCGCTGACCGGCTGACTTAGGCTCTGGGCCTTGGATGGATGCGGCCCGCCCTATGTATCTGGTAACCAACCGCGCGCTCGACTCAAGCCGCCGTGGTCTCAATAAGTTTTTGAGCACCTCCGGGCAGGAAGGTGCACTCAATCTGCGGATCGTCGAGATAGCAGGAACCCGGCGTAATCCCACCGTTGCCGTACTCGACGACCAGCTGTCCGCGGCGGCGGTGCGTCGGCTGAATCGCCAGCACGATCTCAACCTCGATCCGGAGGTGCCGCAGTATCAGAGCGTGGCCGTTGCCTGCGAGCTGTTCGCGCGCGCCCGGGCGGAACGGAAGCACATCCTGTTCTACGTCCACGGTTACAACAACGACGTCAGCGCGGTCGTCGACGCAGCGCGGGAGCTCGAGGCGAATTACCCGGAACTCATCGTCGTACCGTTCAGCTGGCCGGCCAAGGGTGGGGGCAGCCTCAGTGGCACCGCCAACTATCTCGACGACAAGCGCGATGCGCGCGCTTCCTCAGGCGCGCTGGATCGGGTGTTCGGCATTGTCCGGCGCCTCCACCTGCTGCTGACCGAGGCCGAGAGCCGTCGGCTGTGGACGCGCACGCTCGAGAAGTACCCGGATAACCCTGAGCGGGCCCGGGAGCACTATGTGGCGCTGCAGTCCCGCGTCTGTCGGGTCACGTTGAACCTGCTGTGCCACTCCATGGGCAACTACGTGCTCAAGTACGCGGCCATTCCCAGCGAAACCAATATCCGCAGGCCGGTGTTCGACAACGTCTGCCTGGTCGCGGCGGACTGCAACAACCACGATCACGTGCCCTGGCTCGGTGAGATCGACTGCCGCGGCGGCGTCTACGTGGTCATCAACGAAGACGACTACGCGCTCCGCTGGTCACGGATCAAGCCCGGTGAGGAACAGCAGCGGCGTCTTGGCCACTACCTCAAGAATCTGGCAGCCCCGAACGCGATCTACGTCGATCTGACCCGCGCGCCGGGCGTGGGCGAGTCGCACGGTTACTTCAAGGGTGAGGTGATCCGGAACAGTGCCAAGCTGCGACGCTTCTTCAACCGGCTTTTTACCGGCGAGCATCCGGAACGCTACGTTTCTCAGCTCAAGTTCGATGCGGGCAGCAACGCGTACCGGTTAAAGTAGGGAGTGACCCGGTGGGAGCAGCACGACGATGAATGAGGTCAGCTTCGTTGGCGACCTCTCCGATCGGGGTCCGACCCGGGTGCGCGTATCACGCTGGCGCCAGTGCGTGGCGATCCCCGCCTTATTGGCCTGGCTGGTTGTGATACCACCGGCCTTTCTGCTTGCGCGGTTGCTCGGCCGGCGACCGGCGGAAGCCATGGCGTTGCGCTTTCATCGCGGTGTGTGCCGAATCTTCAACCTGAAGATCCGGGTCGAGGGCACGCCCTCTGAGGATCGACCGACGCTGTTCGTTGCTAACCATGCAAGCTATATCGATGTGTTCGTGCTTGGTTCGCTCGTGCCAGGCGTGTTTGTGGCCAAGGCGGATGTCGCGCAGTGGCCGGTCTTCGGCAAGCTTGCGGCGCTGCAGAACACGGTGTTCATCGAGCGTAATCCGCGCCGCACTGCAGCACAGATACCGCTGCTGAAGGCGCGGCTCGCAGGCGCTGAAAACCTGTTCATCTTCCCCGAGGGTACGAGCACGGATGGCACTCGCGTGCGGCCGTTCCGGCCCAGCCTGCTGGCCGCGGCTCTCGATCCAACGGTTGCCGTGCAACCCGTTACCATCGCCTACCGTCGCTACGAGGGTCAGCCGATGCTGCCCGCGGACCGCGACTTTTATGCCTGGTATCTGCCGATGACCTTTGTCCCGCACTTTCTCAACGTCATGGGGCTCGGGGTGGCTGAGGTGACGGTGCGCTTTCATCCGCTGGTTGAAGGTGAATCCGATCGCAAGCTGCTGGCGCAGCGCTGCTATGCGAGCGTCGCTGGCGCCCTGAGTGAGCTCGTGCCGTCAGCGGCTGCCGGGCAGCCGACGGACCGCCAGTGACGCCGGGTCCGGCGGAGGCTCCCGACGACCGCTCGGCCTGGTGGCGAAGCCTCGGCGCAGCGGTTGCGGGCTTTCTGGTCTACGGCGGTTGGGCGTACTACGTCAACGCAGACCATGGTCAGAGTATCGGCATGCGCTCAGGGCTGCTACAGGGCAGCTACAGCTTCGTGTTGACGCTCGTGACCACGCTGCTGATGGAACGCTTGTACCGGACCTTCGCCGCTGGCCAGCACCCGGTCGTGCTGACGGTGATCGTGACCGGTGTGCTGCTGTTTACGATTCCTTGTGTGATACACGGCCTCGCCGGCACGCCGGAAATACTCATGACCGTGCTGCCGGGCTTTCTGATCGGCATGGTCTATACCACGGTGTATACGATGTCCCTGAGCCGGCTGCTGAGCTAGGGGCACGGCTGTCCCGCTTGCTACCCCGCTCCCTCTCCGCCACCGTACCGGTGCAGGCGCCGCGCCCGCTGAGCTGCCAGGAACTGCGGTTCAGAGCACCCTAGCTGCGCTGCGCGTCCAGTGCGGTGCCGTGGGCGCCCTCGAGCGCACTGGCATTGGCGCGGACCCGCTGCACGATGCTGCGCCAGGAATCGAGCGGCATGGGCTGATGGCGGTGTTCGGCGGCGGTCCGGACCAGCCAGCGGGCGTGGGCAAGAAAGATCCGGTAGGCATCGAGCAGGGAGTGGGCCGGGTCGAACATGTGCGTCGGCAGGGAGGCCACGCCGTTGGCTTCGATCATGACGAACTCACCGCGCTCGAGCGCATCGTCACTTTCGGCGCGGACGTCGAGGCGGCCAAAGTTGTAGCCGGGCTGGCTGTCGCAGAAGCGCACGATCGCTCTTTCCAGCGGCGGCGTGATCAGCTCGCCGTCGTTGGTGAAGCAGCAGCCCATGGTGTGGGACCCGACGAAGGACAGGCGCACCGGCTCTCCCGCAGCGGGTACGCGACGGAGATCCAGGTAGCGCAGAAACAGCGGCCAGTGCGCCGTGTACCGGGCATGCCGTGTGGCAAGCTGGAGCAGCGTGCTGGTGCCATCGCCGATGACGGTGGGAAAGTGCTTGCGGTTGATCCCGGTGATCCGGCCCCGCCCGGCGACCCGGACGAAAAAGATGCCGTACTCGCACGGCAGATCGACATAGGCCTGCGCCAGGTAGTCGCAGCTGAGCTGTGCCGCGGTAGCATGGAGATCGTCAGGATCGTTCACCCGCAGCACGCCTTTGCCGACCGCGCCCATGTCGGGCTTGAAGATGATCGGGAACCCGACTTCTGCCGCAAACGCGTCAAGCTGGCGCTGGCGGTCTTCCATGGGCGTGTCGTGCGGCAGAAACAGCGTCCGTGGAAAGGCCTGCTGGTCGAACGCGCACTGGGTCGCGTACTTGGAGCCGAGGCCGATCTCGCCGTGATCCAGCGCCCAGTTTGCCTTTGCCAGGGACTTCGGTGGCAGCCGGTACCACAGGCACAGCAGCAGCAGCGCAAGGTAGTATGGCAGCTCAAACAGGCGTGCCGGCCAGAATTCCCAGCGGGTGGTGCGCTGCGCCAGCACGGCCGAACGGCGGGTGCGTTCTTCGTCGGCGTAGGTGCCCGTCGGGACAGGAGCAAGGGATGATGCAGCGTTGTCAGTCAAGATCGGTGGCCTTGCCACCGCTGATACTGCGGTGGTTGGTGTTGCTCATGTGCTCGAGCCCAGTACATGCTGCCGACGACGCCGTTACCGCCGAGGTTGAGGTCGCCGGACAGGGTGCATCTGACTGGCGGCTCGACCGCGACAAGGATGGAATCAGAATCTACACCCGGGCGGTAGCGGGTTCCAGGTTCCGCGCGGTTCGGGCCGTGATGTTGACCGACTACCCGATGGCGCAGCTGGTGGCGCTGATTCGGGACACCGAGGCCTGTCCCGAATGGGCCAACCTCTGCAAGGCATCGCGGATCGTCGAGAGCGTCTCGGAAACCGAACTCTACGTCTATACGCACAATGACCTGCCGTGGCCCGTTACCGACCGCGACGCGGTCGCCCACGTGCTCTGGACTGTCGACGACGCTGGCGCCGCCGTACGCATGACGGCGACCGCGACCGACGGTTACGTGCCGGCCGTCAAAGGTATCACCCGGTTGCGGGACGCAGTGACCGGCTGGATTTTCCGGCCGCAGGCGGATGGCCGCATCGAGGTGGAAACCCACGCTCATGTCGACCCGGGTGGGCCCATGCCCGCCTGGATCATCAACCGCTTGCTGCTTGATGCACCGCACAAGACGCTGCTCGGGATGCGGCGGGTGCTCGACAGCGGCCGCTACCGGGAGGCGGAGTTCGGCTTTCTGCCCTGACGTTGGGCGACGCGGCGAAACATCGCTCGCTACCTCTTTCGCGCGGTATCCGGAGCGTTCGGCCACGGTACTGTCCAGCAGGGCTTCAGGTGGCGGGTGCCGCAGTGAGGTCCTGTCCCGGTTTCCACAGCAGGGTCAGCGCACAGCAGAGCCAGACGACGCAGGCCATGATAAACAGCGCACCGCCATCGGTGTTGCCCGCGGCATCGACGACACGCACGACGCCGAGGGGTGTAAAGAGGTGGAAGAAGATTGCCCCGCTGATGACGCCCAGGCCGATGAGGGCGCCGATGCGGCGCGTTGCGGGTATCAGCAGCAGCACCGCGGCAACCAGCTCGACGAGGCCGACGGTGACACCACCGTAGGCGCTGAAGGCGTCCGCCAGGCCGCCGATGAGGGGCAGTTCTGCCATCCAGGCGCCGATGGTGGAAAAGATGATTACCGTTTCTTCCGAACCGGCGAACTTGAAGAACAGCGACTGTACGAAAATGACGGCGGGGACGATGGCCAGTAGCCAGCCAATTGTTCTTTTCATGGATCCTCCAGGGTTTTCAGTGTCGTACCCGCAGCCCGGGTCTGGTCTCGGGCATCGCAATCGTCGTCCAGCGGGTCAATCGACGCTTGCAGCCCGGTGGCTTACCTCTGAGTCGATGGTGCCGGATCAGTTCCACCGGCTGTCAGATCAGCGTGCTATATGCTCAGACATCGGTGCGGTGACGCTTGCGGACGAGCGGCGTATTGCCCTTGAGCATCTCCCGCGCTTCCACGTACAGGCAGACGAAGGTGGTGTTGAAGACCGGATCGATGATTGCGGCATCGCTGACGCGTGCGCCGAGCTTCAGGTAACCGCGCAGCAGCGTCGGCAGGCTGCGCGTTGCGCTCTCGAAGGCGGGCTCATCCGTTGCACAGTCGGACAGCAGCACGTGTCGGGGGTCTACCGGCTGCGGGCGCAGCGCGTCCGGTGCCAGATTGTGGTGGTACAGGTAGCTGAAGAGCTCCCGATGTGCGCTTGGATCGGTGCCTGGAAAGCTCGCGCAGCCGAACATGAGATCCACCTGGTTCTCGACGATGAACTGCATGGCGTACTTCCAGATCAGCAACAGGATCGCGCCCTGGCGACGATCTGAATCGATACAGAACCGGCCGAGTTCGAGCAGCAGGGGGAAGCGGCGCTTCAACGCGTCGATGTTGAATGCGTGCTCCGTGTAGAATTGCTGTTCCGGCGCGAGCGCCGTGCTGGCGAGCAACCTCAGGGTGCCGACCAGTCGCTTGGTGCCGCTCGCCCGATCGAGCACGATGATGTGCAGCGCCGCGGCGTCCCACTCATCAGCATCCGCCTCGAGCTCTGCTTTCAGGGCGTCCGGCCGGCCGCCGCGTTCGAGATAGAGCAGCCGGTAGCGGAGCTTCTGTGCCTCACGAAGTTCCCAGGCGGAGCGGGCAACGCGAACTTCGTAGGTGCCTGAGATGATCGGTTCGCCGATAATGAGGGGCGGCGTCGCTTGTGATGTCTCTCGGGCTGCGCGTCTGATGGCATGTTCGGTCATGGTAGTCCGGTCGTCGGTGGAGACTGTGCGTCGGCGTGCAGATGCTGTTTCAGGGGCTACTGTGTGCAGATATCGCTGTTTGCAGATAGGTCTGTACGCAGATGCTCCTGTTTGCAGCAGCAAACGGCCGGCGTCCGGTTGAATGGGACCGCAGAAGCGGCGATTTTCTCCCGCTCGTTTGCAGCCTGCAACAGGCTGGCGGCGAACTTGCAGGCCTTTGGCCTGTCTGAGACACGAATTCCGGAAATGAAGAACACCCATGACTGACCAGCCCGGCGCGCCACGGCCGACGCAGTACGCCGCCCAGGCCGAACTCCTCGAACAGCTCCGAGCGCTGATTCTCGCGGTTGATCCGGAGCAGTACCGGGGCGGTGACCAGCGGCTGCCAGGAAGCACCTTCGGGCGTCAGGTGCGGCATTGCATCGATCACCTGCTGCAGTTCCTCGCCGGCCTGAGCGTGGGCACCATCGACTATGGCGCCCGCGAGCGGGACGCCGAGCTGGAGCTCAATCCGGCCAGTGCCCTGGCTCGCCTGGACGCCATCGAGCAGCAGCTGGCGCAGCTGGAGCCGCTGCCGGAGGCGTTGGTTCTGCGGTTGGAGGATGGCACGACGGTACCCACCAGTGCCGCCCGTGAGCTCGAATTTCTGAATTCTCACACCGTGCACCACCTGGCAGTGCTGGGGCTGTTGGCTCGTGAGCTCGGAGTTGAGGTGCCGGAAGCGGTCGGTATGGCGTTTTCGACGCTGGCGCATCGGCAGAGTATTGCGTAACAGGCGCACCGCAATGGTGCAGGGACCGTAGCTTGGTTTGGGATCCGGTGCCCTGCAGGCGGGAACCTGCCCGGGCACCTTCTGTCATTGACGTCCTCTGGGTCGACGGCGTCGCCGCTAGAGGTCGTGGTTCAGCCGAAGAACCCTTCGAAGACTTCTTCGTTGAAACCCACTAGCAGGGTCTTGCCGCTGCGAATGGTGGGGGCACGCAGGTTGCCGGTGGGTCCCAGCATTGCCGCCACGGCCTCGTCCGAGGTCCGTTGCGCGCCGCTGAACTCCAGCACCTTCTTTCCCTTCATGGCGATCAGCTTGCTTGCTCCCTTCAACAGCCGGGCTGCGTCTTCCGCCTTGAGTTTCTGGTTCGCAGAGGCCAGCTCCGCGACATCGATGTTGCCTGCTTCCAAAAACTTGGATGCTTTGGTACAGGTTGTTCAACCCTTACGGTGGTAGTACCAGTCTGCCTTCTTGGCCATGGTCGTTCTCCTCGAGTTCGCTGCGGTTGCTTCGCGTCGTTGCTCGAGCATCGGCAGGATGCTGAAGCATCGGTTCGTTGACGCACCCGCTTGTTGCTGACGCATCTGGGCCGCCGCCGATTCAGCTGCGCTGGAAGCCACGCACCCTGCTGCGCAGCGACCAACCGCTTTACTTCGAATCCGCTTTAGCGTTTCATCCTTCTGCTTCTGGCCCGGCACCTGCATGGGTCCACAGGAAACCCTCGAGGCACCCGGCCACTTGTGAAAGACAGTCTTAGTATGCGCCTTCTTGCCGTGATCTTCGCGTTGCCTGCAATGCTCTGTACCGGCCTTGGCGCAGCAGCAGCGGAGCATGCCGGCGTGGAACACCCAATCAACTTCCTGAGTTACAGCGATCGGTTTGCCAGCGCCGGGCAGCCGAATGCCGAGCAGCTGGCGAGCCTGAAGGACGCAGGTTTCGAGCGGATCGTGTACATCGCCTTCAGCGACCAGGAACGCTCGTTGCCCCACGAAGACCGGCTGGTCAAGCAGCTCGGCATGGAATACCTGCACATCCCCGTCGACTTTGGCGCGCCGCTGCCGAGCGAGTTTGAGGCGTTTGCCGCCGCGATGAACCGTGATCCGGACCGGAAGACGCTGCTCCATTGCCAGGTGAACTACCGGGCCACGGCGTTTGCACTGCTGTATCGCGTGCTGCATCAGGATGTGCCGCTACCCGAAGCGAAGGCAGCGATGAACAGCATCTGGACGCCGAACGCTGTCTGGACCCAGTTCCTGCTCGACGTGCTCGAGACGAATGGTGTTGATCCCAACTGTGAGGGCTGCGACTGGACGCCCGCCGAGTTGTGAAGGCCGGCAAGAAAGGAAAGCGCAAGATCAAGCGTACGCTGAAGGTCGGGCCCAGCGGTATTCACGGCACGGGCCTGTTTGCCAGCAAGCCGATTGCGGCAGACGTCGTGCTCGGCAAGCTCCGGACGCGCACGGCGCGGCGCAATGGTCCCTACGTGCTGACCACCGATGCCGGACGGTATCGGGTCCTGTGCAAGCTGCGCTACATCAATCATTCCAAATCGCCGAACGTGGCCTACGTCGATGACCTCACGGTAATCGCGTTGCGCAACATCGAGGCTGGTGAAGAGCTGACGCATGATTACGGCGACGACTGGGACTGAATCCCTCGCACAGCCGGGCGGTGCCCTGAATGCGGGGTTCGCTTTCTTCGTCGACTGTGTCGTCAACCTGTTCATTCTGGCGGCCCTGCTACGCGGCACCTTCGGCTTTCCGTCAGAGGTCGTGTTCGGAACGATCGTGCCGGGCTGCGCCGTCGCGATCCTGGCCGGGAACGTGCTGCTTGATCTGTATACCCGGACACTTGTCCGGCAGAGTGGCAATCAGGCCATGACAACCATTCCGATCGGTCTGGACATCGCAACGACCTTTGCCATGGCGTTTCTGATCCTCGGTCCGGTCTACCTCGCGAACGAAGCGGAGCTCGGCGCCGTAGCGGCCGGCGAGCTGGCCTGGCAGGTTGGTGTCGCCGTGACCTTCTGGATCGGGCTGATCAAGCTGCTGTATGCGCAGGCGGGGGAGCTGATCCAGCGTATCGTCCCGACCGGTGCGGCCATGGGCACGCTGTCGGGCATCGCGCTGGCGTGGATGGGCGCCGAAGCGGTGCTCGGCATCTTTCAGCTCCCGGAGATTGGCCTGCTGGCCTTGGGGGTGATGATTTACGCCCTCATGGCCGGGCACCGTCTGCCCCTCAAGGTGCCTGGAGCCCTCGCCGCAATCGGGCTCGGCACGCTGCTGTTTTATGCCATTGCGTTGAGCGGGCTCAGCCCGTCCTATCAGCTGCCGCTGATCAAGCCGCTTGGTACGGCGTTGCCGGACTTCGCCCTGTCAGCGGTGCTGTCCTCTTTCGACGAGAACCTGATCTACCTTGGCGTGGCGCTGCCGCTCGCGCTCCTGTCGTCCATTGGTTGCATCAACATTGTGCGCGCTGCGCTGCTGGTCGGGGACCAGTACGGAACCCGCAGCGTGCTGCGGATCGATGCGGCGGCGACACTCATCGGCGCGCTGTTCGGCGGCGTCGTGCAGACCACGGCCTATCTCGGTCATGCCACTTACAAGCGTATGGGGGCACGGCAGACCTATACGTTGGTCACGGGTGCGGTCATCGTGTTCCTGGCGCTCGGCGGCGGCATTGGCTTCGCGGCCAGTGCCATACCGGATGCAGTGCTGAAGTCGATCCTGATCGTCGTTGCAGCGGACATCGTTCGCGTTTCCTTTCTATCCGTGGAGTCGCGAGAGGCACCGAGCTTTCTGTTCGCCCTGATACCCGCGGTGTTCGCCCTGTGCTACAGCAAGCTCGAGGTGCTGTTCAATCGGGCGGCCGCAGAGATCTCGACGCTTGGCGGGGATCTCGTGGCAACCCTGGACTTCGCCTACATGGATGCCTACCTGATCCTGGGTGCGCTGTCCCGGGGCTACATTCTGACCAGCATGGTCTGGGCTACGATGGTGACCTGCGTGATCGAGCGGCGGATGCTCGGCGCTGCAACCGTTGCCCTGCTGTGCTCCGGGTTCAGCCTTGTCGGGCTGATCCACTCGGTCGCGCCGAGCTCGGCCATGTATCTGCCGTGGATGCTCGACGAGTTCGGGCGGGCGGCCGTGCTGCCCTGGCGTTTTGCCGGGGCTTATCTGCTGCTGGCGCTGCTGTTTCTCGCCCTGTCGCGGATCGTGCCCGCGCAGCGGACCGACGCGCACGGGGTGCACTGACTGCGCAGACAGGTGTTTGGCTGAGCGCTTGCGGCCAGCTGTGCGCGAACAGGTAACTGAGGCAGAATTGAGGCTTCAGCAGAGGAGAGCCTGTCATGACCAACGGTGTTGCTTTTGTTACGGGTGCGGCATCGGGTATCGGTGCTGCGGTCGCGCGCCGGCTCACGGCGGACGGCGCGCGCGTCGCGGTCTGCGATATCAACGACGCGGCGGGAAAGGAGCTGGCGGCAGAGTTGGGCGGTGTTTACATCCCCTGCGACGTGACGCAGCTCGGCAGCGTGGAAGCGGCGGTCGAACGCTGCGTCGAGCAGCTGGGTGTGCCGACGTATGCTCACCTGAACGCCGGGATCATGACCGTGCCTACCGGTGATCCGTACCTGCCGATCGAAGCCGTATCCGAGGCGCAGTACCGCAGGATCGTCGGCGTCAATCTCGACGGCGTGTTCCACGGTACCAAGGTGTTGCTGCCGCGTCTGCGGGACCAGGGCGGCGCGATCACTATCACCGCGTCTACAGCCGGGCTCACCGTCGTTGCCGTTGATCCAATGTACACGGCAACGAAGTACGCGCTGGTCGGCTTTGCGCGCGCGGTTTCCGCGGCAAATGACGGGGGCAACGTTCGCATCAACGCCATCTGCCCCGGCGTAGTGGACACGGCCATCGTGCCGGATGATTTCCGCAAGCCGGAGTTCGGCATGATGCCGGCAGAGCTCATGGCTGAGGAGGTATTCGATCTGCTCTGCAATGGCGCCAACGGCGAGATCCGGGTCAAGAATGCGGCCGACCGGCCGGCGTTCACCGTCGACATCCCCAGCCTCAGCTGAGCTCGATGCGCTACAACGGTTTGGCCATAGCGTAATTGTGCATGGCGACACCCTGAATGGTGAGTGACCGGCGCTCCTGCACCTCGAAGCCCCTGCGCTGGAAAAAACGCCGCGCCGCCTCGCTCGCTTCTACGAAGACTCGCTCGAGGTTGCGGTGGCGGGCCAGGGTTTCAAGCTCGTCGTAGAGCGCTGCCGCGGCGCCGGTCCCCGCCCATTCCGGCCGGCAGTACAGGTGATCGAGGTGTCCGTTCATCTCCAGATCGATGTAGGCCACGATCTCTGCACGGCGATCCAGACTGACGAAGGTGGTTCGCCCGTCGGTACAGCGTGCGTGGATAGCCGCGACCGTCGGGCCCTGCCGGATCCAGGCAGCAACCTGTTCCGGCGTGTAGTCCCGCCTGCCCAGCCCGCGGATGGATGCCTCGAAAACGGCTTTCAATGCCGGGGCGTCCCCGTCCCGGTAGGTCCTGATGCGCAGTGTTTGCGCCATTGCAGCGGTCCTCCTTAACGGTTCGCCGAGCAGCGAACGGCATCTGGCCTGGCTCAGCCGCCGGCCGCTGTACCAGAGGACGATGGCGCTTCGGTCGCCGTGATTGCCGCGCGGACCCGGGCCAGAAAGGCTGGCCCGTCAAAGCGGTTGCCGCTGTAGTCGTAGCCGCGTCGCACGATGACGAGATCATCCTGCGGCTGCAGCAGGATCAGCTGCCCGCGATTGCCGAGCGCCGCATGTGCGCCGGCACCAACGCCGGGAAACGCGTCGAGCAACCAGAACTGAGCGCCGTAGCCGCGACGCGGCGTGGTCGTAGTCCGGGCGGGCGCCGACGGCTGTGCTGCGGCTGGTGTTCTCACATAGTCGGCCCATCCCCTCGGCAGCAACCGCTTGCCCTGCCAGACGCCGTCGTTCAGATAGAGCAGCCCAAGGCGAGCCAGGTCCCGGGCCGTCGTCCACACCTGCGAGCTCATCACGAAGTTGCCGTCCCAGTCGGTCTCCGGCACCGTGTGCTGCATGCCGATGGGGTGCAGCAGGGCGCTGAACGGAAACCGCAGATAGCGCTCGCGGTCGCCGATCTTCTCGCGCAGCGTCAGCAGCGCCAGCAGGGTGTCGTTGTTCGCGTAGCGCCAGCGATCGCCGGGGGGAGAAACGAGACGACGGCGCGGAACCTCCTGCGAAACCAGCCCGCCCCCGAAATAGACTGCATCGGTGCGGTTACCCGCCGGGCCGCTGTCGAGGCCGCTGTTCATGTGCAGCAGATGCTCGAGGGTGATGGCTTGCCTCGGATCACCCGGCCGCGCCCAGGCGCTGAGCGCCGTCGGTGCGTCGACGGTGAGGAGGCCGCGGTGCACGGCAGCGCCGATCACGGTTGCGGCGATGCTCTTTGCAACCGACCAGGTTCGTTGCGAGGTATGGGGCGTGTAGCCCGGCAGGTAACGCTCGTTCAGCACCTTGCCGCCGCTCACGATCAGCACGGCCGAGGTGACGCCGCCGAAGTCGCCGGCAAAGGCGGCTGCCACGGTTCCGTTGAGCCGGGCCTGGGCAGCGCGTTCCGATGCGTTCAGGGCCGGCAGCCGATCACCGGCCGGCCAGGGCAGCTCGGCCTGGTTCGGCGGCGGTGCTGCAAACTCGAGCTGCGGCAGGTGGCGAATCGCTGCGGACGTTGCGCCCGGGGGCAGGCCGGTGCAGCCGAGGTGCGGTCGCCAGGCTGCGATACGCGGTGGCAGGTGATCGCTGTAGCGGACGCTAACGTGTTGTTCGTCCCGATCAACTTGGGCATTGCCTACCCTGCCGAGCAACGGTGCAAGGTCATCGCTGATGTTGCTGAGCTCCTGAGCGCGGATCAGCGCTTCGGTCTTGCCGCCATTGAAGATACCGCTGCAGGTGAACTGAGCTTTGTAGCCGGCCGCCAGCGCAAGTTGCTGCACGGTCGGTTCGGAGCGCTGCTGTGCAGGTGCGGCAGCAGCGGCTGGCAGGAGCAGGGCGCCCGCAAGGAATGCTGCGTTCCGAGCTTTCATAGCATTAGTGCCTCGCCTGTGTAGGTGCTAGGGCTCATTCGGTGTGACCAGACCTTCGATAGCGAAAGGGGGCATGACGGCTATCACCGGCGCAGCCCGAATGATCTCAACGCTGAATTCTACGGGTCCATCCCCGACATCGATGTGGGCACGGTCCTGGTCTCTGATCGGCCAGCCGAGACACTCGCTGCCGTCCCGGCGGGTAATCAGGCAGCGCTTGTTCCAGGCAAATTCCGGCATCGGGTCACCGGCGTACGGCTTGTAGAACACCAGATGATCGAGCATGGGCTGGAAGCGGCGGCTTGCTGCCCAGCGCAGCGCCGCGACGGACTGCATGTCGCTGATCAGCGGGGGTGCCGGTGTCAGCGCAGGGGAATCTGGCGGCAATGGCTGAATCTGAAACTCCGAGTCGATGACTCCAGTGACGGGGACTTCGATGTGCGGGCGAAACAGGGCTCCGATCTCCGTACCGAGCGCGTGGCAGTAGGCGAGGAGCCCATCCACGGTCAGTCGCCGCTGCCCCTTTTCAATGCGGTGGATCTGAGCCGGGCTCAAGCTCATCCGTGTCGCAAGCTCAACGGCGGTGATGCCCCGCGATTTGCGCAATGTCCGCAGTCGAGCCGGATCGAAGTGAGACAGCATTTGGGTCTAGTCCGGGGAGAGAAATTACCAATTTGGTAATATTATAGAAGTTTCCGGGCATTTTCAGCGTCAAACTTGCCAAAACATTGATTTTCTGTGAACAGCGCGTGAGACTCATCCGTGCCTTGACGGTCTGGCTCAGTCGCCTCGTTCGGTCGCAGTACGGTCGACGGTCAGGGCAATACACAGTTAGGAAGGGGAGCCTAATGATGGAGAGACGACGCTTGAAGCGGGGCGTACGGTCCTTTGGTGGGATCGTGCTGGGACTGATCATGATTGCAACGGGTACGACGACCGCCCTACCGGTGCTGGCCGAAGAAGCGCTGATCGAGGAGGTTGTGGTCAGTGCACGTCGGCGCTCGGAGTCCATTCAGGATGTGCCGGTATCGGTGACGGCCATCGAGCGGGAGCTCAGGCAGGCGAACGTCCGGCGCCTGGAAGACGTGCAGAACTTTGCCCCGAACCTCTACATTCGCCGCACGCCGGGCATAGCGAGCGGGGCTGCGATCAGCATTCGCGGGGTCTCGTCGTTCGAGTCCGACAAGAGTTTCGATCCCGCTATCGGCGTCATGATGGATGGCATGTTCCTGGGAACGTCCAGCGGCGTGCTGCTGCAGAACTTCGATATCAAGCAGATCGAAATACTGCGTGGACCCCAGGGTACGCTGTTTGGCAAGAACACGACCGGCGGGCTGATCAATATCATTCGCGGCGACGTGACCATGGACTGGGGGGCGGACCTCAATGTGACTGCCGGCAACTTCGGCCGCCAGGATTTCAAAGCCGTCGTCAACATGCCCATTGTTGGCGACTTTGGAAACACCTCTTTCAGATTGCCGAATACGACTTTGAAGGGGTCGAGGCACCCAATGGAGAAATTTATGGTCCTGAAGATGCGCGAAAGAAAC
>JBCDGJ010000092.1:0-19442 GCA_038757945.1 Pseudomonadota bacterium
AATTTGCACTCGGAAAGGCAAGCCTGCAACGCAGACTTGTGGTCTCGGCGCAGCCGAGACACAGCTACTGAGCCGCCAGCGCGTTCTCGAACCCATCCAGCATGAGATCAAGCATCATGCCGAAGGTATCGCCCGACCCGGAGTGGTCGAGGTGATGCTGAACGTGTTCCACAAAATACGGAATCGACTCCGGATCTTCGATGTTGGCCAGGAACCCGGCAGCGGCAGAGTGCATGTCCTTTTTCTTGACGGGGAAATCAATGGCCTGAAGCGTGTATCCGTGAACGTGCACCGTGATCGCGTGGTATGCGTCGCAGGCCAGGGCGACGGGGAAACCGCCTTCACGCAGGATCCGCAGGATGGATTCCATGTACTTGAGCTTTGCGGGGCCGAGCGTGCGCTTCGACCAGATCGCACCGACCCAGGCATGCTTCCTGAGCGTCTGGTAGGCAGAGACCGATAGCTCGCGCACCGCGCGCCGCCAGGGAAGCCCCGGGTCAGGAATCTGGATCTGCCCCGCGACCCATTCGACCATCGCGTCCAGCAGTTCGTCTTTGTTCGCGAAGTAGTGATAGAGCGACATCACGCCCGCATCGAGCAAACCAGCGAGCTTGCGCATGTTCAGCCCGTCCAGGCCATGCCGATCGGCGTAGCGCACTGCAGCGCGCAGTATCCGCTCCTGAGACAGCGCTTTCTTTCCTGCGGTTCGAGCCAACCGATCCTCCTCGTTGTGGGCTGTCGACGTCCCTGCGCCGAGCCCCGTCGCAATCTTGACTCATCGTACTTAGTACGTATTATCGTACAGCGTACTAATCACACAAAGGGTACCCTGTGATCCCTGAAACTGCCATCTGGCTCCTGGGAATAGTAGGCACCTACCTGGTGCTGTTCCTTGTCGCCGAGCTAGCTGTCTGGCGTTTGCAGCCGCCCATGGCCACCGGCATCACCTTGAGCATCCCAACGGAAGCTGGGACAACGCTCGAGCGAACCGTTCACGGCCACAAGTTCGAAGGGCGGCTCTACATCGCTTCAAACCACTGGTTTCGCAAGTGGTACCACGCCGTCCTGGCACACCCGGAGATTCTCGTTACCCGTAACGGGAACACGCATGCCTACAGCGCTGTTCCGGTAACCGGCGAGGAGCGTCAGCGGTTGCAGGCCAACTACCGGATGGGCGCACTGCGGATCGTGACGGCCTTTGCGCCCAGCCGGTTTCTGCGGCTCGATCCGAGAGGGTAGGTTATGTCGCCCCTGCTCAAACGTCCCGTCTGCATCCTGGTGTTGATCCTCGCGCTGCTGGCTGCGGGAAGCACCGCCACCGCAGCCACGCTTCAGGTACCGGAGGAAGCGCCGTTCTGGATGCATACCGGGGCGATGCTGCTGCTCGTTACGCACATCGCCGGCGGAGCGATCGGCATCGCCAGCGGCGTGGTTGCGAGCACGGCAAAGAAAGGCCAGCGCCTGCATCGCAGCAGCGGCCGGATCTTCTACGGTGCGATGTTCATCTCCTACCTGATCGCCGGCGGCGTTGCCCCGTTTATTGCTGACGGGCGCCGGCCCAACTTCATCGCCGCAATCCTCGCGCTCTATCTGCTGCTCAGCGGCGTGAACGCAGCGCGGCGTCGAACGTTCACCGCCGGCGCAGCTGAGAAGCTGGGCCTGGGCGTCGCGCTGCTGGTGACCGCCATGGGACTGACCTTTGCCTACCTCGGCGCACAAAGCGACACCGGCACGATCGACGGTTCTCCGCCGCAAGCCTTTGTCATCTTCGTCATCGCCGGTCTCGCCGCCCTCGGTGGAGAGATAAACGCGCTGGTCAGAACAACCCTGTCACCGCTCGCGCGGCAGCGACGTCATCTCTGGCGCATGAGTGCCTCGTTCTTTATCGCGTCGGGCTCCTTTTTTCTCGGCCAGTCGCAGGTGTTCCCGGCCTGGTTCAACGACTCGCTGCTGCCACCCCTGCTGGCATTCCTGCCGTTGTTCGTGATGGTCTACTGGCTGTTCAGGCTCCGCGACCGCGCTGTCGACAACACGCCCCACACTCATCCCTGAGCGGTAGCCGACCGGTGGCACCAGAGCGAATCGGGTGTCCAGGATCAAGCGGCATCAGGCTGCGTCAAGAACCAACCATGCAGGCATTCAGATCCGCTCATCCCTCTCCGTAAGCAAGCAGGCATACCGACCGGTAAAGGTCCTGGTACCGATGATACCCCGGTGCGGACTCATCCGAGAGATCAACGAACAGCACCGAGCCTTCCAGCAGTGACGCGATCGCCACTGCGCGGGCAGTCGCTCGGCGTCGCGTGATGCCCAGCGCAGAACGAATCAGCTCCGCCAGGAAGGTGACGTAGAGTTCGTGATAGCGGTTCAGCGCGTGCTTTGCTGTCCCGTCTGTTTCAGCCAGTGCCCAGAACTGAACGTCCAGGCGGCTGTCGTCGGCCGTGTCGTCGGAGTCCAGAGTCCAGAAGCGTAAGACCGCATCCAGCGTCTGCCTTGCATCTCCCACCGTTGTCGCGCTGAGACGCTGAATCGCAGCCTGCTGTTGTTCCAACCGATCTTCCACCAGGGCGGTAATCAAGGCTGCATGCGTTGGAAAGTAGTATTGGATCGAAGCAAGTTTCAAACCGACCGCAGTAGCGATACCTCGCAGGGTGAGCGCACGCGCACCCTCGCTGAGCAGGATCTGGCGGGCACAATCCAGGAGCTCCGAACGCCGGTCCTGCGCCCTTTTCTTCGATGTCGTCACCAGCCGATTCCCGCTCCGCACTTTGCAACAGTCTATCTGTCGATTGACAGGTGTAGCCATCCGGATTAATTTACCTGTCATACGACAGGGAAAACCGGAGGCACGCCCGTGGATCGCAGAGACTTCTTGAACGGCGTGGAGCTGACCATTGGTGCAGGCGCGCTGGCAAGCACCGGTGTTCCGGTACTTGGCGGAACGCCAAAGGAGGCACAATCGGTCTCGGCGCGAGGCGGCGCCAGCCCTTACCCGCCGGGACTGATCGGCATGCGCGGGTCTCACGACGGCTCCTTCGATGTCATGCACTCAATCGCCTGGGGTGGACGGCGGTATGGCCGGGCTGCCACTCGCGAAGACGATCCCTACGACCTGGTCGTCGTAGGCGGCGGACTGTCTGGCCTTGCTGCGGCAAGGTACTTTCAGCAGCAGCAACCGGACGCGCGCATTCTGATTCTGGACAACCACGATGACCTCGGCGGCCATGCACGACGCAACGAGTTCACCGTGGACGGGCAACAGCTGCTCGGCCATGGCGGCAGCCAGTCCATCGACACGCCGTCGCAGTACTCCCCGCAGGCCACGGCGCTGATGGAAGACATCGGGATCGAGACGAAACGGTTCTACGACTACTAGGACCGCGGCTTCTATGCCGCTCACGACATGGCAATGGGCCTCTACCTGTCACCCGAGCAAGGCAGCACGGGCCACCTGCAACGGGCGCCTGTAGAGATGTTCGGGGCCTTCGGCGTGCTGTTCGGAGCAGCTGGGCTTGGGAACGATGATGATCTCATTGAGACCCTGCCCCTACCGGCCAAGGACAAAACCAAACTCAGGGAACTCATATTCGAAGCGGTTGACTATCTGCCGGGGATGAGCCGGAAAGAGCAGGAACACATCCTGAGGTCGATGTCCTATACGGAGTACCTGTCATCACACACAGGGGCCAGCGAGACGATCATCGCGCTGCTGGACGATACGTTGACACAGCTGTTTGCGCTCAACTGGCACGCAGTGCCGGCACTCCAGGCGGTCGACCTGATGATGCCGGGGACGCAAGGCCTGGAGTCCGGTGGTGGCTCCGTCGTTCGCCGAGCCGCCCAGGCTCGACGCTTGCTTCCGCTTGGTGTCTGGCAGTTTCTGGCTGACCGGCTGCTTGCTCAGGCTGGCGTAGAGCCCTATATCTTTCACTTTCCCGATGGGAACGCGAGCATTGCCCGGCTGCTGATCAGGAAAATGATCCCGGCAGTACTTCAAGGCAACACAATGGAAGACAGTGTGTTGGCCCGCCTGGACTACGACGGGCTGGACAGCGCCGAAAACAACGTGCGATGCCGCCTGAATGCAACGGTGGTCGACGTGCGTCATCAGCAGGACAAGGCCGCGGTCGACGTCAGCTACGTCAAGGACGGGCAACACCTTCGGGTTGTTGCATCGCACGTCATTCTCGCCTGCAACAATCAGGTCATCCCGTACATCTGCGAGGAACTTCCGCAGGAACAGGTCGCTGCGCTCGACCTGGCCGAACGTGCACCGCTGTGTTACATCAACGTCGCGCTGCGGAACTGGCGTGCGTTCAGAGACGCCGGCGTAGATCGCATTTACGCGCCGGGCACCGAGTTCCCCCACATGTTGCTGGACTTTCCCGTGTCCATGGGTGGCGTCGAGTTTTCGCCGGATCCCGATCAACCGATCGTCATGCACATTTCCTACGCCCCTGCCGCTGGCTCGCCGGGTGAGTCGCGATCGGACCGCGAGCTGTTCCGTCAGGCCCAGCGAGTGCTTTACACGAAGACGTTTGAAGACTTTGAAGGCGCAATCAAGACGCAGATGAATGCCATGCTGGGCCCGTTCGGCTTTGCTGCTGATCGGGATATTGCCGCGATTACCGTGAATCGATGGACCCATGGTTATGCTTACACGCCCTACGGCAGCCTCGGCGAGCCTGACGTAGACGACCCAGGCTCACCGCACTACGCAGCTCGACGACAGAACCACCGCATCTCTATCGCGAACTCCGATTCCGAGTATCACGCCTACGTGGACGGCGCGTTCGATGCCGCCTGGCGCGCGGTGGGGGAGCAGATCGCTCTGTAGTACAGCGGCCCTGCTCTACGTCTGACGAGCTGGTCTTCAGCCGCTGCATCGAACTGCACTACTCGAGTTGTGTGGCCAGCGGCAGCTCAGTCGTTTCCTTGATCTTCGTCACCGCGATGTGCGAGTGCATCTCACGCACCTCCGGGAGCTGCGCCAGCGTTTTGCGCAGAAACCGTTCGTAGTGGCGGATATCCCGGGTGATGGACTTCAGCATGTAGTCGATTGATCCGGTGACCGTGTAGCACTCGACGATTTCCGGTATCTCCGCCACGGCGCGCTCGAAGGTCTCCAGCACTTCGCCATGCGTACTCTCGAGGCGCACGGTGGTGAAGACGACCATTTCCATACCGAGCTTTTCCCGGTCCAGCACGTTGACCTTGCGGGCGATGATGCCGGCCTCCTCCATCTGATGGATTCGGCGCCAGCAGGGCGACTGCGACAGGTTGACCTCAGCAGCGAGCTCGGCGGTCGTCAGGCTGGCATCACGCTGCAGGAGTTCGAGCAATCGAATATCGGTGTCAGACAGCTTCATTAGATAGTCTTTTCATTTATGACGCATATTTGAGTAATTTTATACCCGAACCGAACAATTTCATAGCTAAATAGAAACCCCTCTCCGGCACGAAAACCCTAGACTGGACAACAAGTTGAGCCACTGACCCCGGAGACAGTCATGGCCGCACGTGTTCAGCTTGATGACAAGTACGCCCTGCCCCGCAGCCGCAGCTACCTGACGGGTATCGAAGCCCTGGTCCGGCTGCCGATGCTCCAGCGCCAACGGGATACCCTCGCCGGCCTCAACACCGCGGGCTTCATCTCCGGTTATCGCGGGTCGCCCCTCGGCGGGGTCGACCAGGCGCTGGAGAAAGCGCAGGCCTTCCTTGATCGGCACCACATCCGCTTCCAGCCCGGGGTCAACGAGGACCTCGCCGCGACCGCCGTCTGGGGCAGCCAGCAGGTCAACCTGTTTCCCGGCGCTCGGTACGATGGCGTGTTTTCCCTCTGGTACGGCAAAGGCCCGGGCGTCGACCGCAGCATGGACGTCATCAAGCACGCCAACGCGTTCGGTACCGCCCGCTATGGGGGCGTGCTGGCCGTTGCCGGCGACGACCATGCCTGCAAGTCCTCCACGCTGCCCCACCAGAGCGATCACATGTTTGTCGGCGCGTCCGTACCGGTACTGAGCCCGGCCAACGTCCAGGAAGTGCTCGACTACGGCCTGCACGGCTGGGCCCTGTCGCGCTACAGCGGCTGCTGGGTTGGCCTGAAGGCCATAACCGAGAACATGGATTCCGCCATGGCGGCAGAGATCGATCCGGAGCGCGTGCGGATCATCGTGCCCGAAGACTTCGAGATGCCAACTGAGGGCGTACATGGCCGCTGGCCGAGCACGCCGCTGGAGCAGGAGTACATCCTCAACAAGTACCGGATCTATGCTGCGCGCCACTACGCTGCCGTCAACGGCCTGAACGAGATCAAGATCGACAGCCCGCGCGCGCGGCTGGGCATCATCACGACCGGCAAGAGTTACCTCGACGTGCTGCAGGCGCTTGAGGATCTCGGTATCGACGCCGACGAGGCGGCACGGATCGGCCTGCGTGTGTTCAAGCTCGGCATGCCCTGGCCGCTCGAACCAACCGGCACCCATGACTTCGCCCGGGGGCTGGAAGAGATTCTGGTGGTCGAAGAGAAACGCAGCCTCATCGAGGATCAGCTCACCGGACAGCTCTACAACTGGCCGGTGGCCGAACGCCCAAGAGTCGTTGGTGAATTCGACGAGCACGGCAGCAGCCTGCTGCCGAACTGGGGGGAGCTGACGCCGTCCATGGTCGCACGCGCGATCGCGCAGCGTATCGGACGGTTCTACGACAGCCCGGTGATGCGTGAGCGACTGAAGTTCCTCGAAGCCAAGGAACGGACGCTCTCCGAACGGAAGGTTGCCGTTGAGCGCACCCCGCACTTCTGCTCCGGCTGCCCGCACAACCGCTCGACCCGGGTGCCGGAAGGCAGCCGCGCCCTCGGCGGCATCGGCTGCCACTACATGGCGACCTGGATGGACCGCGCTACCGACACCTTCACCCAGATGGGCGGCGAAGGCGCCACCTGGATCGGCCAGGCACCGTTTACCGACACGCAGCACGTGTTTCAGAACCTCGGCGATGGCACCTACTTTCACTCCGGCCTGCTGGCGATCCGCGCGGCGCGCGCCTCGGGCGTCAACATCACCTACAAGATCCTGTTCAACGATGCGGTGGCCATGACCGGGGGCCAGGCAGTCGACGGTCCGCTGTCGGTGCCGATCCTGATCGATCAGATTCGGGCGGAAGGTATCGAGCGCATTGCGGTCGTCAGCGACGACATCGACAAGTATGGGACAACGCTGCCGCGATTCGACGGGCTGACGGTATCGGATCGCAGTGAGCTGACCGCCATTCAGAACGAGCTGAAGGTCACTCCGGGCACAACGGTGATCATCTACGACCAGACCTGCGCCGCAGAAAGGCGCCGGCGGCGCAAGAAAGGCACGCTGCCGGAGCCGGACGTTCGCGTCTTCATCAACGAAGCCGTGTGCGAAGGCTGCGGCGATTGCGGCAAGCAGTCGAACTGCCTCGCAATCGTGCCGAAGGACACGCCCTACGGCCGCAAACGCGCCATCGATCAGAGCGCGTGCAACAAGGATCTCAGCTGTCTCGAAGGCTTCTGTCCGAGCTTCGTTACCGTCACGGGCGTGAGCCCGAAAAAAGTCCAGCCGTCGGCCGCAGACAGCGCGCAACCACCGCTGACGCTGGCTGACCATCTCGAGCTGCCGGAACCGCCGCAGCCCGCCCTGGACCGACCCTGGAACATCCTGATTGCCGGCGTCGGTGGCTCGGGCGTACTCACCATCGGCGGCATCCTCGGCATGGCCGCGCACCTCGACGGCCGCGGCTGCACGACGCTCAACCAGACCGGGCTTGCCCAGAAGTTCGGCGCCGTGACCAGCCACGTTCGCATCGGGGCGCGGCAGGAAGACATCTTCTCGGCCCGTATCCCGGCCGGTGATGCCGACCTGCTGCTCGGTTGTGATCTGGTCGTGGCGCAGTCCGACGACGCCGTTGCGAAGCTGCACCCCGACCGCACCCGGGCGCTGGTCAACGACCACGAGTCGCCCACGGCCGAGTTTGTGCGCAACCCCGATGCTGCCTTTCCCACCGCCGCCATGCGCGCGTTCATCGGCGGCGAGGCGCAGGAGGCCGAGTTCCTCGAAGCCACCGGCATCGCCACCCGCCTGCTCGGCGATGCCATCGGCGCCAACCTGCTGCTGCTGGGTTTTGCGGTGCAGCGCGGCTGGATCCCGCTCTCCGTCAGCGCCCTGGAGGACGCCATCGAACTGAACGGTGTGGCCGTCAGCTTCAATCAGCAGGCCTTTCTGCTCGGTCGCCGGCTCGCGGCCGATGCTGAGCTGCTGGCTGGGCTGGGCGGCGCAGGTCACGCCGAGCAGCAACCGCAGACGCTGACGGGTGCAGCGCTCATCGAGCAGCGCGCGGCCGATCTCATCCGCTATCAGAACCGCGCTTACGCGGAGCGGTTCCGAACCAGCGTTGCCACCTTCTCCGACGCGCTACCGAAGGCGTTGGCAGACGAAGCTGATGCACTGGTCGACACCTATGCGCGCAGCCTCTACAAGCTGATGGCATACAAGGACGAGTACGAGGTCGCCCGGCTCTACACCGATGGCCGCTTCGAGCACGCCCTCGCAGCTCAGTTTTCCGGCACCGCCAAAGTCAGCTTCCATATGGCACCACCGATCCTGAGCCGCCGCGATCCAACGACCGGGCACCCGCGCAAGCGCACGTTCCCCGGCTGGACGCGCTGGGCATTCCGGGCGCTGGCACCGCTGCGCTTTGTGCGAGGCACGCGCCTCGATCTCTTCGGCTACAGCGCCGAGCGGCGAAACGAACGCGAGCTGATCGGCCAGTACGAGGCACAGCTGACGGCGCTGGCGCCGCAACGCACGACTGCAAATGCGGCGGTGCTGCAGGAGCTTGCGGCGCTGCCGATGAAGATCCGCGGCTTCGGACACGTCAAAGCCGCCTCGATCGAGAGCGTCGCCGCAGAACGGGAGCAGCTGCTGGTCACCTTCCACGCTGCCGATCAATCGAGCCCCGTCGTCGAGTTCGTCCCGCTGAAAGCGGTCAGCTGACAACAACCTGCCTCCGGAGTCCCCATGCAGATCACCGAACTCTCAATACCCTCCCACGAACGGGTCCTGCGCTGTGAAGATGCAAGCACCGGACTCTGTGCGCTGATCGCAATCCACAGCACCGTGCTGGGACCCGCGCTGGGTGGCGTACGCATGGCGGAGTATGCGGACCAGGGTGCGGCTCTCGAAGACGTGCTGCGGCTGTCCGCCGGCATGACTGCCAAGGCTGCGCTCGCCAACCTACCGCTGGGCGGCGGCAAGGCCGTCATCATGGGCAACCCGAAGCAGGACAAAACTCCCGCCCTGCTGGCCGCCTTCGGGCGCCACGTTGAGGCCCTCGGGGGACGGTACATCGCCGGCCAGGACAGCGGATTGACCGTCGCTGACCTGAACCAGATCGCGACGACCACGCGCTACGTAGTCGGTACGGACGATGCGGTTGCGCATGGTCGGACGCGCGCTTCCGGCGATCCCTCCCCGGCTACCGCCCTCGGCGTGCTGCACGGCATACGCGCCGCCGTGCGGCAACGCTTCGGGTCCGCTCAGCTCAGCGGAGTTCGGGTTGCCGTGCAAGGTGCCGGCGCCGTGGGTGGTCGCCTGGTAGAGCACCTTGCTGCAGCGGGCGCCGAAGTGCGGGTGTGCGATATCGACCCGACGCGGGTCGAACCGTTGACCGACCTGCCGAACGTCAGCGCCATCGCGCTGGCCGATTGGCAGACCGCAGAGGTCGACGTGCTCGCGCCCTGCGCTCTGGGTGGTGCGATCCGCGAGGATTGCGTCGCCGCCCTGCGCGCGGCCATCGTTGCCGGTGCCGCGAACAACCAGCTGGCGACGCTGGGCGCCGGCGCGGGACTGCATCAGCGCGGCATCCTCTACGCTCCGGATTTCGTGATCAACGCCGGCGGGCTGATCCACTTGAAGCGCCGCAGCGACGGGGCCGACGATGCTGCCGTGCTGGAACGGCTGACCACCATCGATCCAACGCTGACCATCATCTTCGAACGTTCGAGCGACGAGAACCAGGCTCCCAGCGCTATTGCTGATCAGCTGGCCGCGGCGCGGGTACGCCAGGGCGCCTTCCGCCTGCAGCGGCGCCAGGCAGCCTGAAATGATGCCGCGCTGACCTGGCAAGCGGCAGACTGCGGGCTCTTTCGCGGAGCCTGAACAGTCATGCACGTTGCGGTCATCGGCGCCGGTATCGCCGGCACCCTCACAGCGCACTATCTGACCGCACGCGGCCTGACCGTTACCGTGTACGAAGCCGCGGGTCAGCCGGCCAGCGGCGCCTCGGCAGCCAATGGTGCTCAGCTTTCCTACAGCTTCAGCGATCCGCTGAACGACCCGACGCTGTTGTCGCGACTCCCCGGGATCTTCTTCGGGCGGGATCGCGCCTTCCGCATCGGCAGGACACCGCGACCCGAGTTTCTCGGCTGGGGCCTGCGCTTTCTGCGCCACTGCACCGCAGCCGGCCAGGAGCGCAGCAGCCGCGCGCTGCTCGAGCTCAGCCGGCGCTCAGCACAGCTGATGCCAGCGCTACTTGAACAGCATATGGCACCCGAACACCGGCATCGCACCGGCAAGCTGGTACTGTTGCCAGACCCTGCAAGTCCAGAGCTCGAGCGTCGGCTGGCGGTCAAGCAGGAGCTTGGGTTTCCGGTACGGCTACTCGATGCCGATGAGACGATTGCGCAGGAACCGAGCCTCACCACCTGGGCGACGCGACCGGCTGCGGCCATCAGCTGCGCAACGGACGAGGCTGCGGACGCGGCACGGTTCTGCCGTACGCTCAGCGAACACCTGATGCAGCAGCAGACGCGCTTCGCGTTCGGGGAGGCCATCAGCGCATTGACGCCGGATGCCCGCAGCGGGTGGCGGCTGACGACAACGGCGACGACCCATCATGCGGACGCGGTCGTGCTCTGCAACGGGCTCGGTGCCAAGGCGCTGCTGCAGCCGCTCGGAGTACGGCTGCCACTGCTGGCGATGGAAGGCCACAGCCTGACCCTGCCGGCAACCGCCGGAAGTCCCCGCGCCAGCCTTACAGCCCACGCGCAGCGCATCGTCTTCAGCCCTTTTGGCAAGGCCGTGCGCATCGCCGGCTTTGCCGACCTCAACGGTCCCGGCCGGCAGCCCGAACGTCAACGGCAACTGCTCGCCGTCGCCCGAGCGCTGGCGCCACACGCCGCGGACTACGAGACGGCGGAGCCGCAAGGCTGGTCAGGCACGCGCGTCATGACGCCTGACAGCTTGCCGATCGTGGGTCAGCTACCCGCTCCCGGCCTCTTCAGCAACCTGGGTCACGGCATGCTCGGCTGGACGTTGGGGGCCGCCTGCGCAGACGCGGTCGCGGCAGCCGTCGCACAGGAACAGGACCGGTGAGGGGACTGCCGCGGTAGCTCGACGAAGAAACAGCTGCCCGCGCCTTCCGTACTCTGCACCCGGATGCTGCCGCCGTGCAGCTCGACGATCTGCTTGCACAGAAAGAGTCCCACGCCCATCCCGGAGCGTAGCGTGGAACTGTGATCATCTACCTGGTAGAGCCGGTCAAAGATCCGGTCCGCCTTGTCCTGCGCGATGCCAACGCCTTCGTCACTCACTTCCAGGCACACACCTTCGCCGTTCAGCAGCGGTTTCGCCGACACCAAGACCCGCCCACCGGGGCGGGTAAATTTCAACGCGTTATCGACCAGGTTGAACAGCACCTGAGCCAGGCGATTCTTGTCACCTTCGATCTGCGGCAGCTTCGATGCAATCTTCTGCGTGAGCGTGATGCCGAGATCCGTGGCCTTCGGCCGGTGCACCTTGAGCTCGGTCTCGATCAGCGCACTGAGATCGATCTGGGAGCAGTGCAGTGACAGCTTGCCGGTCTCCAGCCGTGCGGCATCGAACAGATCATTCACCATCCGCGTCAGCTGATCGCAGCACGACACCGCGGTCTGCAGCGCCTCCTGCTGCTCGCTACACACAGGTCCGAGAACCCCGTCTGCCACCAGGGAAGTGAACTCCCGGATCGCCGTCAGCGGCGTCTTCAGCTCGTGCGACACCGTGTGGTAGAACGACTGTATCTCCCGGTTCTGGCGCGTCAGCTCCTCGTTCGCCGCCTCGAGCCGTGAACGATGGGCGTCGAGCTCCTGTGCCAGGTGCATCTTTTCAATGCTGTTGCGCACCACCCGGCCGATCGCCCCGGGCGTCAGCCGTTCCTTGGCGATGTAATCCGTTGCACCCGCATGCATGGACTGGACGACGAGGGACTCGTCGCCGTAGCCGGACGTCACCACCACCGCCGGCACCACGTCGGTCGGCTGCGACCGCAGCCGGCTCAGTAGATCGATGGCCAGACCATCGCTTAAGTGAAAGTCCAGCAGCACGCAGTCGAAGGGCTCCTCCTTCAGCAGCGCCAGTGCTTCGCCCAGGCAGTGGCGCACCTGCACCCGGGCTCCGATACCGCTGGCTTCGAGCATGACCCGACACAACTCGGCATCAGCAACACTGTCTTCAACAACCAGAACTCTTGCGGGTGCTTCACTGGCCGCCGGGCCTCCCGCTACCGGCACCGCCGGATCAGTCGTTCTCATCTAACAGATTGGCCAGTACTTCACGGGAGTCGACGGGCTTATGGAACAGCCCCGTGGCACCGAGCGACATCGCATGTTGCGCGTAGCTCCAGTCCTGGCTCGCGGTCAGAAAGGCGAAGCGCAGATCCGGCAGCAGTTCCTTGAGCCGCACGGCCAGCTCGAAGCCAGAGAGGCCGGGCATATTGATGTCGAGGATGGCGTACTTCGGCTTCGACGACAGGGCAACCGCGATCGCGGTCCCGGCATCTTTTGCCGTATGGACGTTCAGCCCGGCGTGCTGGCAGCGCGCCGACAGGGCGCGAAGAATCGGGCCATGATCGTCGACGATCAGCATCTGCCCCTCGGCACAGGGCAAGGTGGTGGTTTCAGCGTTCATAAGATCCTCATTCATGCAATGGCAGCCAGCAGTTCCTCGGCCGCAAACGGTTTGTTGACGAAGGCCTTGGGGGCAAGGGCCTGCGCCCGGCTTCTGGTATCGGGATGACTGTTCGCGGTCAGAAACACGATCTCGATGTTCGGGAACAGCGAACGCAGGCGCTCGGCAACGGTGAATCCGTCACCGCCGGGCATGGTGATATCGAGAATGGCGACGTCCGGCTGGCAGCGCCGGGCGACAGTCGTCGCCGAAATCGCATCGTACGCGGCCGCTGCTTTGATGCCGTTGGCCTTCAGCCGCAGGCACACGGAGCGTGCGATATTCCGATCGTCCTCAACTACCAATACCGCCGTCATGATCGCTCCTCCTCTGGTTGTGCGGCAGCATGAGGCTGAACCGCAGGACGTTGGAAACGGTGCAATCCACCAGGTAGCTGCCCACCTGCAGCTGAAACTCCTCGGGGCTCGCCGCGATCGGCTGGAACACGCCAAGGGACGAGTCGACGCTGATCTCCAGGCTCTCGACATCGGGGCGCGGTTCGACGCTGACGAGCACGGTACTGCCGTTGCCGGACAGCCGCAGGGCGTGCGCAACGAGCCGGCTCAGCACGATGCGGAAGTCGAGGCTGTCGATGACGACCTGGGTTTCGGGATCGTCCATCACGTAGTCGAGAAAGATCTCGCGCAGCTTCGCCTCACCCTCGAAACGCCGAACCACGGATGCAACAAGCTGACCGATCCGGCAGCGGGTGGCAGCCTCGTCACTCTGTTCGTGCACATTGCGGAACACGGTTTCGCTGACCACGCTCTGCCGCAGCTGTTCGCAGTTGCCCCGCGCATAGGCCAGGTAGCGGCCCTGCTCATCCGTGATTTTGCCGGCGACGCCTTCCAGCACCAGGGAGATGAATTCGTAGATCGAGCCCAACGGGGTCAGGACGTTCTGCGCCAGATCGTCGTGCAGCTTGCGGTACAGCCGGTTGCTCTTCTGCAGCAACAGCCGCTGCAGCTCATACTCGAGGGCTGAATTCTCGAACGCGTTGACCCGCTCCGAGCGCTCGAGCGCGCCGATCACCACTTTCTCGAGCCGGCCCGGCGACAGGTCGTCCGCCAGCAGGTAGTCGCTGGCACCCTCACGCAGCGCTGCCACCGCCTCGCCTGCGGAGTCTTCGGTGCCAATCAGGATGCAGGGCACCCGACACATCTGGTCGAGCGACCAGAGCATCGACAGCAGATTCAGCCCATCAACCCCCGGCAGATCCTTCTCGATCAGCGCCAGGTCGACCGGGGCCTGATGATTCAGTGCAACGGCTTCCTGCGCGGTATGGGCGTGGATGAGATCGAGGGCGATGCCGGACAGCAACAGCGCGTGCTCGATCTGCGCCGCGACCGGCTCCCGGGAATGAACGATCAGCACCCGGTGATTCACCGTCTCCCTGATCTGCCGGGCGCTCGTTTCGAGGTAAGGTTCGAGCTTGATCGTTTCGACGTCAGCTTCTGGTAGCGTCATTGCCAGTGATGTATTCATCTGAAGCATCCTTGTCAGAGCAGATATCTCTAAACTAGCCGTCAATGCGATGTTGCATTGCAGCAAAGCAAGGAATTGGTCCCCATCACCGTGCTTCAGTGGCGGGCGGTAGCCAGTAAACTGCGATCCTGTCAGAACCACGGGAAGGCGAAGCATGTTTCGCGACGACAAATTGGCACCTGCAGGGCTCGGGAGCGACCCGTGGCCGAGCTGATCTACGACGGCAGCTTCCCGATGAAGCGCGGAACGCTCGACCACCCGCGTTTCGTCTACGAAACCTGGGGCCAGCTCAACAGCGATCGCAGCAACGGCGTGCTTATTTTTACCGGCCTGTCGCCGTCTGCCCACGCCGCCTCGTCGCCTGAGGATCCGAGCAACGGCTGGTGGGAAGACATGATCGGTCCGGACAAGCCCATTGATACGGACCGCTTCTTCGTCATCTGCGTCAACTCGCTGGGCAGCTGCTTCGGGTCGACGGGCCCGGCGACACCGGATCCGACGACCGGCGAGCCCTACCGCCTGACTTTCCCGGTCCTGACCCTCGAGGACATCGCCCGCGGCGGCTGCGCGGTCGTCGAGGCGCTGGGGATTGGCCGCCTGCACGCCATCGTCGGCGCCTCCATGGGTGGGATGACGGCGCTGGCCTTCGCCCTGCTGTTCCCCGAGAAAACCTGCGGCCTGGTCTCCATCTCCTCAGCGGCGCGGTCGCTGCCGTTCTCCATCGCGCTGCGCTCGCTGCAGCGGGAGCTGATCTGGTCCGATCCCGACTGGCAGGGTGGCAACTACCCGCTCGACCGGCCGCCGATCAACGGCATGCGCCTGGCCCGTAAGCTGGGCATGATCAGCTACCGCTCAGGCCTGGAATGGGAACACCGGTTCGGGCGCGAACGGGCAACGGACGATCTGCATGAAGGACGCGCTTTCGGGATCGACTTCGAGGTCGAGTCCTACCTCGAGGCACACGCCAACAAGTTCGTCGGCACCTTCGATCCCAACTGCTACCTGTACCTGAGCCGGGCCATGGATCTGTTTGATGCTGCCGATCACGGGGGCAGCCTGGCCGCCGGTCTGGGCCGGGTCAACTGCAGCCGGGCGCTCGTGATCGGCGTTGAAACCGACGTCCTGTTCCCGTTGAAGCAGCAGCGTGAGCTGGCGGAGTACCTGCACGAGGCGGGAATCCCGGTGCAGTATCACGCGCTGCAGTCCGTGCAGGGCCACGATGCCTTCCTGGTCGACATGGACCGTTTCCGTCCGCCGATTGCGGAGTTCTTCGCAGGCTCGCCCTAGCGGGCTACGGCCCCCGCCGCGCGAGCTCGGCCGATCTGTCGCAGGGCTGCTCGTCGTCGGTCACGATCGGCGCAACCGGCTGGCCGTGCAACGGGTTCAGCCCAGGTGCCAGCCTTCTGCTGCTGCCGTCACCCGCCCGCACACGGCAGCAGAGTCGAACCCAGCCGCATTGAGTGCAGCAACGCAGGCCGCTGCGTGCTCCTGTGGGACCGCGGCCAGCAGGCCGCCCGCTGTCTGCGGATCACAGAGAAGATCGCGCTGCCAGCCCGCCACCGGGCCTGCGAACCGCTCGACGCTGCTGCGATTGCCTTTGAGCAGGCTGCTGCCGATGCCCGCCCGGGCCAGCTCAGCCGCGCCGGCATAGAGTGGCACGCAATCGACTTCGATGCGCGCGCCAAGCGCGCTCGCATCCAGCATCTCGGCCAGATGACCGAGCAGCCCGAAGCCGGTTACGTCGGTCAGGGCGTGCGTGTGGTGCTGCCGCAGTACCTCGAGCGCGGGCTCGTTCGACTGCGCCATCGCCTCGAACAACGGGACCAGCTCCTGAGTACCGGCGATGGCGCGCATCGCTGCGGCTAGCAGCACGCCGCTACCGAGCGGGCGAGTTACGATCAGCCGATCACCCGGTTCGAGGCCGGACTTGAAGAGCGGCTCCGCGTCGAGCTCACCGAGCACCGTCAGACCCAGGGTGAGCTCCGCGCCGGCAAAGGAATGACCGCCGGCAAGTGCCGCACCGTAGCTCGCAAGGGTATCGTTGATGCCACCGAGCAGCTGCTCGAGATCGCGGGCCTGCAGCACATCACCACCCGGCGCCAGCTGCACCGTGGACAGCGCAGCGGTCAGCGGACCGCCCATGGCAATGACGTCGTTCGCCGAATGGTGCGTCACGAAACGGGCAAACCGATAGGGATCGGAGATGAAAGCGCTCATGCTGTCGGTGGAAGCGATCAGCCGGCGGTTGCCGATCGACAGCACGGCCGCGTCATCGCCCGCCCCGGCCAGCAGCGCCGGGTGCTGGATCGGCGGCAGGCTGTCGAGTCCCGCGCTGAGCGCCGCGGCCGTGACCTTGCCGCCGCACCCCTGGCAGCGCATGAGCTCCCGGTCGACCTCCGCGGGATGGCGCTCGAGGTATTCCGCCGCGCGCTCCGCCGGTGTCTTCAGGGGGCCGTTGTAGCGTTCGATGAAGCGGTGATCGATCCTCGCCTTCAGGACCGTCAGCCAGCGGGCACTGACGGTGAAACGACCGCGGCACGCAAGCGTCGTACCGCGGCTGTTGGACAGCAGCGCCAGGGCGGATCCCTGCGCCCGGTAAGGGCGCAGTCGCGCCGAGCCGGCCGCGGCGCGCAGATTCCGATGCAGCGCAGCGCCGGCACGAACGGCGTAGACGCCGGACTTCGGTCGCGGCTGCCCCTCCAGCGCAGCGATGTCCCCAGCCGCAAACACGCTCCGGTGCGACAGCGATTGCAGCTTCCTGTCGACACGGACGAAGCCCTGCTCGTCGGTGGCGAGGCCGCTGTTGCGAATCCAGTCCGGCGCCTGCACGCCGGTCACATCGAGGACGGCCCGGACGGACAACGCAAAGCCCTCGTCACCCTGCAGCGTGCCCTGCTCGAAGCGATCGACCCGCTGCCCTTCCAGCACCTCGATCGCGGCCGCTGCCAACTCGCGACGTGCCCAGCGACAGGCCCTCTGCGGCCATCCTGGCAGCAGGCGTCCACCCACCAGCACCAGTTCGACGTCGGCCGGAAGCTGCGTACGGAGTGCCATTGCCAGCTCCACGGCACCGGCACCAAGTCCGACCAGCGCCAGCCGGTCACCCGGCACCAGCCCGGCCCTGAGCGCTTCCCAGCGCGGCAGGAACTGGCCAATCGGTTTCACCGGCACAACCTCCGGTCCACTCACCAGCGCTGCAGGAACGGCACCCGTGTTCAGGGACAGCAGGTCGTAGCCGATCGCCGGGCGGCCATCGATGTGCAGCCGCCGCCGGTCCAGATCGAGCGCCTGGACCTCAGCGTGGACGAAGCGCACCCCAGCCTGCTGGCACAGCCGATACAGGTCGATGTGCAGCTCAGCATGCTCGTAGGCACCGGCCAGATACGCCGGCAGCATTCCGGAATAAGGAGACTGCGCTTCGCGCGCGACGAGCGTCACCCGGGTCCGATGCGGCGGCTGCATGCCGAAGGCACGCACGACTTCCACGTGAGCATGACCACCGCCAAGCAGCACGAGATCCCGTGTCGGCGGCAGCAGCGGAGGGTTGGAATCGATGGCTTGAGCTCAGTCGTCTAGATCGAGGTAATCGAGGTCTTCCTTCAGGCGCCGCGCTTCGCGCCGTTCCTCAATCGCCCTGCGAATGGCCAGCTCACGCGCGCTCCCCTGCTTGTCGCCCAGCAGCTGCTCTGCAGCGGACAGGTCTTCGCCGTCTGCTTCGTCGTCGAATCCGTCTTCGTCGAGGTCACCGTCCATGGCCTCGGCATCGAGCACTTCATCACCCTCGGCCTCGCCATCTGCGTCGCCGCTACCATCGTCCGCGGCGCTGAACTCGGCATCGGCGTCACTTTCGAACTCGTCCGCCGCCTCGTCCGCAGCAGGACTGGTGGCCACGTCGTCTGCCGCGGCTTCGGATGTGCCGCGCTTTCTGCCGCCTCGGCGACCGCGGGTGGCTGCCTTTGCGCGCGCCATCAGAAACCCCTCCTCCACGGAGTGCCAACCGCTACCCGGAACGTTGGACGTTGGACGGGCAACCGGGTGAGCATCACCGCACGGCACGAAAGCCGCGTCGTGTCTTCCTTGACTGCTGCACAGAGAGCGTGGGTGTACACGACCGCGATATCCTTAGCGGTGTCGATGACGGCTTTTTAGATTCCGCCGTACGGAGTGTCAAGACTCGCTTTGCAGAGCCTGTGACCCATGCCCGCGCACGGTCCGTTCGGCTTGCGCGGCAGCCGTTGCCGTGTCCAGAATCGCGGTTGGCCAGCGAGACCAGCGATGACCGAATCCGTAAGCCTCGATCGCATCGATCGGGCCATTCTGCACCACCTGCAGCTCGATGCTGCGCAAACCCATCAGGAGCTGGCGGAACGGGTCAACCTGTCCACCAACGCCTGCTGGCGCCGGGTGCGCCGCCTGGAGGATGCAGGATTCATCGATGCCCGGGTGGCGCTGCTGAATCGCCAGGCCCTCGGCGTTCCGGTCACCGTGTTCGTCGCCCTCCGTACCACCGAGCACAACGAGTCCTGGCTACGACAGTTCGCTGCCGGTGTTGCCACGGTACCGGAGGTCATGGAGTTCTACCGCATGAGCGGCGATACGGACTACCTGCTGAAAGTCGTAGTCCGCGACATCGCCGACTACGATCGGGTCTACAAACGACTGATCAGCATCGCCCCGCTGAGCGATGTGTCCTCTTCCTTCGCCATGGAATGTCTCAAGTCGACCACCGCCCTACCGCTGCCCGACTGAGCAGGAAACCGCGCGGCGCGAGCAGCGCCGGCGCTGAAAGCGCTGGCACCGGTCGGTGCACCCGGTACACTCCGGCACCGTCCTTTAGGGAGTGCGCACCATGGATCTGTTTACCCTCGAGAACCTCTTCAGCCTGGCCATGCTGGTGCTGCTGCAGGCGGTGCTCGGCTTCGATAACCTGCTCTACATCTCCCTGGA
>JBCDGJ010000093.1:0-19149 GCA_038757945.1 Pseudomonadota bacterium
CCTCGACTCCTCCCACAAGGACTACTGGGAAACCAAGGTGTACGTTGCGAAGCCGTCCATGGCGGCCTGCCTCAAGAGCGGGGGCAAGAAAGCAAAGTGAGCACCTCCGTCGTGCCGTCTTCTCAGGCGGCACGATGCGCCGTCAGAAATCCGTCAGCACGCGGCAAAATGCCTGTCAAAATGGTGACGCAACGCGTCCATTCCTGCCGACGATGGCCGTCAATTACATCACATTTACAACTAACTATCTGATTTAGAAGGATAAAAAACTGGCACGCAGCCTGCAATCTCCCCTGTGAAACGCCCTTGGGCATCCCTTTGAGCAGTCGCGGAGTCTTCGCAGTGAAACCCTCTATCCTGCCCCTGTTCCTGACCGGCTTATTGAGCCTGCCTGGCCTCGCGCTCGCCGGCCCGATCCTGTATCAGGCCGATCTGACCGCTGGAGAGAGCGTGGCCGGCACCGTCGCGAATGACTCGATTGGCGCCCTCGACCGTTTCAGCTACTGGCGCTTTGAGGCCAACGCCGGAGATCGGATCGACGTGACGGTGCTGCGCAGCGAGCGCGACCACGACCCGGTCATGTGGATCTGGTTCGGGTTATTCAGCGACACCACGGAACTCGGCCGCGCTCAGTTCTTTGCGGATGATGAGATCGCCGCCCTCGGGCCCTACGGGGATCCCCGGGAGCAGTTCACCGCCCAGGCCGGCGTGTACACCGTGGGGGTCTTTGACCACAGCGCCGCGCGGACTCGGTGCGACGGCCTGTGCGATTTCCAGATCACCGTCACGGGCTCGAGTGCGAGTGTCCCGGAGCCCCCCGCAGTGACCATGCTCGCGCTCGGGCTGCTCAGCCTCAGCGTCCTGCGCGCCCGGCGGCGCCGGAGCCTGGCCGATGCAAACGGGAACTTCGTCGCCATCTAGCATTCGCTCGCTAGCAAGCCTTCGGTCGCTCATGCGCCTTCGGTAGACTGGGCACACACGCAGCCCCGGAGAGCCGCCTTGAGTGAGTCCGTGCCCCTGATCGAATCGCCCGCGATTGACGAAGCGCTGGTGAATCCCGAGTTCTGGTCTCATGAGCAGGCCGTGCACGAGCAGCTGCGCTGGCTGCGAGCGAACGATCCGGTGCGCTACCTCGAGCCCGAAGGCTTCGATCCGTTCTGGTCCATTACGCGCTACGAGGACATCAAAACCCTCGAGGCGAACAAGACGATCTTCATCAACGACCCCCGTCCCACGCTGCAGCCGAAGATGATGACTCAGATGCTCGAGGCCATGAGCGGTCGTAAGCACCTGGTCCGTTCGCTGGTGCAGATGGACGACCCGGATCACAGCAAACTGCGCATGCTCACGCAGGCCTGGTTCATGGGCAAGAACCTGCGCACACTCGAGGGGCGGGTGAACGAGCTGGCCAAACAGTATGTTGATCGACTGGGCGATCTCGGTGGCGAGTGCGACTTCGTCAAGGATGTCGCGATCTGGTATCCGCTGCGCGTCATCATGTCGATCTTCGGTGTGCCTGAGTCCGATGAGCCGCTCATGATGAAGCTCACCCAGGAACTGTTCGGCAGCTCCGATCCTGACGTGGCTCGCTCCTTCGAGATCGCCGACTTCATGGCGGTGGTCGAAGACTTCGAGGCCTACTTCGCAAAGCTCACGGAAGACCGGCGGGCGAACCCGACCGACGACGTTGCCACGGTCATCGCCAACGCACAGATCGATGGTGAGCCCCTTGGCGAGCTCGAGGCGAACGGCTACTACATGATCATCGCCACTGCCGGGCACGACACGACCAGCTCCTCGACCTCCGGCGGCCTCCTGGCGCTGATCGAGAACCCCGATCAGCTGGCGCAGTTGCGGGCCGATCCCGAGGCGCTGTTGCCGACCGCCGTGGACGAGATGATTCGCTGGACATCGCCCGTGCGGCACTTTATGCGGACCGCCACAGAAGACTTCGCCCTGGGGGATACCACCATCCGGGCCGGTGACTCGGCGATTCTCTGGTACCCCTCAGCGAACCGCGACGAGCGCGTGTTCGATGCGCCCTTCGAGTTCCGTGTCGATCGCAAGGATGCCAAGCAGCTCGCCTTCGGCTTCGGGGCCCATGTCTGCCTGGGGCAACACCTGGCGCGCATGGAAATCACCGCCCTGTACCGCGAGTTGCTGGCGCGCGTCGATCACATCGAGTTGGCCGGTGAGCCACGCTACATGCACTCGACCTTCGTGGGTGGTCTGAAGAGCCTGCCCATTCGTTACCGCATGAAGTAGGGCGCTAGCGCGGCTGCAGCTCGAAGATCCACAGATTGCCACTGTCGATTTGAGCGAGGCCGCCTTCGACCATGCCTGGATCGTTGCCCAGATACTTGCGGCCCAGCTCGCTCACAAGCACCGGTAACTGCTCGCCTTCACGGATCCGGACCAGACGGCGCTCATAGAGCACGTTGTCGACACGCAGGATGGCTCGGCCATCTTTCTCGGCTTCCAGTGGCCACTGCTTCCAGATCTTGCCGTAGTTGGTGTTCATGTAGCCGCTGGGGATGTAGATGCGGCCGTCATGCTCAACGATCCAGGTGGTCCGGGAACGCGCCGGCTCAAGCAGCTGGAACTCGACCTCCTGGCGATCCTTAAGGAACGACCAGTCAGGCTCGGCGCCGCTGTGCAGCGTGCCGCTGCTGAAGGGGCCGCCCGCGATGATGCCGCGGGGGCCATCGGCGAAGCGCATTCCGAACAGGCCCAGCGCCACCACGAGGGCGATGAGCAGCAGCAGATAGATGAGCCACTTGATGAGTTTGCCGAGCGGTGCCATTGCGAGTCCCCTATATCTTGATCATGCCGCCATCGACCATGAGCGACTGGCCGCTGATGTTGAGCGCGTTGTCGGAAGCCAAGAACACGGCGGCATTGCCCATGTCCTCGACCGTTTGCGGGCGCCCTAAGGGCGTCGCGTCGAACAGCTCCGGGTAGTCCCCGCGGCAGACCCCTTCGAACCAGGCGTCCGGGTCCATGCCCTTGAACTGCGGAAAGATGGCCACGGCCGCCTTGGCATTCTGCCGCCAGGCGTCGGTCTTGACGATACCCGGGCAGATCGCGTTCACGTTGATGTTGTGCTCGCCCGCAGTTTGCGCCAGGCACTGGGTGTAGCTGATGAGCGCGGCTTTCATGGCGCCGTAAGACGTGGGCACCAGGGTTTTGAGCAGAGCCGCCGGCAGCGCCGCGCGCCCGGCAATGGATGAAATGTTGATGATCCGCCCCTGACGCCGCTCGATCATGTGCGGCAGCACCGCCTCGCACATGAGGACCACCGGTCGCAGGTTCTGCTGGTAGAGGGCATCCCAGGTCGCCGCGGTGGTGCCCAGGGGACCGTCACCGGGGGCAATCCCCTCCTTGGGGCCGGCCCCGACATTGTTGACCAGCACATCGATCTGTCCGAACTCGGCGATGGCGCGCTCCGCAAGATCCAGCATCACCGCGGGGTCAGTAATGTCGCCAGGTACCTCGAGCGCCCGGGCGCCTGTTTCCCGCACGGCAGCGGCGGTTGCGCCGGTGGTCTCCACGCCGTAGGAATTTACTACCAGGTCGGCCCCGGCGGCGGCCAGGCGCAGGGCGATCCCCTGGCCGATACCCCGGCCGGCGGCGGTGACGATGGCCACCCGTCCCGTGAGGCTGTTGTCGTTCATGACGCTCTCTCTCGTCTCATCGGAGCATCCTAGGGCCTGTTCCCGCCAATCGCTATACTGCGCGCCCCGCCCGGAAGAAGCTGCCCGTGTCTGATCGTATCCGCCTGATTACCGGCACCTCACACCCGGAGCTCGCCGCGGCCATCGCCGAACACCTCGGCATTCGCCTCACCCCCGGTGAGATCGTGCGCTTCGGCAACGAGAACATCCTCTACCAGTGCCAGGACAACGTGCGGGAGTGCGATGTGTTCGTGGTGCAGACCTCCTGTTCGCCGGTCTCCGATCATCTCCTCGAGCTGATGATCATGATCGACGCGCTCAAGCACGCGTCGGCGCGGCGCATCACGGCGGTACTGCCGTACTTTCCCTATGCGCGCTCGGACAAGAAAGACCGGCCGCGGATCTCCATCACCGCGCGCCTCATCGCTGATCTGCTGGAAACCGCTGGCGCCAACCGCGTGCTGACCATGAACCTGCATTCACCGCAGGTGCAGGGTTTTTTCCGGATTCCGACGGACCAGTTGAACGCCACGCCGCTGGTCTGCGATTACCTGCGGGACACGACCGACCTCAAGGACTCGGTGCTGGTCGCGGGTGACGTCGGCGAAGCGAAGGATCTGGGGGAGTATGCCAATCGGCTGAATCTGCCGATGGCGATCATCGATAAACGGCGCTACGACGATTCGGAGCAGCCGCGGGCGGTGAGCCTGATCGGTGATGTCGCGGGTCGCAATGCGCTCATCATCGACGATGAGATCGCGAGCGGCGGCACCATGGCGGCGGCGGCGGAGTTCCTGAAAGCCTCCGGCGCGCGGCGAGTGGAAGCGGCGGCGGTGCACGCGGTCATGAGTGGATCCGTCAAGAGTCGCCTCGATGACTCGGCCATCGAGCGTGTGGTGGTCACGGACAGCATTCCCGTGGCTGAAGACCGGCGCAGCGGTAAGGTCGAGGCGGTCTCGGTCGCGAGCCTGTTTGCCGAGGCGATCGACGCCATCCACCACGGCAAGTCGGTCTCACAGCTCTTTCGTTAAGCGCCACCGCCACCGCTGAGCCGATCGAAGATCACGCAGATCAGCATGATCAGCAGGGCCATCGAGGTCAGCACAATCAGGTCACGACGCCGCCGTGCAGGCGTGTAGGCATCGCTGCTCGCTGGCGTTGCCGCGATCATGTTCGCATCTGCGTCGCCGTCGCCCGTTGATGCGCCGGTCGCGGGTGCCGGGAGGGCGCGCCCGAACAGCCCGGCAACGGTCAGCGCGACCGCCCAGCCCAGCACGTTCCACCACAGCCAGGAGAGCTGCGGCAGAGCGAGCGCGGCGCAGAGATTGGCGCCGAGGCCGGCAGCGAAGCCGAGCAGGGCGGCGCGCTGCCCCAGCTTCGGAAACCACAGGGCGCAGCAGAACAGGGCCAGCAGCGGGCCGTTGGCCATGGAGCCGACCTTGTTGATCGCTTCTAAGATCGTTGGCGCGATGCGCTCGACCTGGAATGAGAAGAGTACAGTGGCAAGGCCCCAAAGCAGGGTTGTCAGCCGTGACACGAACAGGCTTTGCGCCGGTGACAGATCGGTAAACGGGGCGATGAAGTCCTCGACCGTGGCTGCGGAGAGCGAGTTGATCGCGGAGTCGATGGACGACATGGCTGCGGCGATCAGACCGACCATGACCAGCCCCACAAAGCCCGGTGCAAAATTCGCGAGCACGTAGCTTGGAAACACCAGGTTGAAGTTGGGGTTACCGGTATCCGTGCGGGGCAGGTGAGCGATAAATCCGGGGTCCGTTGCGGCGTATGCGGCCAAGGCGAGCCCGAGGAGACAGTAGGCGAGCACGAGCGGGAAGCGCAGCACGCCGTTCAAGACCAGCACGCGGGCGGTGTCGCCGGCGCTGCGCGCTGCCAGCAGCCGCTGGGTCTGGCTTTGGTCGCAGCCGTAGTAGGCGGCGTACAGAAAGAAGCCGCCGATCAGCATGGGCCAGAACCCGTAGTTGTTGCCTGTGGTCCCCCAGTCATTGACGAGCGTATCCGTGCGCGCGTTGAACCAGTCGCTCAACGGGACGGTGCCGGCGAGCAGGACCAGGGCGATCAGGACCGTGACTGCGAGCAGCGCCAGCTGCAGCACGTCGCTGACCACGACCGCGCGCAGGCCGCCGAGCAGGTCATAGACCAGGGTGACACCCATGAGCAGAGCCACAGCCCAGGCGAAGCTCAAGTCCATAATCAGCGCCAGAACCAGGGCGATGCCGTAGATGGTCACGCCGGTGGCGACGCCGCGAAACAGCAGGAAGCTCGCGCTGGCGGTTCGGCGGCTGGCCGTGCCCAGGCGGCTTTCGAGAATCGCGTAGATGGAGGTGATGCCCGATCGCCGGGCCGGAACGACCAGAAAGAGCAGGGCGGCCATGGCCAGAGGCACGGCCAGCTCGTATTGCAGCCAGACCAGCCCACCTCCGAGGGTAAAGCCAACGAACGCCGGCGCGCCGAGCAGGGAGTTCGTCGAGCACTGGGTGGCGATCGTTGAGGCGGCCAGAGCACCGGGCCCCATCGCGTTACCGGCAAGAAAGTAATCCTTGCTTGCGCGCTGTGACCGACCCAGCCAGGCGGCGAGCAACAGCATGCCGGACAGGTACAGCGTCACGATTCCCCAATCGACTGCGTTCATTATTGAATCTCCATTACAGGCTGCTCATTTCCCGTTGCGCTGGCGCTGGTATCGTTACCGGCGTTGTTCCCGTAGTTTGCCCAGCCTCTTGACTGATCTGTCCAACACGTCCGATCGCGCCCCTGCCGCGGCGCCGCGCCTCGATGGCCTGCCGGTCACCGGCCTGACGCCGGAAAGCAGCCAGGCGCCGACCAGCGATGCAAGCTATCGGCTGCAGGAACTGTTGTCGCACCTGTACGGTGCCGGTGCTGCGCCCATGATGGCGCGCCGGCTCGAGCGAATCGCGACGACCCATGGCCCTGCCGCGGACCAGGCCGTCGCTGCACCTGCTGCGCCGGCGAGCGTGCGTTTCAGTGAGCAGGACCAGGTCCTTATCACCTACGGCGACAGTGTCCTGGCGACCGGGCTGCCGCCCCTGTGGGCTCTGAAGCGGTTTGCGGATGGTCATCTGGACGGTCTGTTTTCTGCGATCCATGTGCTGCCGTTCTTTCCGTTTTCTTCCGACGACGGCTTCGCAGTGACCGACTACCAGACCGTGCGGGAGGACCTGGGCGGCTGGCAGCACATCGAGGCGCTCTCCGAGCGCTTTGAACTGATGTTCGATCTGGTGATCAACCACTGTTCGCGCGAACACCTGTGGTTTGCCGATTTTGTCGGTGGCCTGCTGCCGGGCTGCGACTACTTTCTGACCAGTGAGCCCTCGGCGGAACTCGATCAGGTGGTGCGCCCGCGGAACACGCCGCTGCTCAGCCTGGTGCAGACGCGCCAGGGGCCGAAGCACGTGTGGACGACCTTCAGCGAGGACCAGGTCGACCTGAACTTCGGTAATCCGGACGTGCTGTTCCGCTTTGCCGAGATCCTGCTGGACTACGTGCGTCACGGCGCGCGCTACATCCGCCTCGACGCCATCGCGTTCCTGTGGAAGCGCCTGGGCAGCAATTGCAGCAGCCTGCCGGAAACGCACATGGTCGTGAAGGTCCTGCGGATCCTGCTGGAGCTCAGCGGTGTGCCCGTGCGCCTGCTGACAGAAACCAATGTCCCCCACGCTGAGAACGTCAGCTACTTCGGCAACGGCGATGAAGCGCATCTGGTGTACCAGTTCTCGCTGGCACCGCTGTTGCTCTACGCCTATCTGTTCGAGGATGCAGCGCCCCTGGGCGAGTGGCTTGAGGAGCTCGACAGCGCTCCGGCGGGCTGTACCTATTTGAACTTCATCGCCAGCCACGATGGGATCGGTCTGCGGCCGCTGGAAGGCCTGCTGCCCATCGAGCGCGTCGATGCCCTGGTCGACCGCTGCCGCGAGCGCGGCGCGTTCGTCACCCTGCGCACGACTGCGGATGGTGAGGAGCGCCCCTACGAGATCAACAGTTCCCTGTTCTCCGCACTCGGCGACGGGCCCCAGGCCTTGCCGGCGTTCCTGGCCATGCATCAGCTCCTGCTGGCGTTCGCAGGCATTCCGGCGCTGTATGTGCACTCGCTGTTCGGCACGCTGAACGATCGCATGGGCGTGGAGCGCACGGGGCGAACCCGGTCGATCAACCGCTCGCAGCTTGAGCTGGGTGACATCGAAGCTCAGCTCGACGACCCGGACAGCCGTGCGGCCCAGGTGTTCAGCGGTTTGCGCGAAGCGCTGGCGCTGCGACGGGCACAGTCGGCGTTTCACCCTGAGGCGCGGCAGACGCTGCTGCGCAGTACCCGGGACCAGTTGCTGTTCGAACGCTGCGCGGAAACCCAGCACATTCTGGTGGTGGCGAGCTTCAGCCAGGCGCCTGCATCGCTCGCGTGGCCGGAAGGTTGGGTGGATGGTGCGGACTGCATGGATCTGCTGACCGGAGAGATCTGCGACGGGAGCGAACCGCTGGCGATGGCACCGCTGCAGGTGCGCTGGCTCGTTGCCCACTGACCCGATCATGACCCGCTGGCGATCCCTCGCGCCCGGCTGCCCGACCTGCGTCGGAGCTGGCGCGCCCCGCTATCCCTGAGCGGCGAGCGGAACTTCCAAGGTGCCACCGGAGAGCGATTCGTTGGCGGCCTGGGGCGCGGCACCGTACTCCAGCATGTCTGCGGCGACCGCCGCGAGAAAATCGTCGAAGACCTTCGGATAGACGCTCGCGACACGGTTCCAGGCGGGAATGAAGGGCGTTTCGTCGCCGCTGTTTAAGAACGACTCGCCGGCCTTGAGAATGTTGGCCGCGAACAGCTCCACAGCCCGCTCCTCGGCATCGCGATCGAGGGTGAGGCCATTGATTTCCGCGTCGTTGGCATAGGATTCGATCAGGTCGAGGGCGATGCGCAGATAGGCCGCCTTGACGGTGCGCACGGTGCCTTCATTGAACGCATGGCCGAAGGTGGCCAGCTTGCGGAACAGCGACGTCGAGATGTCGAGGCTCATGCGCGACAGACCCTTGGTTGCATCACCGGGTGATAGTTCCTGGTGCTTGTGGTCGTAGATGTCGGCGATCTCGACCTGACACAGCCGATTGGTCGAATAGTTCCGGTACATCTCGCTTAAGACGCCGATCTCAAGCCCCCAGTCCGAGGGGATGCGCAGGTCCTTGAGCACATCGACCTGCATGGAGAATTCCCCGGCCAGGGGATAGCGATAGCTGTCCAGGTAGTCGAGGTAGGGGTCAGAGCCCGTGACCTTTTTCATGGTGCGGATGAGCGGCGAAACCAGCAGCCGGCTGACCCGGCCGTTGAGCTTGCCGCCAGCAGCGCGGGCGTAGTAGCCCTTGCAGAACTCGTAGTTGAAACGCGGATTGGCGACGGGATAGAACAGCCGCGCCGGCAGCAGACGATCATAGGTCGTGATGTCGCAATCATGCAGGGCGACGGTCTGGGCATGGCCATTCGCCTGCACGTAGCCGAAGCAGTACCAGACGTTGCAGCCTTTCCCGAGTTCTTTTGGCGCCACGTGTCTGGCCTTCAGTTCCTGCTGCAGGCTGCCGAGCCGCGGGCCGTCGTTCCACAGCACCACGTGGTTTTGCGGCAACACGCTGAAGTATTCGATCGCGTGCCGATACTCGGCCTCCGTGGCCCGGTCCAGGCCGATCACGATCTGACTGATGTAGCGTGCCTTGCTCAGATCCTCGACGATTTTGCGCAGCGCCGGCTGGGCCAGCTCCGAGTACAGGCAGGGCAGGACCAGCGCCATCGGTCGTTCCCGGCCGAACTGGGTCAGTTCGGTCTCCAGATCTTCAAGCGACCGGGTCTTCAGGTTATGCAGCGTCGTAATGATGCCGTTCTGGAAAAAGTCGCTCATGCGCGGGTTACCTTGAGAAGTTCGTCGACGGCATCCAGCCAGCCGGTGGTGCCTGCGCGATCGGCGCAGACGATGGGTTTGTTGGCGATATCGAGGTAGCTGCCATCCGGGCGCGGAAACAGTGCGCAGGCCTGGGCATACTCGAGCAGTGCCTGATCGTTCGGGCTGTCGCCGCAGGCGAGCGTGCACAGCGCTTGCGGTTGGGTCTTGCGGTAGGCGGCGTAGACCTTGGCGGCGGCCTGGCCCTTGTCCGTTGCGGGCATGACGTGCACGAAGCGCCCGCCGTTCTGCAGCCGCAGGCCTTCCTGCGCTGCGATCTTGCAGAACCGTGCAAGCTGCTGAGGCGTGTCCTGCCAGATCAGGGGCTCGCTGCAGTAGCGATCCTTGGCCAGCCGCGCGGCGCTCACGCTCAAGCGCGTGCGCTCGGCGACCTCGGTCGCACTCATGTCGCTGAACCCGCGGAAACGGAAGCCGACTTCGGCGCGCAGACGATTGAGCAGGGCACACAGGCTGCGATAGTCGAGGCCTTCGGTCTCGATGGCCTGGTTGTGGGTAAAGGTCGACAGTGACGTCGGCGCCAGTTCCAGGGGCCAGGCGATGCCGGCCCCGTTCTCGAAGATGAGCGGCGTGCGCTGTTCCCGCTGTTCGGCGAGCGCTTCCAGCTCCGGCAGGGTCTTGCTCGAGACGGGAATGACCACCACGCCCTGGGCATAGAGGCTGTCCATCGCCCCCGCCGCCGACACCAGGTCATAGCGGTCGTCGAGCAGGGTCTGATCGAGATCGGTGAAAATGAGGGTGTGGATCGCGTGAGGAAGGTCCCGCTGGGGCGGCTCTGGGTCCGTGGGGGCAACACGGGACGCGGGGTCGAGCATCGAAGGCAATCCTTGCTGCGATCAGCGGCGAGCGACGTTGTAGAGATTATGCAAAGTCTCTGCCAATGGCGGCATAGGCAGGCGCTCGGCGGTGCGAGGGAACAGATGACCGGTAGTCTGCTCCAATCTGGTGCGTTGTAACGTATCGAGCGCCCAGGGAGATGCACCAAGTGAGTGCGCAAGCGGGTCATCGAGGTCGCGCACCCAGCCGCTGGTTCGCCCGGTGGCCGCAGGCGATACTGCGCCGCTGCCGTATCGGACTGCGCCGCTGCCATATCAGATTGCAATGAGGAACCCTGAGACATGATGGAGACCACGGTCTGGCTGGCCGGAGGGCTGGTCGCTCTGCTCGTCGGAGGGGAGCTGACAGTTCGTGGCGGCACCGGCCTGTCGCGCATCCTCGGGGTCTCGCCGCTGTTCATCGGCCTGACCGTGGTCGCGTTCGGCTCGAGTTCCCCCGAACTGGTGGTGAATCTGATTGGCGCGTTCAGCGACCAGACCGATCTGGCCTTTGGGGGTGTAGTCGGATCGAATCTGGCCAACATCGGACTGGTGCTGGCCCTGGCGACCATCATCGCGTCGATCCGGATTCAGGGCGAGATGATCCGCAAGGAGATCCCGCTGCTGCTGCTGGTCACCACAGCGCTGCTGGTGTTGTGTCTGGATCCCTGGCTCACCGGCGGGGCGGCGGTGCTCGATCGCAGCGATGCCCTGATCCTGCTGTTGTTGTTCATCCTGTTCATGTACGTCAGCATCAGCGACGTTCTGCGCGAGCGGCAGGTTGACCCGCTCGCCCGTGCGGCTGAGCACGCGGCCGAAGGCGGCACCGTCGCGCTGGCGCCGGCGCCCGGCGGCTCAACCGCGACGGGGGCGGGGTCCGACGCGAGCCCGGATGCCCTCGCCCAGAACGAGCCTGAGGCCACGAACGCGCCCGCTTCCTCGAGTGTGCCCGGTTCCGCGGGCGCCCCCGCTGCCGCGAGCGTGCCGGTCAGGGCCGATAAGCCCTTTTCCCCGGTGCCCGCGATTGCACTGCTCGTCGTGGGCCTGGCGCTGCTGGTGCTCGGCGGTGATCTGACCGTGACCCATGCGACGCGCCTGGCGGAGTACTTCGGCGCCCCGAGCGTCGTGGTGGGCCTTGCCGTGGTCGCGATCGGGACCAGCCTGCCGGAGCTGGTCACCTCTATCGTGGCCGCCCTGCGGGGCGAACCCGACCTGGCCGTGGGTAACGTGATTGGCAGCAATCTGTTCAATACCGCTTTCGTGCTCGGCATCACCGGGCTGGTGACCCCGGTCCCGGTCCCGACCGGTGGGATCTTCGACCTGGTCGTTGGCGCCTTCTTCGTCGCGCTGCTCATCCCCTTCGCGCTGACCGGCCCACGACGCCTGGTGCGCCTGGAGGGCGTGGCGCTCCTCGCAGCGTACCTGCTCTATCTCGGACTGCGTTTCAGCGGCGTGGGGGCTTAGGCCATCCGGGCTGTTCTGCTGCCGGTTGCGGCCTGGCTGCCGCCCCCGGTCGCAAACTGACGCCAGCGGGCACATTGCAGCCATCCGGGGCCAGTGATGTTGACGTGAACGCCGCATGCATCCGTCACAGAAACGTCATCTAACCGAAACTGGACAGTCACACGACCTAACTACCGTGCGCCCCATCTTGATTGGGGGATAACCGATGTCTTTCTCGTCCGCGCTGCGTGCGGGCACGCTCGTGCTTGCTGCAATGATTCTTGCTGCCTGTGGCGGCTCCTCGGATAACGCCTCGCCCGGCTCTGTCGTGGTCGAAGTTCCTGTCGCCGGTGGCGGCGGCACCGGCGGTGGTACCGGTGGTGGTACCGGCGGCGGCACCGGTGGTGGTACTGGGGGCACCGGCGGTACCGACGTTGCCAGTGTGATCCCGGCTGGGATGATGGGTGGCGCGATTGCCGATTCTGGCGAGACCAGCAGCGCAGCGAGCGGCAGCAAGCAGATCTTCGATATCGACGTTGCACAGCTGTCGAACGGTCAGCTTGACCCGGATGGTCTGCTGATTGGCAACGACGTGATCTTCCGCATCATCAACGGTGCGCTGCGCATTACCCCGCCTGCAACCACAACGAGCACACCTGGCTCCAAAGCGTTCAAGACACTGCTGGGCTCTGGCACGACAAACGCCAATGCATTGCCTGACTGTCAATTGGAGCTCGCCCCGGGCGCCGTCGTCATTGGGGAAAACGAATCAGACTTCCTGGTGATTCAGCAGGGTTGCGCCATCGTCGCTGATGGCACTGCTGAGCAGCCGATCATCTTCACGGCGGAAGAAGATCTGGATGGGGAGGTCGATAGCGGCACCCGCGGGCTCTGGGGCGGCCTTGTCATCAACGGGCGGGCGCCCATCAATGACTGCCCGGCGAACATCGTTGGAGGCTCTGTAGATTGCACGAAAGAGGGCGAAGCCAACTCTGGCACCTTCGGCGGTGATCAACCCAATGACAACTCAGGCATCCTGCGTTACGTCACCGTTCGCTATGCCGGTTCGAACGTGGACAACGACAATCAGCTGAACGGCATCGCCTTTCAGGGCGTGGGCGATGAAACGATTGTTGAGTATGTCCAGGTTCACAACAACCTGGACGACGGCATCGAATTCTTCGGTGGCACCGTCAATGCGAAGTACGTGGTACTGACGGGCAACGCCGATGACTCTCTGGATTGGACCGACGGGTGGACCGGTCGCATCCAATATCTCTACATCGAGCAGACCGACTCTGGCGATAACGCGATCGAGGCGGACAACAGGGAGGAAGGCGAAGATCTTCTGCCGCGCTCCAACCCAACAATCGCGAACATGACTGTTCTGGGGCGCTCTGAAGACCGAGCGCTGCGGTTGCGACGCGGCACTGGACTCGATCTGTTCAACAGCTACATCGACGGTAGCGAGCGTTGTATCCGTGTGGATGGTCGGTCGCGACAGTTGCTCGGTTCGGAGATCAATGTGGCCGGCGTCAGCTTTGCGTGCGCAACGACCCACGACAACGATACCGATAGCGCGGTCGAGAACTACCTGACCAGCGCCATCAATGTCTCCCAGAACGGAGACAACGTGACCCCCATTAATATCGACGATCAGTTCTTCGTCGATGAAGACTTCCTTGGCGCCTTCGGCTCGGAAAACTGGGCCGCTGGCTGGACCGTGCCTGGAAGCGTGTCTCAACCCACTCAAGCTGACTTCGGGTGCCCTGACGGTACGCAGACGAGCGTTGAAACGGTCGACGGCCAACGCGTCTGTCAGCTGTCCGGCACGATTACGGACGATCTGCTGCTCACCAGCAACAACCTGTACCAACTCATTGGCAAGGTCACCGTTGGGGGTGAGAACACGAACAGTGCCGATCTCACGATCCAGGCCGGTACCACCATCTATGGCGGTTCACGGGAGACCTTCCTCGTGATCTCCCGCGGTTCCAAGATTATTGCCAACGGCTCTCGCACAGCACCGATCACCTTCACTGCCGAAGCCGACGTGCAGGGCACCGCGGATCAGAATGAGGACCGCGGTCTATGGGGTGGCGTCGTGATCAACGGCAACGCGCCGATCAATGATTGCCCGCAGGGGATTGCCGGTGGCACTGTGGATTGCACCAAGGAAGGCGAGGCCAACTCCGGCACCTTCGGCGGCGCTGACGCGGAGGACAGCAGCGGTAAACTCAACTACGTGGTCGTGAAGTTTGCCGGCTCCAACGTGGATCCGGAAAACCAGCTCAACGGCATCGCCTTCCAGGGCGTGGGCAACGGCACGGAGGTCGACTTCGTGCAGGTCCACAATAACCTGGATGATGGCATTGAGTTCTTCGGCGGTACCGTGAACGCCAAGCACATCGTGCTCACCGGCAACGCTGACGACTCGTTGGACTGGACCGATGGTTGGCAAGGTGCCATCCAGTTCCTCGTCATCGAACAGGCTCCTCAAGATGGTGACAGCGCTATCGAGGCAGATAACCGCGAAGGCGCTGAAGACATTCTGCCGCGGTCGCTGCCGACCATTGCCAACATGACCATCAACGGTAAATCTGACTCCACCGGAGCGCGCCTGCGCCGGGGCACGGGCCTCGAGCTGTACAACAGCGTCATTGCCGGTAGCAACGACTGCCTGCGGATTCAGGGGAACTCCATCAATCAGCTGGGGACCGGAATCCAGTTTGGCGGCCTCAGCCTCGACTGTACTCAGGCGTTGCGCGCGGATACTCAGGGTGAGGTCGACGCGATCCAAGCGGAGATCGATGCCAGTGAGAATGTCTCAACCACCGGCGCCGGCGTTGCACCGGTCACTCTGGAAGGCGACTTCTTCGACGATGCGCCCTTCGTTGGCGCCGTTGAGAACGCGGACGAAGACTGGACTGCTGGCTGGACGGTGGCGATGCCGAACAGCGCAGTGTCGTTGGGTTGCCCCGCGGGTACCACTGAAGAGTCGCCGCTGGACGGCAGCACGACGACCTGTCAGCTCTCCGGAAGCTACACCAGCGATCTGGCACTGGTCCGCGGCAACTTCTATGTGCTCGAAGGGCAGGTGACGATTGGCGGCGATAACACCAACCCCGCCACGCTGAGCATTGAGTCCGGTGTGACGATCGTTGGTGATGATCCGGATGACTTCCTGGTGATCTCCCGGGGTTCCAAGATTATGGCGCGCGGCACATTGAATATGCCGATCACCATGACCGGAGATCGCGATGTCCTGGGAACGCTGCCAAATCCGGACACCGCGCGTGGTGAGTGGGGTGGTCTGGTGATTAACGGCAACGCCCCGATCAACGACTGCCCGCAGGGCATTGACGGCGGCACGGCCCAGTGCACGAAGGAAGGTGAGGCAAACTCCGGCCTGTTTGGCGGCGCTACCCCCGATGACAGCAGCGGTATGTTGCGCTACCTGGTTGTGAAGTACGCCGGTTCCAACGTTGACCAGCAGAACCAGCTGAACGGTATCGCCTTCCAGGGCGTGGGCAGCGGGACCAGCGTCGACTTCATTCAGGTCTTCAACAACCTGGACGATGGAGTCGAGTTCTTCGGCGGCACGGTCAATGCCTCGCACGTGGTGCTGGTTGGCAACGCCGACGATAGTCTCGACTGGACCGATGGCTGGACGGGATCCATGCAGTATGTGCACATCCTGCAGACGGATTCCGGTGACAACGGCATCGAAGCCGACAATCGTGAGGACAACGAGAATCTGCTGCCGCGCTCGAATCCGCAGATCGCCAACATGAGCATCATCGGCATCACGGGCGAGCGCAGTATGAACCTGCGCCGAGGCACCGGTCTGAATCTGTTCAATAGCGAGCTGAGTGGCTCCGACAGTTGCCTTGCTGTCGGTGGTGCATCCCTGAATCAGCTTGGGACCGGCATTACCTTTGACGGTGTCAGCCTGGGATGCACAACTGCCGTCGATCAAGGTCAGGATGCCCCGGACATCGCGACGATCCAGAGCTTCCTCGACGGCTCGACCAACGTCACTCAGGACGGTTCTGATGCGGCTCCGGTCACCCTGCCCGGCAACTTTGATCCGGCGGGCGACAGCATCATCGGATCTGATGTGGATACCTGGGGCGCGACCTGGACGGTCGGCCTGCCCTGAGGCTGGTTGGCGCAGACATGCGACGCAGCAGCGCCAGGTGCGATGATCGCCCTGGCGCTGCAATCGTTTAGAGGAAAGAACAGGTAGAACGATGAGGTTCATGAATCAACTCGGAGCTGCAGCGCTCCTGTCCGTCCTGACGGCCATCCCGCTTGCGAGTGCCCAGGAAGCACCGGCAACCGAGGTCGCCGAGGCAGAAGAAACTCAGACCACCACCATTACCCAGAGTATCGAGATTGCCGCGCCCAACGTGGTCGAGGAAATCGTCGTGCTCGGACGCTTTATTCCTGATGAGAAGCGCACCACCTCCGAGATCTCTAACGTCTTGGATCAGGAAGCGCTCGGGTTGCTGGCGGATTCGAGTGTTGGTGACGCCCTGGCCCGAGTGACGGGGCTGTCGCTGGTCGGGGGCAAGTACGTGTACGTGCGTGGCCTCGGCGAGCGCTATTCCTCTACACTGCTTGATGGTTCCCGAATCTCCTCACCAGTGCCGTTTCAGAAAACGGTGCCCCTCGACATCGTGCCTAAGGCGATCGTTCGAAACCTGCTGGTACAGAAAACGTTCTCCGCCCAGTACCCGGGTGACTTCAGCGGCGGTGTGGTCGACATCCGCACGCGGGCGACGCCGGAAGAAAACTATCTGTCCCTGAGCCTGGGCGCGGGTGGCAATTCCGAGACCACCGGCGGCGACGGGTTGGACTACCGCGGCGGCGACACGGACAACTGGGGCTATGACGACGGTACGCGGCATCAGCCCGAGAACGTTCGCGTCCTGTCCAGCGAAAACTTTGAAGATGTTGAGTTCCCGCAAGATCGGGCCCTGGGTGCGAGCTTCTTCAATCTGTGGGATGTCTATGAGCGCAACATGAAGCCGGACTTCAGCGGCGATGCTGAGGCTGGCCTGCGCTTCGATATGGATAACGGGTTCAGCATCGGCGCGATCGTGGCCGGTCGTTACAAGAACCAGTACCGGAATATCTTCAAGGATTTTCGTCGTTACGAGTTCACCGGCGTGGATGGCGGCAGCCGGCAGACCGTTGACTATGACCAGAACACCACGACGCAGACCATCAATCTGAGCGGCTTCGCCAACATTGGCCTAGAGTTCGGGGACGATCATACGATCTCGTTCACGCACGTCATCCTGCGGCAAACCGACAACCAGCTCCAGCAGCTCGTCGGCCTCTCCAGCGAGGATGACGTGACCAGCGGCACGCCGGTAGAAAGCTATCGCCTGCAGTGGGTCGAGAACGAGATCCGCTCCACCAGCCTCAAGGGCGAGCACTTCTTCAACTTGAGTGATGCGATTGTTGGCGCCGGGCTGAGCTGGCGCTATGTGGACGGCAGCGGCCTGCGGGAGTCGCCGGATCGCCGAACCTATACCTACGCCGAGAATAATGATGGGCTGCAGGAGGTAGTCGTACCCAGTGACCAGGCTGCCGGTGACCTGCGCGAGGTCTTCCAGGCACCCGAGCGCAACTTCGCCAAGCTGAACGACGACATCGAGGAATACGGCTTCGATCTCGATGTGCCGATTACCGTCGGCGACGCCGAGGTCACTCTGAAGGCCGGCTTCTCTGAGTATGAGCGGACGCGAGAGAGCCGCGATCGGTTATTCCGCTTTGATATCACCAATGAGGCGCCGGACTTTCTGCCGCTCCAGACCCCGGGACAGCTCTTCGGGCTCGACAACTGGGGCGCCGGCTACCTGGACGTGCGCGACTTCTCGGCCAGCGCGGCCAACGCCAGCGGTATCTTCCCATTCGCCGAGTCCGGAGAGGAAACAACCTCTTACTACGCAGCGATCGATGCGCAGGTCACGCCGCGCATCCGCCTGCAGGCGGGTATCCGTCAGGAGGATGCGACGCTCTTCGCCGATGCCTTCGGTGGCAATACCGAGCAGGGCACGATCAACGACGTCGAGCAGAACTACGACGATACGCTGCCATCGGCGTCTGCGACCTTCGAGTTCGTGAACGACATGCAGGTGCGCGTGGCCTGGTCGCAGACCGTGAACCGGCCCAGCCTGCTGGAAATTACCGGCACCACCATTCGTAACCCGGAAAACTTCCAGCTCTATCGGGGCAACGTGTTTCTGGAACCTGCTGATGTCGAGAACCTGGACCTGCGCTGGGAGTGGTACTACGGCGATGCGGATAGCGTGTCCGTGGGCCTGTTCATGAAGGATCTGGATAACCCGATCGAGCTTGGCCTCATTCAGGCCCAGAACGACATCTTCACCTGGTTCAACGCCGAGGAGGCGGAGCTGGAAGGGGTCGAGTTCGAGTTCCGCAAGGATCTGTACCTGGGCTCCTGGTTCGGCTGGGGCAGTGCCTGGGATCTGTTCACCCTCAATGCGAACGTCTCCTTCATCGACTCGGAGGTGACCCTCCTGGGCGAGGGAGAGACCGCCGCTGACGTGCCGTTGACCGGGGGCCGTCAGATCGCCCGCCTGTTCCAGAATGAGCGTCAGCTCAGCGGCCAGTCCGATGTGCTCGGCAATCTGCAGCTCAGCTATGTCAATTTCGATGCAGGAATCGAGGCCTCGCTGGCATACAACTACACCGGCGATCGCATCGTGCTCGTCGGCAGCGACAATGCGCCGGACATTATCGAGGATGAGCGCGGCAAGCTCGATCTGCTCTTCAAGTACCGCATGCCGATGTGGCGGTCCGAGGTCGAGGTCGAGTTCAAGATCCAGAACCTCCTCGACGAGCCGGTGATCTGGACCCAGGGCGGCCAGATCTACGAGAAGTACGACATCGGTGTCGCCTACAGCCTGGGCCTGAAGATCGATATCTGATCCGTCTCGGTGGCAGCCGCGTCTGCTCTGCAGCCTCGTCTGCTCTGCAGCCGCGTCTGCTTTGCAGCCTCGTCTGCTTTGCAGCCGCGGCTGCAACGCAGCCGGGTCGGTTCTCCGGCTGCGTCTGTTAAACAGACGAGGCGACGTGGTGGCCGGCCTCTTGCGTAACCCGTGAACGCTACCTAGGGTTAGGGCAAACCCAGGAAAGGATGCCCTGATGAGCGGTGATCAGCACAGCAGCGACCTCGATGGCTTCATGCACGGGTTTGGGGGCCGCAACCCC
>JBCDGJ010000094.1:0-19076 GCA_038757945.1 Pseudomonadota bacterium
CGCCGGCCTCGTCGACAACCTTTTCGAGCTTCGCCCGCGCACCTGCATCTCGCGTATCCACCAGAAACGGCTTCTGCACGCGGCTCGGCCCAGTGTGAGCTCGGGGGTTTTCCGGGACAGGATCAAACTCAGGAGCGTCCTGCCCTTCGGATCCTGCTTCTCCCGCATCGGAGAGAGCGGCGGCTAACTCAGCTGACGCTTCAAAGCGCCTGGCCTTGTCCTCAACCAAAGGTAGTGCCGTGACCGTTGCGGATTGAAAGATTTCCTGGGCGGCAGCGCGTTCCAGGGCCGGGCCTTGCGCCGAAGCGGCAACCGCAGCGCTGGTAAACGCCTCCATTGGCACACCCGGTTGTTGCTCGACAGCAACCTTTACGCCCAGCGTGAGCGCGGACAGGGCCAGGGTGGACTTGATGATCGTGCTTTTGAACTGCTTCATGACTTACTCGTAACTGCGTTCGGTCTGTTGATCGTTGCAGTCCTACAGAGCAATGCCGGTGCCAGGCCCGAGCCCGAACGTATCAAGTATGTGAAGCCCCTTGTTTCAAGGACTTAGATGAGCTTTGACGGATCTCCCGGGCTTCGCGCCAACGGGCTGACTGACTCTATGGGAAAGAAGTGGCGCCGTTACCCGCAATTTGCGCGGCGGGCTCAGGAAATGTGGAGCCAATCCTGAAACTGGGGCTGGAGTGGGCTCATCAGCATGCTCTTTTACAGTTCCTTACAGATTCAAGTCGTTCCGCTTCAGGTAGTTGCGCAAGCAATCAGAGCGCGAGACGAAGGCGACCGCGCAGCTGCGGTCAACATTGATTCGCTTTGCCTTTGTCGGGGAGCAGTCAGCTTCCGATCACGGTGCCGTGGAAGCCAAGCTCAGTCGGCGGAACGGACGGGAGCAGATGGATGGGGCGCCCACACAGGCACTGGAGCGCTGGCCTGTTCTCGTGACCCTGGGATTAAGAAGAGCGTGTACCGATCAACGCCACATCCGTTTACGGGCAGACCGAACCGGCCTTCCAACGACGTTTCGAAGGACAGGAAGTATCGAGAAAAGTGGTAGGCGCGATTGGAGTCGAACCAACGACCTCTACCATGTCAAGGTAGCGCTCTAACCAACTGAGCTACGCGCCTAGAGAGCGGCGTAGTCTACAGGCGGAGCAAGCCTGGACTCAACACCCTGACGCGCCGGGAACCCTGAGCGCAGCAGCTCAGTCGTCGAGATCGGAGAGCCCGAGACGCGGCAGATCAACGGTGGCCGCATCGTAGACCACCCGCGCCAGGTGCAGGTCCAGCGCTGCACGCAAGTACCTGACGCGCGCGTTGAAGGCCGTCTCTTCCCGCAGGTTCACAAGAAAAAAGTCGCTGGCGCCGCTGTCGAACCGCTTCAGCTCAGCTTCCCGCATGGTATCCGACAGGGTCGCGTCGGTCGCAGCCAGACCCAGCAGATCGCGCGCGACGTTGAGGCGGATCAACAGATTGCTGATCTCCAGCTCGATCTGGTCCTCGAGGAGGCGGGTCTCCTCCTCAAGGGCCCTCAGTCCGGCCTGCTCGGCACTGAGCTCACCGCGCGCCTTGCGGCGCTGCAGCGGGACCTCGAAGGTGAGACCGACGATGGTATCTACGGAGTCCCGGCTCGTGCCCCCCTCCGCGACGGTACCGAAGGGCCGCATGCGTTCAACGCTGAAATCGAGCTTCGGCTGCAGGTTATTCTGCTTGAGCGCAATGCGGCGCTGCGCACGCCGAGCACCGACCCGCAGCTGTTCCAGTTCCGGCCGGCTTGCGAGTGCGGCGCGGACACCGTCTTCTGCGACCCCGGCCAGCCCCTTCAGGGTCTCCGGCGGCTCCTCCGGCGGCAGCTGGCCAAGTACGGCTAAGAGCGGCTGCCCGTCCGCATCACGCAGATAGAGGCTCAGCCGGTTCGCGGCGAGGTCATAGTCGCGCTGCGCATTCGCGACGAGAATGCGCCGCCGCATGATGTTCTGTTCGTTTTCGGTCAGAAAAATGCGCGCCCGGGCGCCCTGCTCAACCTGACGTTTGAGGCCAACCTCCCGGAACAGGGCAAGATCGAGCAGGCTCTCGTAGACCAGCAGCTGTCGTGCGGCGATCACCCAGCGCCAGTAGGTAGCGAGAGCCTGCTGCTGCACGCCGACACGGGTGAGCAGCACCTCGAGCTCGCCTTGCCGCACCGCCAGCTCCGCGTCCCGGATGCCGAACCGACGGTCATCGATGGACCGGTTCTTCAACAGCGAAAACAACACGCCGATGCTGGCCTGGCCGCCGGTGTTGGTGAAGTTGACGTCTTCGTAGATCGGAAAGATACCGTTGGAGATCTTGTAACCCGAATACACCTCGGCACCGAACGGGCCGAGCGGCTGGGTCGCGCGGCCGCTCAGCGCCGTGCCGTTGTAGAAGCCGGCAGTACGCGAGAACCCCTTGGCATCGAACACCAGGTCAAAGGCACCCTGACTGGCCAGCGCTTTACCTTCGACGCCCGCCTGCTTGGCGAGCGCCTGCAGCACCTTCGGGAACTGGTCGCGGGCCGAGCGCATCACCGCCTCGGGCAGCAGCGGTGGCATGGTCTCCATGGCCGCAGCGCTGGTCTCCTCCGGCGGTCGCGGTCGGAAGTAGGCATCCGGATTGGCGCCGGCCGCAGAAACGGCCGCTGCCGGTGCAGGTGTCAGAACCGAGAGCAGCGCAAGCGCCAGGCTGCGCCACCAGGGATGTCGACCGAGCACTGGCTCAGGCACCCGCCGCCTGGCCATCCGCCCGCCCCGGGAAATCCGGCGGGAAGTTGTTCAGTTGCCGCCAGATCTCGTAACCGACCGATACCTGCTCGAACAGGATCCAGCCACGCGCCTTGGAACCAAAACGAACAAAGTCCTCACTCGGCCACGGGTGGGCATTCTCAGGATCTTCTTTAACCAGCACCCGGAAGCGGCCATTGGCCTGCGCCGACGGGTCGACCGCCATCACCTCGCCGCCAAAGGTGCCCACCGCAAGAGACGGCCAGCCGCTGAACTGCACGATCGGCCAGCCTTCGAACTCCAGTCGAACCTTTCGGCCAGTCCGCACCAGCGCCACATCGCGCCCGTCGACGTACAGCTCGACCGCCCGCTCGACGTTATCCGGCACGAAGGTGGCGATGACGTCACCGGAGCTGACGAAGGTCGAGACATCTCCCGCATTGACCCGGAAAATCACCCCATCGCGCGGTGCTCTGACGATCTGCACCGACTGCCGCGAGATATTGACGTCCACACGGGTGAGCTGAGCGATGGCCTCCGCCACCCTGACCTTCAACTCCTCGACCCTGATGCGCGCCTGCTCGAGCTCGCGGCGGGCGGCAAGGCCTTCATCAAACAGCCGCTGCGTCCGCCGCAGGTCGATCTCCGCCGTCTCGGCAGCAACGCGTGCCGCATCAACCTGGGCACTGACCTGGGCGCGCTCCGCATCCAACCGTTCCAGCAGCTTCGGATCGTTATCGACGATTCGGACAATGGGATCGCCCATTTTCACGTGCCCACCTTCGGTCACGTAGAATTCCTGGATACGCCCGGACACCAGTGCGTTGATTTCCTGCAGCCGGTCGTTCGGGTTGACCGAGGTGACCGTGCCGAAGCCCATCGTGGTCTGTACCCAGGGGGCGTAGTACAGAAATAACGATCCGATCAGCAGCGCCAGAAACAGCATCCAGCCCACCGCTCGCATGACTCGGGGAACCTTGATCGAATGCAGGGTCGGGAAGTGATGCGCGTTGAGATCGAGGTATTCCATGGTCAGGCCTTACCGCCGAGCGGACGCGCTTGTCCTGACACGATGCTCGGCATCTCGGGGTCGTGCTGTTCGCCGTCGGCCAGCGTCATCAGCTCGGCATAGGAGTTTACGGTCCGCTGCTTCTCGGCGCCGAGGTACAGGTAGCTGTCAAAGCGCAGGTGCGAGCGATTGTTGGTGAAATAGACGACGGTGGTCGGCGGCCCATCTGCCCTGTTGCGCAGCGTCTGCAACGAGCGCTCCAGGACCTCGTCGGTAAGCACGTCGTAGAGCTGGCTCAGCACCAGCACCTGCGGCCGTGACAGCAGCGCACCGGCCAGCTTGAGCTGCATCGCCTCCGAGATGGAAAGCGGCCAACCGGTCGCGGCGAGAATGGTATCCATGCCTTCGTCGAGCTGCGCGACGGTGTCGCTTAGCCCAACCAGTTCAACGGCTTCGAGGATAGCCCGGTTGTCCTCCCTGCCAACGCAGATCTGCAGGTAATCGCGAATGCTCATCGAGACGATGTTGGGACGGTCCATCACGATCACCTGCTGTCGCAGCTCGTGAGCCGCTATCGCAGCGATGTCCACACCACCATAGGTGATGTAACCGCTCTCGGGCTCCTCGTGGCGCCGCAGCAGGTTGCTGAACAAGCGCTGCACGCTGTAGTTCTGCGCACACGCCAGCACCCAGCTGCCGGTTTCGATGGAGAAGTTGAACTCCGTCGGGCGCCCCCGTGCGATGCCACAGGCATGCTGAAAGTCGAGGGTGGTTTCCTGCGGGATCGATTCGCCAACACCGGGAGGATCTTCGAGCGGCGTATCATGAAACAGGCTCAGCTCATCGACCGCCGCACACAGGTCGTAAAAATAGGTCATGTAGGTGCCGAGGTTGGAGATCCCGACGTAGACCACCGATAGCACTAATTCCGCAGCAACCAGCTGCCCGATCGAGAGCTCGCCCTGAATTACCAGCCAGCCGCCGAGACCGAGCAGCACGGCACTGGACAACGCGTAGAGCAGCAGCAGCGCCAGCGCCTGACCAAAGGTGTGTGAGAAGTGCCGCTTCTGCTGATCGATGTAGAGGGCGGTGTAGCGGTTGGTCTCGTCGAGTGCTCGGTCGACGTGCAGCTGCGTCTTGTAGAAGCCGTTCGACTCGCCGAGCGCCTCGAGCCAGCCGGCGGTCGCATGCTTCTTGTGCGAAAGGTCCAGTGCACTGCGGATCGATCGCTTGCCCCAGATCAGCCAAATGATCCAGATCAGAACGATCATGATCAGGTTGAAAATCAGAAAGTACGGGTGGTAGAGCGACACCAGAACAAATCCCACCGCGCTCTGCAACAGCAGCGTAAAGCCGCCCACCAGCAGCGCGGGGATACGCTTGGTGACGATGACGATGTCAAAGTAGCGGTTGTGCAGCGTGCTACGCCCCTGGTCGGCAAAGAACGGGTTCAGGGCGTAGATCGAGCGCAGGGCAATATCGGATACCAGACGGGCATAGAAGCGGCGGCTGAACAGCTCCATCAGATGAATCCGCAGGGCGTTCAGCAAAACGGCGCCGAGCAGCAGGCCAAATAGTGTCAGCGAAAGCAGGATCAGCGGCGTTGTGAGGCCCGTGTTGGCAACGGTATTGATCAGCATCTGCACCGAAATCGGCGTTGCCAGCGACAGCAGGCTGATTCCAATGCCGTAGATAAACGCAAGCCAGTAGTAGTTCTTCTCGGGCCCGAGGATAGCGGCGATGTAGTGCACCAGTTCGCCGACCGTGCGCGGCGGCGCAAAAATGTAGGGACTATCGGCCACTGTGGCTCCCTGCCATAGAAGGTAGAGTCTGGTCCGTTGCGTTCAGGACGAAGAATGCGGAATCAACGGCTGGCCAGCAGCTGTCGATCGCGCACTTCCTGGATCTGGTCCCGCACCTGTGCGGCTTCTTCGAACTCCAGGTTCTTGGCATGCTCGAGCATCTTTGCCTCGAGCGTCTTGAGCAGCTTGCCCATCGCCTTCGGATCCTCCGGAATCTCGATCGCGTCGACGCCCCGCTTGCGGGTGCCACGCGCACTCTTCGGCGCGCCGGGGGCCGAGCTACGGGCGCCTTCCATAATGTCCGCGACCTGCTTGCGGATAGTCTGCGGCGTAATGCCGTGGGCTTCGTTGAAGGACAGCTGCTTGGCCCGACGGCGCTCGGTTTCGCCAATCGCCTGTTCCATCGAGCCGGTCATCTTGTCGGCGTAGAGCACCGCCCGACCGCCGGCATTGCGCGCTGCGCGTCCGATAGTCTGGATCAGCGATCGTTCAGCGCGCAGGAAACCCTCTTTGTCCGCATCAAGAATAGCAACCAGCGAAACCTCCGGCATATCCAGCCCTTCGCGCAGCAGATTGATTCCGACCAGCACATCGAAGTGCCCGAGGCGCAGGTCACGGATGATCTCCATTCGTTCAACGGTATCAATATCCGAGTGAAGGTAGCGCACACGGACCCCGTGTTCGTCGAGGAAGTCGGTGAGGTCCTCGGCCATGCGCTTGGTCAACGTGGTTACCAGAACCCGCTCATTTCTGGCCACCGTCTCCTGAATCTCGCCGAAGAGATCTTCCACCTGGTTCGATGCCGGGCGAATCTCGACCTGGGGATCGACCAGGCCCGTCGGGCGCACAACCTGTTCGACCACCTGACCCGCCATCCGCGCCTCGTAGTCCGCCGGCGTGGCGGAGACGAAGATCATCTGCGGCGCCAGGCGCTCCCATTCATCGAAGCGCAACGGCCGGTTGTCGAGGGCCGAGGGGAGACGGAAGCCGTACTCGACCAGCGTTTCCTTGCGCGCCCGGTCCCCCTTATACATGCCGCCGATCTGCGGCACCGTTATGTGCGATTCGTCGATGACGAGCAGCGCGTCTTTCGGCAGGTAGTCGAACAGCGTTGGCGGTGGCTCGCCGGGTTCGCGACCGGACAGGTAGCGTGAGTAGTTTTCAATCCCGTTGCAGTAGCCGAGCTCAGCGATCATCTCCAGGTCGAACCGGGTGCGCTGATCGAGACGCTGCGCCTCGACCAGCTTGTGGTTGTCCGTCAGCACCTTGAGCCGATCCTGCAGCTCCGCCTTGATGTCGTCGAGTACGCTGAGAATGCGTTCCCGGGGTGTTACGTAATGGGTCTTCGGGTACACCGTGTAGCGCGGTACCCGCTGGACCACCTCGCCGGTGAGCGGATCAAACAGCGCCAGGTTGTCGATCTCGTCGTCAAAGAGCTCGATGCGGACGGCTTCCTTCTCGCTTTCGGCAGGAAACACATCGATCACATCGCCGCGCACGCGGTAGGTGCCGCGCTGGAATGCCATGTCGTTGCGCGTGTACTGGAGCTCGGCCAGGCGCCGCAGAAGCTGGCGCTGATCGACCGGGTCCCCGCGATCCAGGTGCAGCACCATCTGCAGGTAGGCCTGCGGATCACCCAGTCCATAGATTGCGGACACCGAGGCGACAATGACGGTGTCACGCCGTTCCAGCAATGCCTTGGTCGCCGACAGCCGCATCTGTTCGATATGTGCATTAACCGATGCGTCTTTCTCGATGTACGTGTCCGACGACGGAACGTAGGCTTCCGGCTGGTAGTAGTCGTAGTAACTGACGAAATACTCGACGGCATTGTTCGGAAAAAACTCACGAAATTCGCCGTAGAGCTGCGCAGCCAGCGTCTTGTTCGGGGCCAGCACGATGGTCGGACGCTGCATGGCCTGAATGACGTTGGCGATAGTGAAAGTCTTGCCGGACCCGGTGACACCGAGCAGGGTCTGGTGGCTCAGCCCCGATTCCAGGCCGTCAACCAGTCCGGCGATCGCGCCAGGCTGGTCGCCGCCAGGCTCATAGTCCGAAACGACAGTGAGTTCGGGGCCTTTCTGCATGGACGTGATGATGACCGCTGACGTTACGCTTCGGAAGCCCCACCTTCGGTCGCACCGTCATCCGCAGCCGCCTCTTCACCGGCAGCCTCGGCCGCCGGCTCGGGCTCAAGCTCCGGTACCTTCTGCATCGGCGCATCGATCAGCTCGTGCTTGAGCAGGATGGCGGTCTTATCGTCGCCGTTGATCCAGCTACGGTCCGCAGCGCGAACGGCGTGGCGGTTGTTGCGCTTGAGATATACGGTGTACTCGTCAGTAGAGATTACGGTTTTCATGACTTTCCTCTTAAATGAAACGTCCCGCCGTGAGCGCGGGCGGCGCATCGTACCGGAGCCAGGCGACGGGCTCCACCGTGGCTGAAGCGGCACCGGGAGCACAGGTTACAGCGTCCTTGGCAACAGCGATCCGGACCGACCATCGACGAATTCTGGCACTCACCTGGCCGGTGCTGCTGGCCAACTTGAGCCTGCCGCTGGTCGGCACGGTCGATACCGCCATCATGGGACGTTACCCGGACCCCTCCTTCATCGGCGCCGTAGCGCTCGGTGCCACGGTGTTCACGAGCGTTGGCTGGCTGTTCGGGTTTCTGCGCATGGGCACCACCGGACAGGTGGCACAGGCGTTCGGTCGCGGCGCTATTTCGGAGGTCACGGCGCTGCTGCAGCGGAGCCTGCGCCTCGCCGGCACGATTGCGGCGGTGCTGCTGATCCTGTCGCCATGGCTGCTGCCCTGGCTGATCGCAGGCTTCGGCGCCAGCGACAGCACCAGCGCTCGAGCCCTCTCCTATCTCGGGATCCGCGTCTGGGCGCTGCCGGCCATGCTCTCCTATCTGGTGCTGCTCGGAGGCCTGTTCGGGTGCCAGCAAATGCGCGCGGCGCTGGTGACCAGCCTGGTGCTCAACCTGTCGAGCACGGGGCTCAGCCTGCTGCTGGCCGTCGGCTTCGACCTTGGGCTGCAGGGCATCGCCTGGGGTTCGCTGATCGCCGACTGGCTGAGCGCCCTCTGCGCGCTGGCTTACGTGCAGCGTTATCTGAGGCGCGAAGGCTGCAGCCTGCTCAAGCCGCAGAGAACCGCCTTGCAGCAGGGTCAGCGCAGCAACTATCTGTCGATGAATCTCGACCTGCTCGTGCGCTCCCTGTTTGTTCAGGCGCCGTTTCTGATCTACGCAGCCGTCGGTGCGCGACTCGGCGACGTCGTGCTTGCCGCAAACGCGATACTGATGCAGCTGTTTTTCATCCTCGTCTTCGCCCTCGATGCCTTCGCCCACAGCGCAGAGACGCTGGCTGGCGCCTGTTACGGCCGCCGCGACCGGATGCGCCTCGAGCAGGTCGTGCAGCGCACCCTGTACTGGTCCTTTGCCCTGGCCGGCGTCGGCAGCCTCGTGTTTCTGCTCGGCACCGATACCCTGGTTGCGTTGCTTAGCGAGTCCGACGCCGTGCGCGCGGAAGCTGCGCAGTACCGCTTCTGGCTCGTGGCAGCGCCGCTGGCATCAGCGCTTGCGTTCCAGCTCGATGGGGTGTTCATCGGTTGCACGCAAACTCGGATCATGCGCAACAGCATGCTGATCGCATTCACCGGCTTTGCGGCGGTGATCGCGATCGGCGTCCCACGAATCGGCAATCACGCCCTGTGGCTTGGGCTGCTGCTGTTCATGCTCCTGCGTGGCGCCCTGCTCTGGCGCGGTCTGACACCGCTGTATGCCACCGCGGGCCAACCTGATTAAGCCGCCGTTAAGCCGTTCTCCGGCACCGTCTCAGAGGTGGTCGGCGCAGGCCCATCGGGGCGGTCGCGACCTCCCGAGGCACGCCGTGCCGGCGCCTTCGGGCAGTTGCGGAGCACGCGCCGCCCCAGAGTGATAGACTGTGCATCGAATAAGGAAAAAGCATTGTTAAACATGCAGTTACTTAGCTTTTCAAGAGCACGACGCAGCACGCAGGCGTGGCGTGGCGCGGTCCTCCTGCCAGCGTTGATGGCGCTTGCCCTTGGCGGGTGCGCCAGCCACAACCGCCCGGGAGAACCCATCGTCGATCTTTCGAACGCCGACCCGATCCGCTATGAACGTGATCTCGGCGAATGTCGACAGTTTGCCGACCAGGTGCCGATGGGTACCCGCATTGGTGCCGGGGCCGCAGCCGGCGCCGTGCTCGGCGGCGTCATTGGCGCAGCGGTCGGCAATAGCAACACCGCAGCCCGGGGCGCGGGGGTAGGCGCCGCCAGCGGAACCTTTCGCGGTACCGCCGACGGCCTGCGCGAGCGCAGCCAGGTGGTCAAAAACTGCCTGCGCCAGCGCGGCTACCGCGTTCTAAACTAGCGCCAGCACCGGCAGCAACCAGACCAGCAAGGACGGAGCCATGCCCGCACAACCCGCTGCCGTGCCCTGGCCGACGCAGAAATGGGCGCGGGGCCGGCGAGCCGCGCTGGTCCGGCAAGACGTACGTCAGGCCGTCGGTGCGCTATTCGAAGATCTACCGGCGCCGGACGTGACCTACGCACTGCTGGTTGCGCACCGCGGTGAACTGGTGCTCGAGCGCTACGACCACGGCGCCAACCCGATCTACCTGCAGTACTCCTGGTCCATGGCGAAAAGCATCACCCAGGCGCTTACCGGCTGCCTGATCGACGACGGCGTGCTGGACCTCGAACGCACCCTCGATGTCCCCGAATGGCGGAACGACGAGCGGGCAGCCATCACCTTGCGGCACCTGCTGGAAATGCGCAGCGGGCTCGAGTTCCGCGAGGACTACGTCGACGGTCAGCAGAGCGATGTGATCCCCATGCTCTATGAAGATGGCCGGCACGACACCGGAGGCTATGCGGCCAGCAAACCCCTGGTGCATCCGCCGGGTGAGCACTTTTCCTACAGCAGCGGCACGACCAACATCATCTGCCGTGCGCTGCGCGATGCGCTCGGCGGTGTCGATGACTTCCTGCGTTTCGCGCGCGAACGCCTGTTCGAGCCCATCGGCATGCGGTCTGCAACGCCACGGTTCGATCGCAGCGGCACGTTCATCGGCTCATCGTTCCTGCTGGCCGACCCCAGAGACTTCCTGCGCTTTGGCCTGCTCTACCTGCGGGACGGATGCTGGGACGGTCAGCAGCTGTTGCCGACCGGTTGGACCCGTTACGCGGCAACGGAGAGCTTCAACGACGGCACCGAAGCTTATGGGGCTCACTGGTGGCTGGAGCCGCAGGGGCAGCGTTATTTTGCCAGCGGTTACGACGGCCAGCGGATCATCATCGATCCCGAGGCAGATCTGGTGCTGGTGCGCCTCGGGCGCACGCCGGTAGAGCGCGCCGATGCGATCTGGCGGGCGACGGGTACGATCCTGGACGCTCTGGCAGAGGGCGGCTGAACACCGCCCCCGATGCGGGCCGCGCCGCTCAGGGCACGAAGCTGAACCGCAGCGCGGAGCGCACCGGCGTGGCTTCACCGTTCACGCGGTAGGGCCTGAAACGCCAGCGGCGCATGCTCGTCAGCGCGCTGCGATGGAAAGCCGAGTTGCTCGAATCCAGCACCTCAGCGGCGACCACGCGGCCGGACGCGGCGACCGTAAAGCTGACTTCGACCCAGCCTTTGCCGATCGGCGAACCCAGCAATTCCGGATAGGTCGGTAGAAAGCGACGGACCGGCGACAGCTTGCGAAACGCAACCTCCAGTTCCTGCTCGACCACCGGCTCGGCAACGGGTGTTACCTCCTGACTGGACAGCAGTGCAGCCAGCGCCTCCTGCGCCGCAGCCAGATCCGGCGTTGGAACCGCTGCAGCTTCGTCGGTGGCTGGCACCCCGCTCTCTGCAGCCCTGCTTGCGGCTGCGGCGAGCTCGCGGGCTTCCGCCGCTGCCGCAGCTTCTGCTGCCGCAGCACGAGCGTCCCGAATCGAACGGGCCGCGGCATCCAGTCCGGCGATATCAGAGCTGATCGCCCGGGCACGGTTGAGCAGCGTATCGCCGGCCTCCAGGTCACTCTCGAGCACGGCCGTCTGGGCGCTGGTCAGCAACCCTTGAGCCAGCTGGCGCAACGCTACCCGGGCCTGATTGTGATTGGCATCCAGGCGCAGCACTTTGCGATAGCTCGATACCGCGTTGAAGCCCCGGGGACCGTCGATGCGCCCGGCGGCAACATGAGCGCTGGCTTCATCAAGCAGCGTTTCGACCTGCCGCAACCGGATGGCCCGCAGCTTCAGGGTGTTCGCTGCCTCGCTGGAGGGCACGACGCGCAGAATCTGCTCGGTAATGCGTTCCGCTTCCTGCCAGCGGTTGTAGTAGAGCGCCGACTCGCCAATGTTCAGCGCGTAGTCGACCGCGTCTTCGAGGCCACGTCGCGCTTCCGGATTGCCGGGTTCGCGCGCCAGCGCAAGGCGGTAGTAGTGCAGCGCGTTGTCCTCCGCCGGCTCAAGGATGCGGCCGGCGGCAAAAGCAGCGGTGGCAAGCTCAATGACCGGCGCCGCGCTCGTGCCCTGCTCCCGCGCCGCACTGCTGGCAAAGGTTGGAATAGCAGGCAGTTCGAGGCTCTGCTGGCTGACCTGGTTGCGCAGCAACGCTGCGGTGACGATGACGCCGGCGACAACCACCGCCGCAGCCAGCCCAAAGCTCTCGAACAGCCCGCTCTCACTGGATTGCAAGGTCGCCATAGTGCGCTTCAACCTGCTCTCGAGAACCAGCGATCAAGCCAGCGCGACCACCAGCGCTGACGCGGTGCGGCTTCCTCGAGCACTTCGTTGGCGGCCTCCTGCGGGAGCTCCAACGGCGCCTGCTCGCCCGCCGTTGCGACCGTCTCGTCGCCCCCTCTGAAGCGGCGGCGTGCAGAGTGCAGCCACAGCCGGCACTGGCCGCTGCCGAGCGGCTTCAGCAGGAAGCGGAAGATCAGCCCGCCGTTGATGAGATCAATCAGCCGGCTCGCGTCGGAACGATCAGCGGCGACGATGAACAGCGGTTCAGCGCCACCATGCAGCAGCTGCGCTTTGAGCTCTGCAAGCCCTTCGGCGTCGAGGACCGTATCGGTCACGATGACACCCACCGGATGCTGGGTGAGCACCGACCGCGCGCTGCCGAGGTCCGGAGCAATGTGGCACTCGGCCGCTGCAGCGGGAATGCTGGCGGGGAGCTCGACGTCGGCATCCGCCGGGATGGTGGCCACAACCCTGGACAGCGCTTCGCCAAGCGCCGGATCGTCGCTCAGTACCAGAACGTCTGCCCGCCGCGGCGCTTTCGTCGGTGCCGTCGGCGTCTCCTGACGATCGGGATTCAGGACCACGACATCCGCCAGGATGGAGCCGTCAGCGGCAGCCGGTTCTGCTTCCATCAGAGCCGGCTCCATGACGTCGCCATCCGCGGGCTGGGCCAGCACCGCTGCAGCGGCAGCGCGCAGCTCATCCGGGGGACAGGGCTTGACCAGGTAGCGGGCCACTTCACATTCGTTCAGGGCGGACTCGATCGCCGTCAGATCGGCATAGCCGGTCAGCAGGATGCGGCGGGTCGCAGGGTACTCGCGGCGCACCCGAGCAAGCAGCTCGACGCCGGTCATGTGCGGCATGCGCTGATCAGAGACAATCAGATCCACCGGACCATCGGCCAGCACGGCCAGCGCTTCGGTTGCCGAGTTGGCTGTTCGCACCTGATAGCCTTTGCGAAACAGGGCTCGCATCGAGGTCAGTACCCGCGGTTCGTCATCCACAAACAGCACCACCGGCGGGCGTCCGTGCGCCATGGGGGGTTCTACGACCTTCAGCATCAGGCTGCCTCCTCGTCTTTGTCTGCCGGGTTACCGGGGGCGTTGCTGCCCGTTGCAGCGGCGTCTTCCAGCACCGCAATGGCATCGGCTGCCGGCAGCCCGATCGTGATGCGCGTGCCTGCGTCAGGCATGGAGTCAATCAGGATCTGCCCGCCGTGGTCGTGCACGATCTTGTTGACGATCGACAATCCGAGTCCCGTTCCCTCACCTACCGGCTTGGTGGTGAAGAACGGGTCCATGATCTTCTCGAGATGTTCCTGAGGAATACCGCAGCCGGTATCGGCAACGCAGATCTCGATCCAGTCGCCGACGTCGCGGGTCGAGAGCGTCAGCGTGCCGCTGCCGGCCATGGCTTGGACGGCGTTGGTGATCAAGTTGATGAAAATCTGGTTGATCTGCGACGGCGCACATCGCACCAACGGCACTTCGCTGAAGTCTTTCACAACTTCCACACCAGATTTCAATAAGTTACGTGTGATAGTTAGTGTACGTTCCAGGCCTTCGCGGACATCGAAGAGGTCCTCGCCGGCCCGATCGAGCCGACTGAAATCCTTGAGCGACTGGACCAGCTCGCTGATCTGTCCAAGACCGTCGATGCTGTCCGCCGCCAGCGACGCCATATCGGCACCCAGGTCAGCCACCGGCAGCTCGTCAAAGCGCGCGCGCTGGTCGAAGAACGCGGTGGCCGCCTGCTGTGCCGCAGCAGGATCTTCGGCCTCGAGGATCGGCAAGGTCGCTGCCAGATACTCTTTAAGATCGTCAGCCATCTCGGCCGAAACGCTGACGTTGTTCTGCACGTAGAGCAGCGGCGTATTGATCTCGTGCATGACGCCCGCCACGAGTTGACCGAGTGAGGACAGCTTCTCCGCCTGCACCAGCTGGGACTGCGATTCCTTCAGATCGCTGAGCGCAGCTTCCAGGTCCTGAGTGCGTTCCTGCACCCGGACCTCAAGCTCATCGTGCGAGCGGTTGAGAGCCTGATAGCTGCGTGCCAGACGAAAGCCGAAGTACGCAAGGACGCCGAGCAGCAGCAAGGTGTACATGTTCAAGAGAATCCGTGCCTCATTCACGATAGCGAGACGGGCCAGGGCGTCCTGCGCCAGCCGCTCGCGCAGTGTTTCGATCGGGTTGGCGAGCTTGTCGGGGCTGATCTGTGCCAGCGTTGCGCTCTGCTGCGAGCGCGCTGCAACCAGAATGCTGGCCAGCTCGTTGAGACGATTCAGTACCGGCTTATCAACAGCCCCGGCGTCACCGGCAGCGCTGAACAACGGTGCCTCCTCGCGAGCCAGCCGCGCAAGATCCAGGTTGAGGTTACTGCGCAGCATGCGCTCCGTTTCGTAGAGGGAATCAGCCAGCTCGGTGTTGCCTCGGCGGCGCAGGTCACCAAGCAGGCTGCGCAGCTGCTGCGACAGGGCCGTCGACGCCTCGTTGGCTGCACTTTCAGTCGCGATGAGCTGCTCGATCGGACCGGTCAACACGGTCCATTCGACATCGAGGGAGGTACCGAGCAATCGCATCTGCTCCGGATCCGCGGTCTCCAACGCGCGCACGCTGCTCAGCCATCCCAGCAGCCACTGGCGCGTTTCCGCCACCAGATCCCCACCCGCGTAGAGCGTCGTCAGATCGCGGTTGGTGGCCAGGATCTGATCGCCGATGCTGTTCTGCAGGCTTTCCAGCGCCGCAAGATCGAGCGATCCCGGACGCGCGGTTTCAAGGTGCTGACTCAGGCCGTTGAGGGCATTGCCCATATAGCGCAAGCGCTGGTCGGCATGCTGCGATGCTGTCTGGCGCGGATCGCTGGACAACAGCAGCAGAGCGCCCAGCAGCGCAACGGCCAGTATCATCAGGCCGAGCGCGAGGGCGCGCCTCAGCAGTAGGCTGCTCGTTCCGGTCATCGTCCCTGGTGCTCCGGTGTGCTGAAATCAGGTTCTCGCATGGTTTGCGGTCCGCGCGATGCATCCTTGCGATCGCTTGTGCGGCACCCCTGCTTTGCGAATTCACCCTGACTTTAGAACTCCGGTCCGGCCTGTTCTGTGCGTTAGGGCACATCCACGCCGTTGCAAGCGCTCACTGCCACCACTGCTCTGGTAGTGGCTCCGGATCCGGCCACACCCGATCCAGCGTGGCGGCGTCGTAGAGAAATCCGCCGCGCAGCACATGGGTCGGCTCCGCTGTTGCGCGAAGGTCCTCGAGCGGATTGCGGGGCAGCAGCACCAGGTCCGCGAGCTTGCCGACGGCGACGGAGCCGATATCCCGGTCGACACCGATGATACGGGCGCCATCGATGGTGGCTGCGCGCAATGCCTCCCGGGCCGTGAACCCGCCGCTTGCCAGCGCCCACAGCTCCCAGTGGTAGCCAAGCCCCTGCAGTTGCCCGTGGGACCCGACGCCGATGGGCGCACCGGCACGCTGCAGCTTCAGCGCCTGCCTGGCTACCTGCTGGAAGCGCTCCTCGGCGTCGGCCACCCAGATCCCGCGACGTTGCGTCCGCCGGTCGACGAAGGCCTTGGGGGTGAAGCGCAGCAGGCGCGCGTTGCCGGCCGGCGATTCGCGGCTGTAAAAGTGTTCTTCCCCCCAGGGTCCGCCGTACAGCACGAGCAGGGTCGGCACCACGCTCATACCGCTGCCGGCAACGAACTGGACGACATCGCTGTAGAGCGTCTGCAACGGCAGGTTGTGTTCGTTGCCGCTGAAACCATCGAGCGCATGCGTCAGGCCGAGCTTCATGTCCAGCGCCCCTTCCGTAGTGGGATTCAGCTTCAGCGCACGGGCGGCCTGCACCAGCCACTGCCGCTGCTTCCGGTCACCGGCAATGTAGGCCTTGAGGTTCCGAACGCCGTAGTGATCCCGGTAGCGCTTGAGGACGAAGTACGGGTCTTCCGGCTTCGAGAAACGGTTGTTGCTGAAAATCCCCGGCCCGGTCGACAGGGTTCTCGGCCCGATCATGAGCCCCGCATCCGTTGCTTCCTCATAGGCGAGGACATCGAGTGTACTGGGCTGGACGTCGAGGCCGGTGGTCACCCCGAAGGCCAGGTTGGCCAGGAGCGACCAGTCGCTATCGCTCAGCGCATCGCGGTAGGGCCGGAAATGCGCATGCGGATCGACGAATCCGGGCAGCAGGTACTGGCCCGACGCATCGACGACGTGGGCGGCTTCGGGTACTGCGACCTCCGTACGGCGACCCACCGCAGTGATGCGCGCCCCCTCGATCAGCACCGTTGCGTCCTCGATGACCGCCGGTGTAGTCGCACCCGTCATGGGCAGCACCGTGGCGCCCACCAGCGCCAGCTGGCCGCGAGGCTCAACCCGCGGACGGTAGACATCGATCGGCCAGTGCTCGACCGCGGCGTGCGCTTCCAGCGCCACAAAGCTTGCGAAGTCTGCCGGCTGTGCAGTCTCCGGCGTGCTCGCGTCTGCAGCGTCTACGTCGGGCTCCTGATCGTCGTCACTGGCTTTCCGCTCTTCGGTTGCCCAGCCGATGCTGTCGAGGGGCCTGCGGTAGAGGGTGCTGCCGACCAGCCAGTACACGGCTTCGCCGGCGGCATCAAACAGCACATGATCGGCGCCGACGCTGGTCAGACGCACGATCGGCAGCTCTGCCGCCGTTAGCTTGAGCTTCTGCTTCGGCAGCGCCGGATTGAGCCGTTCGGTCAGGTAAAGCTGCCGGGCGTGCAGAATGGCGACCTGCTTGCCGCCTGGCGCCAGCTTCAGCGCGCCGACCTGAACATCGCCTTCGGCGGAGTAGATCCCCGGACCGATCACCGACTGCTCGCTACGACGGTCGCTGCCGTCAAAGCGGATGGACACGAGCCCGCCGGACTCGGTCCGTGCGAAGTCGGAGGCGTTGACGTTGAAGTAAATGCGGTCCGGATCCGCGGCAAAATGCAGCCGGGACACCCGCGTCGCCGGCGCGATCACCGTGGGCTCGCCGCCGGCGGCCGGCAGCCAGACCAGGTCAGCATCTGCCGTTGGCCCGTTGTCATACTCGCGCAGGCGCCGCTCGAAGGTGCTGCCACGCAGGGTCACCAGGCGCTTGCCGTCCGGCGAGTAGGCCAGTTCCCGGTAATAGCCTGGATGGCGGGTCAGCCGCTGCGGCCGTCCCCCGCGTGCACCCACGCGGTAGATGTGGCCACCCTCAGCACCCCAGGTGATGTAGGCGACGCTCTGACCATCCGGGGAAAAGCGCGGGTAAAACGCGCCAACGTCCGGCGGCGACAGCGTCGTCAGCGTTCCGCTTTCGATTTCGTAACGGTAGATCTGACGGAAGGCACTGAACACGAGCGCTTTGCCATCCGGCGCGAGATCCGGTTGCCGGAGCGCCCGCGCCTTCACCGGGCCCGTACCCAGCGCATACTGATGACGGCTCAGCGCGCCCAGTTCCTGGCGATTCGCGAAGCTGAACGCCAGCGGCTCGGCGTCCCCGCTGGCCAGCGTCAGCCGATGCGGTCGGCCGGCGCTGCTCAGATAAACCGCCTTGCCATCTGGGCTGAAGTCATAGTTCGGCAGCAGTCCGCGGGTGAACCGGCTCTCCTGCTCGTCGGCTTCAAGCTCCAGCGCGTACACCCGATCGTCGCCGGTCACCAGGTTGCGCACATGCAGCCGCGTTCGCTGGTCGACCCGCGTGGCGTATGCGAGCAACTCACCGGTCCGGCTCAGCGCAGGCTTGATTGCACTGCCGGGCAACGACGTGATGACGGTCTCCACCCCGGTCTCCAGATTGCGCCGTGCGATCTGCCACAGCGGAAAGATCTGGTTGTAGGCAAAGCCGCCATTCTTGCGTGCGTAGTAGATCGACTGGCCGTCCGGCGCATAGACGGCGCCAAGGCTGTTGCTCCGGTTTGCAGTGGGGGTATCCGCTTTCGCTTTGGCCTTAGTGAGCTGTACGCCGTTGCCCCCGCGCACGGCGTACGCCCACAGCTCATAGGTGCGCAGCCCCCAGCTCTGCCGTGACACCACCACGTGGCTGCCATCCGGTGCCCAGGCCGGCGATGCCAGATCGAAGGAAGACCCACCCTCCGCCAGCCGGCGCAGGCCAGTCCCATCAGCGGCCATGAGCCAGAGCTCATCGAAGCCGCCCCGATCGCTGATGAAAACGATCTGCTGACCGTCCGGCGAAAACTGCGGCTGGCTGTCGAAGGGCAGCCCGCTGGTCAGCGGCTGCGCCGCACCACCATCGGCCGGCATCCGATAGATGTCACCAAGGATCTCGAGCAGCAGCGTGCTGCCGTCCGGTGAGACATCAATACCCAGCCAGGTCGCTTCTTCTGCCTCGATCTTAAGTTCCCGCTCCGGAATGAGCGGCAGCGGCTCGGCCGCGTCGGCAGCGTAGGGCGCAGAAGGCTGCAGGACCAGCAGCAGGCAGATCGTAGACGCGTAACGGCGGCAGTGGGAACGGGGAAGGAACATGCGCGGGCCCAAAACCGAGATTCTTGCCGAGCAACGCCCACGCGGCAACCGCAGCACCCTTAACGGCCGGTTCGGCGGGCCGCGGCTCAGCCCTGCCCGGCGGCCAGCGCCGCGAGCACCCGCCGCCGCTTGCGGCTGCCGCCAAACTCGTAGAGATCGTCCCCCGCAAGCTGGTCGAGTGCCAGCTCGAGATCCAGCACGGCAGCACGGGAGGTATGAATGGCCGCCAGCGGGTGCAGATCGACGCGAACGGTGAAGAGCACCAGATCGTCGGCCAGGCGGCGCACGGTCTGTCGCTCAGATCGCAC